>UQXB01000018.1:0-39736 GCA_900544935.1 uncultured Collinsella sp.
GACGCGGTAGAGCTCCGCATCGGCAGCGCGAAGTAAGTCTTGCCAGGTATCAACACTATCGCCGACCCGCGCGTAACCGATGGACATCCGCAATGCATACGGCACCTCGGCGCACGCGAGCTCGTCGTTGATTGTCGCGCACAGATGCATGATATCCTGTTCCGCCACTGCCTTTTGGAGCACCACGAACTCATCGCCACCGTAGCGTGCGATAAAGCCACCAGACGCCGAGCAGACCTCTTTGAGTGCAGCGGATATAACCTGAAGAGCATGGTCGCCCTCCACATGTCCATAGCGATCGTTAATCTGCTTAAAGCCGTCGGCGTCCATCATAAGCAGATACACATCTTCGGCCTGATCCACATTTGAGAAGAGCGACAGCATATAGGTCTCAAAACGGTTGCGATTGTTGAGGCCAGTCAACGGGTCGGTCGAGATGAGCTGCTCCTGGTAGATGATGTAGAGCAGCAACATGCTAATCATTATGCCGACACAAAGGCCGGGCACCGAGTATACGACCTGAAAGGTACCGCCCACCAGGGCCGGAATGGCGAAAAATGCTAAGGTTCGATAGATAGCCTTCGTCTGCAGGCTCTCGACCCTGCGAGATTGCACAAACGCATGCAGGGACGTATGTATAACGTAACAGTAGCTGACGATGGGCTGGATCATATAGGCAAAGCCGCGACGATACACGCCCTGCGAATCGATATAGAACAGGGCGTGCGTCCAGTAACTGGTAAACGCCAGCACGACCACCAGAGCCGTAGGCAACGCTACAAGCACCACCCTATAACGCGAGGTCAAAAGGCGAGAACCCTGCACCGTCTCGGAATAGATAAACCAAATGAGACACGCGATGGCAAAGAGCGAAAACGAAACCGCGTTGGAAATCCAGTTGGCAGCAATGCCCAACGTGCCGTCCACACCGTCCGAAAGCGTCCAGATCATATCGAATAATATGTACGCGGCAGAGGTGTAGCCAAGCATGCTAAACAATAGCTGCTGGGTGCTCGAGAACAGGGAGCGACGACTTCGCACGGCAAGCCCGATAAGAACAATCATGCATAGCACGAATATCTCAATCTTGAGTGCCTTAACCACTAGCGCCATCCCTTCAATATCCAAGTGGTCAGAATCGCCCAATTCGAATCTGGGCAACAAACACCCCCTACTCCGCAGGGGTAAGGGGAATAATAGCAGAGCGCCCGAACATCACTGCAAAACAGTTTCTGTTCGGGCGCTCGGACGGCGCGAACTGCACGCCGGAATCAATTATCGGTAACGGCCGTTACTCACCATCGATGTCGGTCGCGACAGCCTCCTCGATGGCCTCGACACCGGCAGGCGACAGATCTTCTTCGCCGTGGCAGAACTTCTTATCGACCCAGCCGGTCAGAATCGGGGCCATGATTGCCGTGATGATGACGGCGGTGGCGATCTGCGCATACGCGGTGGGCGCAAGCTCGGCATAGCGCGGAGCGACCTCGGCGAGGGCGACCGGCGTGGTCATGGCCGTGCCGGCAATGGTGGAGCAGGCAACGGCCGCCTTGCCGTTACCACCGCACAGGCGCTCGAACGCAAAGGTGATGGGGCCGACGATAAAGAGCGTGATGAGACCCAGCAGGATGCCCGAGATGCCACCGGCGATGAAGCTCGAAAGGCTCATGGACGCACCGAGCTGAAAACCAATTACAGCGATCGCGGGATTGGCGCCGGGAACCAGCAGGTTCTTGATAAACGGGAACAGGTTGCCCAGGACCATACCGACAACAAGCGGCAGGATGGATCCGATGATGGTGCCGACGGGGATGTTGGCGAGACCCGAAACACCAAGGATGGTCATCGTGACGGCGGGGCCGGCCGTAAAGAACAGGATACCGACAGCGCCCTGCTCGGACTCATCGCCGAACTCGCCCATGATGCCCGTATAGAGCGCCATGTTGCAAAACGTAATGCCGCCGATGATAGACACGGAGCTCAGACCCAGGAAGTTGTCGTTAAAGAAATATGCCACGCCTAGGCCGAGAGCCGCTGCGACGACCAGCTTGGGAATCAGCACAACGATGCCGGTCTTGATGGCGCCCGGCGTGGACTTAAAGCTGATGCCGGCGCCCACAAACAGCAGGATCGCGGCGACGATGGTATTGGAGCCACCGCGGCAGGCAGCCGTAAAGAAGCCGCCGATCTCAAAAACCTGCGGGCAGAAGGTGTTGAGCAAAAGACCGACGATCATCGGATAGATCATGATGTCGCCCGGAATGCGCGGGACCTTGAATTTCTTTTGCTCGTTGGCGGTTGCTTCCTGTGCCATGAAACCCCCATTTCCGCTGACGGGGTACAAAAGCCCACGTCACGCTTTGCTACAGTAAAGTTTGACCATGGTACCAGAAGAAATAGACCAGCTCGGTGAAAAATTCGACAAGTTGGGATGGAACGAGATTCGGCGCCCGCGACGCCACCCCTATATAAGGCTCAAGACGATATAGAGTACGATGCCCGAGACGCAGCACCACAGCATCGATTTTGTCTTGACCGCCACGACCACGACGCCGGCGGCCGCAATCCAGGGAACCAAGGCAGGCCAGAGTCCCGCGTCGAACGCGCCGGGGCTCACCAAGTCGTTGGCGACCAGCGCGGCAAAGGCAGCGGGCGGGATATAGCCCAGGGCCTCGGTAATGCGGGGCGACAGGGTCCGCCCGCGCAAGGCGAACGCCGGCGCGATGCGAAAGAACGCGATAGCAGCCCACGACGACAGCCACAGAACCAAGAACTCGTTAACGGGCATCGCGGGCACCTCTTCCGTCAAATACAGCATCGCACGCCAGCGCAATGGCAATGCCGACCACGACGCTTGCCGGCACGGCAATATTCGTGAGGCCCAAGAACTTGCATACGGCGACGGACACCGCGCCCGAAACCGCCGCGACAACGTTGCCGCGCGACAGCCGCTGCGAAAAGAGCAGGCAGATAAAGAGCGAGGTGCAGACAAAGGCTGCAATGGCGGTGGGAACATCGACAACGGTGCCGACGATGCCGCCCGTCGTACACGAAACGCCCCATGTTGCGATAAGGATCACGTTGAGCACGAAGGACTCACGCGGGCCCCAGTCGTCCTTCTCGACCAAATTGGCTAGCGAGATGCCGTACGCTTCTTCGGTAAGCGTCGCGGTGACCGCCAGCGTCTGACACTTCGAGGCACTCTTCAGATGCGGGGCAAGCGATGCCGAATATAGTGCAAAACGCGAGGAGATGGCGGCGACGCTCGCGATAATCGAAGGTGCCGGTACGCCCGCCAGCCAAAGATTGCAGATCATAAACTGGCCGCTGCCCGTCACAAACGTGCTGCTCAGGGCAAAGACCATCCAGGGCTCCATTCCCGTCTGCCCCATGATCATTCCGCACGGCGCGCCTATTGCAACATAGGTAAGCATCACTGGCCAGACGGTTCTAACGATTTTGAGCACCATACGCTTCTCATCCTGACAAGGTCTCCGAACCGCATGTAGCGACACGGCAGAATCATCATCCGACAGCAACCGAGTTCACCTACAATTGCCACCGGATCGAAAGACACAACTTTTTAGGAAGTCATTATGACAGCTATCGATCGAGACCGGGCGCGCGCGGCCTTCAAAAGCTACACCGATGCCTACGACGCCACCAACCCACGCATCGCGCTCAAAATCGAGCATACGTACCACGTTGCCGAGGCATGCGATGCCGTGGCGCGCGAGCAGGACTGGTCGTCAGAAGATATTGACCTGGCATGGCTTTGCGGCCTGCTGCACGATATGGGCCGCTTTGAGCAGCTGCGACGCCGGGACACCTTTAAGGACGCCGAGAGCATGAGCCATGCGGCGCTGGGCATCGAGGTCCTCTTTGGCGAGAATCCCGACGACGCGCCTGCCACAACAAGCATCCGAGATTTTATCGAGACTGACGAGCACGACGAGCTCATCCGCGCAAGCATTGCCTATCACAGCGACTTTCGCCTGGCGGCACAACTCGACGAGCGCACACGGCGCTTCTGCGATATCGTGCGCGATGGCGACAAGATCGACATTATGCGCACCATCGCCGACAGCACTGTCGACACTATCCTCAAGGTGGACGAGAAGACGTTTCTCGGCAGCCGTTTCTCGTCGCCGACACTTGCCGCCTTTGACGAGCACCGCTGCGTCGCACGCGATGAACGCAACGAGCCCGCAGACTACCTGGTGGGACTCATCTGCTTTATGTTTGAGCTCGTCTATCCAGCGAGCCGCGCGCTGGCGCGCGAGCAGGGCGATATCTACCGCCTGCTCGACGCACCCTTTGGCATTACGCGCCCCTTTACCAATCCCGCCACGCAAGCGACCTGGGAGCGCCTAAAGGACGAGATGCGCGACTGGCTGGCGCGCGCCTAGCGCTCAAGCTGGGCCAGCAGCTCCTCGACGACCTCGACGGCATCACCGACAACCTTGTACTGGGCAGCACCAAAAATAGGGGCATCCGGGTCCTCGTTGATGGCGATAATGCACTCCGCCCCACCGATGCCGGCAAGATGCTGGATGGCGCCCGAAACACCGATACTCACGAGAAGCTTGGGCGAAACCGATACGCCGGTCTGGCCAATCTGATGGCGATACTCCAACCAGCCGGCCTCCACGACAGGTCGCGTGCAACCAAGCTCGGCTCCCAGAGCCTCGGCGAGCCTTCGCATCAGGGGCAGATTCTTCTTGGAGCCAATGCCACGGCCCACCACGACCAGGCGCTCGGCATCGGCAATCGAAGTCTGCTGTCCCCACTCCTCGGCGGGAATCGAGATCTCGACACGAGCCTTAGCATCATCCGCAAGCGATATCTGGGTGATCGTGCCAGAGCGGTCGTAGTCAAAGTCGGGCGCCTTAAAGATGCCGGGACGAACCGTTGCCATCTGGGGACGATGATTGGGGCAGACGATGGTGGCCATCAGGTTGCCGCCAAACGCCGGACGCGTCTGCTGCAGCAGCCCCGTCTCCGTATCCATCGAAAGTACGGTGCAGTCAGCCGTAAGGCCCGTCTGCAAACGCACGGCAACGCCGGGTGCCAGTTCGCGGCCAAAAGCGGTCGCACCGTATAGGATGGCCTCGGGTTTGCGTTCGGCTACCAAATCGCAGATCAAGCGGGCGTAGACCTCCGCATCGTTTTGGCGCAGGCGCTCGTCGCGACAGACTAGGACCTCGTCCGCGCCGGCACAAACCAGGTGTTCGAGGTCCCCGAGCGAGCCCTCGGGGCTCATGCCGACCAGTGCCACCAGACGGCAGCCGCGAGCATCGGCAAGCTCTCGTCCCTTGCCCATGAGTTCATAGGCAACGGGAGTCACCGTATCGTGCTCGTCGGTCTGCACGAATACCCAAATGTCTCGATATGCATCAAGGCCCACCGCGCCAGCGGCCTCGTCACGCTCGATCGAGATAGCGTTGACAGGGCAGGCGTCGACGCACCCGCCGCATAGGATGCAGCCGTCGGTTACGCGGGCGCAACGGTTGGGCCGCTCGCCTTCCACTACGATACCGCCCGAGGCACAGGCGCGAACGCAGCGACCGCAGCCGATACAGGCTTCGCTATCGATAATCAGTCCGCTCATCTATGCCATCCCCTCGATAATCTTGGCAAGTTTTGCCGCCTGCTCGGACGCCGTTCCGTCAACGGCCTCGCACGTTTGGTCGCGGTCGGGCACAAACGATCGCACGACCTGCGTCGGCGAGCCAGCAAGACCGCAACGCGCAGGGTCGGCATGTACGTCGGCAGCGTTGACCACGCGCACGTCCGCCTCCTCGGCCGCACGAATACCGGCAATGCTCGGCATGCGCAGTTGGCCAATCTCCTTGGCGGTCGTCATCGCGCACGGCATCTCAAGATAGACCGTCTCCTCGCCGGCATCGCATCCGTGAACGAGCGCCAGTGAACCACAGGTCGTAAAGCCCGCGCTTTGCACGCAGCTCACGTCGGTCACACAGGGAATCTCAAAGGCACCGGCAAGCTCGGGACCAATCTGGGCCGTATCGCCGTCCACCGCCATCTTGCCGCAGATGAGCAGGTCGAAGTCCTCGTCGAGCGCCTCAATGCCGCACTTGAGGGCATAGGTGGTTGCCAGGGTATCGGCACCTGCAAAGGCGCGGTCGGTCAGCAGTAGTGCGTCATCGGCGCCTCGGGCGATGCAGTCGCGCAATAGCGATTCAGTCGCGGGGATGCCCATCGACACCACCGTTACGCGCACGTCCATGCCAAAGCCGATAAAGTCGTCCTTCAGCGCCAGCGCGCATTCCAAAGCGCTCGCGTCAAAGGGATTAATGACCGCCTGCTTGCCATCGCGCACGATGGTATTGGTCTTGGAGTCCATCTTGACCTCGGTGCTGCCCGGCACGGCCTTGACGCACACCACCATATGGAAATCACTCATCTTCACGCGCCCCCTTTCTGGACGAGCTCATCCAAGAGCTTTTCCGAAAACAGGTTGCCGCGACCCAGCTGCCCGTCGGGATCGAGCTGGAGCTTGAGCCGCGCCGACTCGACCATGGCCTCGTGACCGTACATCGTCTCCAAGAAGCCCGCCTTGATCTTGCCGACGCCGTGTTCTGCGGAGACGGCACCGCCCATGGCCGTGACCTCGGAAGCCCACTGGGCAAAGAGTTCTCCGCCGCGGCGGTAATCCTGCGCATCGCGCGGCAGAATGTTCACATGCAGATGGTTGTTACCGATGTGCCCCCAGGCGGCAGATTCAAGCCCACTTTCGGACAACGTACGGCGATAAAGGGCGATGACATCGGCCAAGCGTGCGTTGGGCACCGACATGTCCGACCCCAGTTTGGTGATGGTGGGATCCGTGCGGCGACGCTCGTCGATAAGCATGTTGACGCTCTCGGGCACCGCGTGGCGGAAGAACCGCTGGCACTCGCGATCGACCTCGGTGCGCGCGACCCATGTCGCATCGTCGCGGCCGCCCGCAAGCTCTAGTACCCACCCCAAGTGATACAGCTCCTCAGTCGCCTGGGCCTCGTCATCGCAGTCGAGCTCCACGTAAACACAGACCTTGGCCTCTTTGTCGAGCGCCGGCAGCGAGGCAAACGCCGTCGACTGCTCGCGCTGGCGACGCAGGATATCCAGAGCACCAGCATCGAAATACTCAATAGCGGCGGCATGGGACAGCACGGGACGCACGGAATCGGTAAAGGACACGGCCTTGTCTTCGCTATCGAAAAAGCAGCTCACACCCCAAACGACCGCAGGTGCCGCTTGCAGGGCAATCTCGAGCTCAGTGATAACGCCGAGCGTGCCACAAGCGCCGATAAAGAGGTCGATGGCGTCCATATCGTCCGCAACAAAATAACCCGAGGCATTTTTGGTCTTGGGCATGGTGTAGCCAGGAAGATCGAGCTCGAGTGTGTGGCCCTGCACCGTGACGAGCGAAAGGCGACGACCCCGTGCAAAAACCTCGCCACGGTGAAGTTCGAGCAGGTCGCCATCCGCCAGCACGACGTGGAGTCCCGTGATATGTGGGCGCATGGGGCCGTGGGCGTAGCTGCGGGCACCGGAGGCGTTACATGCCGCCATGCCGCCCAGACAGGCAGACGCCTCGGTGGGATCGGTGGGAAAAAACTGCTCGGGAGCCTCTTGGAACTCCTCGTAGGCCTCAAGCGATGCCTGGTCCCAACCAGCGGTCGGCAGCACCTTCTTGCTCAGCTGCTTGCGCAGCTCCGAGAGCACAACGCCCGGCTCCACGCGCAGCAGAAATTGGCCTTGTTCATCGCGGCGAAGGCCCAAATAGCGATTCATACGGGAAGTATTGAGGATATGCCCGCCGTGGGGCACGGCGCCGGCGGCAAGGCCGGTTCGGGCGCCCTGAACCGTTACCGGAACACGCTCGGCATGGAGCTTTTCCAAAATGGCACGGACCTCGTTTTCCGTTGTCGGAAACGAGATGCTCGAGGCCTCGCCCGATGCGCGAGATTCATCGCGGCCATACTCTTCGAACTCGTCGGTGAAGGGTTTGATGGTTGCAGACACGCGAACTCCCCCTTTAGCTAACTACAGTGTTTGCAGGGAGATGTTACCGCATCGTTTCGTCGACGTGTTCGAGACCGTCTCCATAATTGGCGTTTTTTACGTTCGTGCAATTCGGCGAGCGGCTTGATTTCCTCGGCAGACGATGCTTTTGACACATATGGCCCCGCCGTCGCCGACCGCGCGATTGTCGCTCGAAAAAAGTTGGAGTATTTTTTGCCGCCTTTTACCTGCGGAGACGCCAATCCGTCAAGCATTTGGTCAGAAATTGGTCAAGTAGCGGCTGATAAGGTCGGCGTCGACAGCCAAAACCGATAGAAGTTTTGGCCCAGAAGCAGGGAGGTTCCCATGGCATATTACTGGCCCCAGTACGGCATCGCCATCGAAGTCGACGACGATCCCCATCTCCTGCCTTTCGACGAAGAGGCATTCCCCGATACGACGGTCTACCACGTTACCACCGATGTGATCTGCGACCCCGAGTCGTTCTCGGCGCTCGCCCACCACATCGCGCATATCCACGACATCGAGCTCCCTCCCGACTTCAACGAGCTCGTCTACTCGCGCCGTCTGATGCTTCACATGCTCTTTGGAGCGGACCCGTCCACCTTTGCGCGCGTCTATACCGCCAAGGATGCCGCATGAGCGCGAAGAAGCCACCCCACTTTGCAGGCCTGGGTCGTCGCAAGAAGCTCATCGTTGCCTGCTTGGCCATCGTCTGTGCCCTTGTCGCCGTAGGACTATACGTTTGGCAGTCGCAGCCCGTACCCGAGGCGGGCGCTTCGGTTACGACGGCCGAGGGCAAAACGCGCCAGGAAATCCAAGATGAGCTCGACGCCATCGTCCGCGACAACATGATGACGATTTCGGTCGCGCCGGTCGCTCAGCTGCAGGAGGACGGCAAACTGCGCGTCAACGTGCAAAACGTCCAAGACAATAAATTTCCCCAGCGATTCCGCGTCATCCAAAACGACGAGACCATGTACGAATCCGGTGTGGTCGAGACCGGCAAGACAATCGAGACGTGCCCCGCCGGCGACATCAAAGAAGGCGAGGCGTACATCGAGATCCAGGCACTCGATGCAAAGACCCTCGACAGCCACGGCAATCCGACACGTGTCAAGGTACGGGTTGAGCAAACCGAGAACTAGCCTTCCGGCCGACACGGCACCGCATGCAATTCACCAGCATTCGTCCAATCATCGCGGGGACGGCCCGCGGCGAATAGAAAGGAACGACCATGGACATCACCAGGAACATGAACGGAGTCAGAGCGCTCGTCGTGGGCACAGGGCTCGCGCTCGCGCTCGCAATGGGCGCCGCCCCGACGCCAGCTATGGCAGCCGGGCGCGTTGGAACCACGAAGGTAATGGTCAGGACCGAGATCGACAACGTTGAGTTCAAAGTTCCGACGGTTATTCCCTTCGTCGCCAAGGCCGACGGCACGCTTCAGGGCCCCTCAGAAGACGCGACCACCATCGACAATCATTCGGCCTACGGCATCCATGTCACCAACATGAAGATCGACGCCATGAACACCTGGACCATTGCCGCCGACGCCAAGGCCGGAACCGCGCAGAACTCCATCGACTTTAAGGTCGGCCCCGACGGCGCGCTCCAGAACGCCAGCGCCGCCGCGCAAGGGACGGGCCTCGATCTTTCCAAGAATGCAGCCTTCGACATGGGCTACCAGGGCATTGCCGGCGGCACGGACAAAATCAAGCTCAAGACAAGCGGAAACGTCGCCCGCGTCACGCGCGACATCTTCCGCGTAACCGGCGAAGGCGATCAGGTTGCGACGATCACCTGGACGGTCGAGCCCGGTGCGCACACGGCATAAGGCCGTCGCCCTGGCCGCCGCCGTCAGCATCCTAGCGTTTGGGCCAGCCATGGCCTTTGCCCAGCAAGAACAGGCGCAGGCCGCCACGCAAGTGACGGTCGACCTCTCGGAGCTCGACCGCGGCGACCGCGAGGAACCGTTGGCGCAGACAGGCGACAGACGATGGCTCTTGGCAGCAGGCGCCACAGCAGCAGGCGCGGGAACCGCCGGCCTCGGTCTGCACATCAAACGCAGCCAGAAACAAAACACGGACAGGCCGCACTAAATTAGCTAAGGAGACCCCATGGCATCGAAGAACCTTTTGCCCGTCGTCGCACTCTGCGGCGCGCTCGCAACCGGAACGCCTGTCGCCGCTTGGGCGACTCCCGTCATGGCAGACTCCTTACCAGTAGCCCTAAGTTCCGCACCAAATCCGTCGAGCGCCATTGCGTGCGAGCGTTTTTCGATCGCACAGGCCGTGATCTCAACCTCGGGATGCCTTCGTCGTAATACGGACGGCTCGATAGTCGTGGATATCAAGCGTTCGAACAAGGCAAACGGCTCCCAGGCGGGGTGCGCCGTCTGCACGTGGCGCTCGGTTGTGCTCGATGCAGATGGCGATCCATGCAATTTAGAGCTGCGCATCGACATCGCTTCGGTCGATGACTCGGCGAACGGAGCGAAGGTCGCCTTCGACGGTGCGTTTTTCGAGAAAGGAGGCGGTATATGTCTGGGCTGCGCCGCCGCGAATGCAGACGATGCGCAGCCCACCCTCTCATTCACGGCATCGTTTCGGCTGACCAAAGCCGGTACCGATGTTATCGCGGCGGGAGAAGCGTCCCTGCTGTTCTACGCCGTCAGCACCAAAGACACAGACGCTCATTTCGAGAAGCCAGTCGGATCACTCAGCCTTACACGAGGGATAGAGGCAGGCCCTATTGAAATCGATGCCCACGCGCAAAGCAGGCAACGCATTCTTGCCGACCCGGCGCTTCTCGAAATGGAGTGGAACGGATCCGGAGCCATCGGAATTCTCCCCTCCGCGTTTGACGCCAAGACGCTCCCCCCAAACGACGAACCCATCAACGCAACCATACAAGAAGAGAGCGCGGACAAAGAAGCAGGTGCGGGCGACACGCCGTCGCCGACAAACAGCGTCCCAGCTTCTCTCGAAGCGCCGAATGAGCCCGCTGCCGATCCAAACGATCCCGAGCTCGCGGACAGTCTGGGGCTTGCTGATCCTCAAGAGATCGATGAAGGTAACTGCTGCGTGCTTGCCGCGCTCGACCACACAGAGGTCATCGACGCTGCGAACATCGAAGTTGCCGCCGCCAATCAGCCCGTCCGCAAGTCGGCTATCATCGCATTTCCTGAATCCATCGAAGTCGTCTTTTTGCCATCGGGCGAGGTCGTGGCCCCAACACTGCTCACCTTGTTGGGCGCCAAGAATACTCGAAACGAAATTAAAAAGGTCACAGTTGTCGACCCTGCAACCACCGCCAAGCTGCGTCTATACGCCGTTGCTCCAGACGGAGGCAAGACCTTGGAATTCGATGGCGACACACTCCTGGCCTGGCGACGTCTGGACATTATGCAAGACGTCTCGTATCAGATCGAACTCGAAGGGTTTGATCGTGCCCGCGATGCCAATATCATCGCCGCGGCTATTGAATCCCCACAGCGGCTTATAACACTGCGCTTTGAATACTATCCCTATGTCCCGACAACCACCTGAGGCTTAAATGCCGCGCATCATTCCTAATACCACTTATATAACGTATTAGATGAGTCGCGATGTACCTCGCATTTCGTTCTGCTACGATTGCCACGTTGGCATCAATACAGGAGGGCTCATGCCGGGCTTGGGAACAATCATCAACGTTGGGCTTTTAGTTGCGGGCGGTCTTTTGGGATTAGCGGGCGGCCGCTTCATTACACCGCGCATCCAAGACACGCTCATGAAAGCATCGGGGCTGTGCGTCCTGTTTATCGGCCTTGGCGGCACCATGCAAAAGATGCTCCTTATCGATGGGAAGGCGCTAGCGACCACCGGCACCACCATGCTCATCGTCTCGTTCGCCCTCGGCTCGCTCATCGGCGAGGCCATCAACTTGGAGGCCGCCATCGAGAACCTTGGCGAATGGCTCAAGCGCAAAACCGGCAGCGAGGGCGATAACGAGTTCACCAACGCTTTTGTCTCGACTTCACTCACCGTGTGTATCGGCGCCATGGCCATTGTGGGATCGATCCAGGACGGTCTGCTCGGTGACTGGTCAACGCTTGCCCTGAAAGGCGCATTGGACTGCATCATCGTCTGCACCATGACGGCGTCGCTTGGCCGCGGCTGCATTTTCTCCGCCCTGCCCGTCGCCGTGTTCCAGGGGACGATCACGTTGTTTGCCGGCGCGCTCTCCCCCATCATGACTACGGCAGCCCTCAACAGCCTTTCGCTCGTAGGCTCCATGCTCATCTTCTGCGTCGGCGTCAACCTCATCCGTCCTCAGACCTTCCGCACGGCCAATATGCTCCCCTCCGTCGTCATCGCCGTCATCTACGCCCTCCTGTTCTAAATCTATCAACGCAGCGGTATCTCGAACACCTGTTTGATGCTGTGCTATGATATGAGGTCACCGTGGCTGCGTTCGAGAGGAGGAGCGGTGGCCGACCAGGACATCAAGATGCTCATCGAGCGCATTATGGCCGAGGCCCGGACCCATCAGTCTGCCCGCTTCTCACATGAAGTCTATGCAGACGAGCCGATTCTCAAGACCGGCCGACAGATGCAGAACTTCCTTCCCGACCAATACCGCAAGATGCGCGAGATATCGCGCTGGCAGGATGACCCCAAAGGCGGCGCGGGTCGCTGGCTTTCGGAAGCCGAGCTTTTTTACCGTCAGGGCCTGCTGATGGCCGACTTTGAGGACGACTGCCCCTACAACGGCACCTTTAAGTCGTACTTTCCCACCTACAATGCCATGAGCGATCGACAGTTGCGCGGCTACTTTACCTGGCGTGCCCAAGTGCGTCGCGGAACCGTCGAGGAAACGTCTACATCCTTTGCCTTTCTGTATCTCTATGAGCTGATTTGCGGCATTGGCGTAGATGATCCGCTCGAAGGTTTTAACAAGATCAAGGCCTTTTGGGATGTCTATCGCGCCTTCGAGCCCGGCATCGACCGGTTTGCGCGCGTGTGGCTGCAGGATTACGCCGTTTTCCACGGACTCGACCCCAAGCTACTTCGCGACTCTAAAACCGTCATGTTCGATAACGCCCTTATCGAGCTACGCCGCGCAGCGCGAGACCTCTCGCCTGTACCGGCGCCGTCGGCCCAAGTCCCCAAGCGTCGCAAAACCTCCGAGCCCACGCTCCCCCTTCCGCCCGACGAGGCAGGCGAGGAGCGACTCATGACCGCTATAAACGCCCTCTCCACGTACAACCTGAATAACTCACGGCTCGACCGTTCCCACCATCGCGACCTGCGCCACGTGGCATGCGCCGTGTATGTCCGTATGGCGCGCTACTATGACACGCACCGAAAGACCGGCATCGTAGCGAGCTTGTTTGGGGAGGAGACGGCCATGCCCTACACCATGTTTGCCTCGGCCGTGTTCTTTGCGCCCGAGCGCCACGAGGACTGCGAATATCGCCTGGACCCCATTCACATCTACCGCTGCCAAAACGGCTTTTGGGAATGCATGCGAATTCACGGCAGCAGGCAAAAAAGCAGCAAGCTTGGTGAGATGATGCGCGCCTGCGACCAACGCCTACGCCTGGCCCTAGACCCCACCCACCCCCTGAAGGAGGAGAAGGTCCCCAAATATCTGGCCAAGATCATCGATGACGAGATCATGGCATGGCTTTCGTGGGACGCCGCACACCAGCCCATCAAGATCGATATCGATTTGAGCCAGCTGGGGCACATTCGGAGCGCCGCCGCGCAAACGCGCGAAGCGCTTTTGATCGATGAGGAACGCGAGGACGACGCATCCGCAGAAGCCGAGGCAGCGGACTCAGGGCAACCGGAAGCCGAGCCCGTAACCGACGCGATTGTCGAACCGGTCGTGGCATCCATTCGGCAGGACTTGACCGACGAGCCGACCATATCCACCGAACAGTTTGGTGTCGTGGCACCGCTTCTCGCGCCGACGCCCGCGTTCGCAGCTGCTGCGCCCGCTGACGCCACAAACGAACTCGCGCCCGCCGCAGATGCCTTCCTTCGCGCACTGCTCGAGCAAAACGCAGCGCAAGCGACATCGGCAGTGGCGCACTCGGGACAGAGCGAGGACATGCTCGTCGATACCATCAACGAGGCGCTCTTTGACCTGGTGGGCGACACCGTAATTGAATTTAGCGCGGCAGGGCCGCAGATTATTGAGGACTACGAAGCAGACGTGAGAGGATACCTAGACCATGAGTGATACCGCATCCGCAGCACCCCGCGTGCCCAAGCGCGTCGCCGCCGTCATTCTCAACTCGCTCAAGGGCGGCGTGGTCCCGCGCATCGGCCTTCCCTACATCACCGTAGGGCGCGAGGTCGAAATCCGCGCCCTGCTCACCGACCTGAGTCTCATCGCCGACGGCGGCGCGAGCTTCCGCTTTCTGGTCGGTCGCTACGGAGCCGGCAAGAGCTTTTTGCTCCAGACCATCCGCACGCACGCCATGGGCGAGGGATTCGTCGTCGCCGATGCCGACCTGTCACCCGAGCGCCGCCTACAGGGCGGCCAGGGGCAGGGCCTTGCCACCTACCGCGAGCTCATCCGCAACATATCGACTAAAACGCGCCCCGAGGGCGGTGCGCTCAACCTAATCCTCGATCGCTGGGTCGCCTCGTGTGCCGATGCCGATGAGTCTGCCGTCAATGCCCAACTGGCCCCGCTCGAGGAAATGGTCCACGGCTTCGACTTCGCCCGTATGCTCCGCCGCTACCGCGCGGCCGTATCCGAGGGCGACGAAGAAGCTATGAGCCGCGTGACCAAATGGATTCGCGGCGAGTACCGCACCAAGAGTGAGGCACGCGCCGAGCTGGGCTCCTCGACCATCATCAGCGATGACGACTGGTACGACTACGTTAAGCTCATTGCGCGCTTTTTGGTCTGCGGCGGCTACAAGGGCATGCTGGTGCTCATCGACGAGCTCGTGAATCTGTATAAGATTCCCAACGCCATCACGCGCCAATACAACTACGAGAAGATCCTAACCATGTACAACGACACGCTCCAGGGCAAGGCGCAGTACCTGGGCATGATCATGGGCGGCACGCCAACCTCCATCGAAGACCGGCGCCGCGGTGTGTTCTCCTACGAGGCCCTGCGCAGCCGACTCGCTCAGGGCCGCTTTGCGCGCGAGGACCTTAAGGACATGCTCGCGCCCATCATCCGTCTGCAGCCACTCACCTACGAGGAGCTGCTGGTGCTCATCGAAAAACTCATGCAGATCCATGCCGGCTACTTTGGCTGGACGCCCACGCTTACCGAGAACGACTTGGTGGACTTCCTCAAGATTGAGTTTGGCCGCGTGGGAGCCGACACGCATCTGACGCCGCGTGAGGTCATTCGTGACTTTATCGAGCTGCTCGACATCCTATGCCAAAACCCCGACGCCAACGTGGCCGAGCTACTGCAAAGCGTCGGCGGCGACGCGCTGGCGCCGGCAACAGCAACAGGCGACACCGGCACCGCAAGCGGCGACCGCAATTTCGCCGAATTCACCATCTAACCTGCCAAAAAGGGACAGGTTTATTTTGGCAGGCTTTATCTGGGCAAACGTCGAGGCAGTAATGCAGCAAGCCACTGCCCACCGCGTTGAGAGATTCGTTTTTGAAAGGAGGCCCCGTGAACGCCTTTGACCGCTACGCCCCGTTTATCCAAGACTTCATCTACTCCCACGATTGGGAGAGTCTACGCTCCATCCAGGTTGCAGCAGCTGATGCCATCTTTAACACTCAGGACAATGTGCTCCTGACGGCATCCACGGCTTCCGGCAAAACCGAGGCAGCCTTCTTTCCCATCCTGACCGAGTTTTGGGAGAACCCGCCCGCGAGCGTTGGCGCCCTCTACATCGGCCCCCTCAAGGCACTCATCAATGATCAGTTCGTCCGCCTCAACGACCTGTGCGAAGAGGCCGATATCCCCGTCTGGCACTGGCATGGCGATGTTTCGCAGTCGCACAAGGCTAAGCTCATCAAAAAACCGAGCGGTATCTTGCAGATTACGCCCGAGTCGCTCGAGGCGCTCCTGATCCATAAGCACATGGCAATCCCTCGTATGTTCTGCGACCTGCGCTATGTGGTTATCGACGAGGTTCATTCGCTCATGCGCGGCGACCGCGGCGGTCAGACGCTCTGCCTTATCGAGCGCCTCTCGCGCATGGCGGGCGTGCAGCCCCGCCGCATCGGCCTTTCTGCCACCATCGGCGACCCCGAGCGCACGGGCGCCTTTCTCTCACAGGGAACAGGACGCGATTGCATCATCCCCCGCTTTGAGGAACCGCGCCGCGTGTGGCGCATCTCCATGGAGCACTTCTACAACTCGGGTCCCCAGGCACAGCAGCGGGGATTCGAGAGCACGGGTCCACAAGAAGCCGAGATGCTTGCTTGCGAGCGTATTGAGCCGGCGGCGCCCGCGGCGCTGCCGGCTGGCGCCCAAGACGTGCGCCACAGCGGACAGCTTACACAGGAGGAACGCCGTCAACGTCGTGAGCGGGCACGGGGCAAGGCCGCTCCCAAAGACCGTCGCACTTCTTCGGCCCCCGAGGGCGAAGTCGATATCCCCCGGGCCGATGAGCAGGCGCTCCTCAACCCCACCGACACCGCGCCCGAAAACGCCGATCCCGGCATGGGCTATATCTTTGAACACACCCGCGGGCGCAAGTGCCTGGTCTTTGCCAACTCGCGCGAGGAGGCAGAGGCCGTGTGCTCCATGCTGCGCAGCTACTGCGAGAGCCGGCACGAGCCCGACCGTTTTCTCATCCACCATGGCAATCTTTCGGCATCGCTGCGCGAAACGGCCGAGGAACTCATGCGCGATGAGGAGCAGGCACAGACAACCGTCACCACCTCCACGCTGGAACTCGGTATCGATATCGGCCGTCTGGAGCGTGCGTTTCAGATCGACGCGCCGTTTACCGTCAGCTCCTTTTTGCAGCGAATGGGCCGCACGGGGCGCCGCGATCTTCCGCCCGAGATGTGGTTTGTCATGCGCGAGGAGGAACCCGAGCCGCGCACGATGATGCCCGAGACCATTCCGTGGAAGCTCCTGCAGGGCATCGCGCTCGTACAACTCTATCGCGAGGAAAAGTGGGTCGAGCCGCCCGAGCTCGATCGACTCCCCTACAGCCTGCTCTACCACCAGACTATGTCGACGCTTGCCAGCACCGGCGAACTCACGCCGGCAGAGCTTGCCCAGCGCGTGCTCACACTCAGCTATTTCCATCGCATCTCGGCCGATGACTATCGCGTGTTGCTGCGTCACCTCATTAAGATCGACCATATCCAAGTCACCGAGGGCGGCGGGCTCATCGTGGGTCTCGCGGGCGAGCGCATCATCAACAACTTTAAGTTCTACGCCGTGTTCCAGGAAAACGAGGAGTTCACCGTTCGCAGCGAATCGGCCGAGCTGGGCACGATTGTCAACCCGCCCCCGCCCGGTGAGCGCATTGCCATCGCCGGCCATTGCTGGATTGTCGAGGAAGTGGACTGGAAGCGTCACACCGTCTTTGCCACGCAGGTCAAGGGCCGGGTGCCGGCCTACTTTGGCGACTGCCCCGGCGACATCAATACACACGTACTCGAGCGTATGCGCAAGGCGCTCAACGAGCACGCGGCGTATCCGTACCTGATGGGTAACGCGCGGGCCCGTCTGGCGCAGGCTCGCCATACGGCCGAGATTTCGGGCGCGGGAACTAAGCCGCTCATCAACCTGGGTGGCGACACCTGGGTGCTCTTCCCCTGGTTGGGCAGCTACGCCTTTTTGGCGCTCGAGCGCATGCTCAAGATTAAATGCGCCGCTGAGTTGGGCCTTCGCGGACTCGACCCGTCACGCCCGTACTTTATGCAGTTTAAGATGAAGGCCGACGAGGAGACGTTCTTTGAAGTGCTCGCCGCCGAAGCCGAGAAAGACTTCGACCCCATCGACCTCGTCTATCCCGGCGAGGTGCCTTACTTTGATCGGTACGACGAATTCGTTCCAGAAGAGCTCGTGCGCAAAGGCTTTGCCGAAGGCGTGCTCGACATCGAAGACATGAAGCAGCGCGTTCTCGGCTGGCGCGACCACGCCTAAGACCAGTCTTTTTGGGACGGGGAGACCTATTTGTCGTGAAGAACGGTGCCGAGGAAGTCGGTGTCGAAGGGCACGGCTTCGGCAAAGGCGTAGTTGCCGTCGCTGGCGATGAGCAGGTAGTTCTCCTCGCCGCCGAACTCTGCATCGCCACATGGGACCACCCAAGCATGGTCGAACACCTCAAGCGCCGTGGCGGCACAGTCGCGCAGGAACGTCACATCGCTCCCCTCGTTTGCACTCACGATATTGGCAACGTAGACGCCACCGACATTTAGGCTGCCCCGCACCAAACGCAATGCCTCAACCGTCGCCAGCTCGCGTACGGGCTCGGCACCGCCAAAGCAATCGCTCACGACCACGTCGTAGCGACGATGGCCCACGCTCGTCACACCCAAATACGAGCGAGCCTCAGCGGTTATCACCCGCAGGCGATCGCCCGCCGCGCGCTCCAGCTCGTCTAGGTAGAACCAGCGGCGCGCCAGGCGCGTAATCTCTCCGTCATACTCGATGACGTCCATGCGCAAGCCCTCGTGCGACATCAGCGCGAACTTAGGATAGGCAAACCCGCCGCCACCCAGCACAAGCATGCGGTTGATGCCGTGACCATAAGCATCGTGCATCGCATCCTCGGACTCAAACACGTCGTCAAACGCACGATAGTACGCAAAGACGGGCTCCGCCCAACGCTCACCAACGTAGCTTGCGCTTTGGTAGACGCCGCCTTGCACCAACACGCGAATCTCATCGCCGTCCCCATCGTGCACGCGTTTCACACGCGCCAACCCATTGCGGGTTCGCGCAACCTGCAGACAGGCAGCACGAACAGCGACGGCGGCCGCACCAAGCGCCGCGGCTCCCAGGGCAACGCCGGCAACGACGCCAGCAGAAACACTCGGCTTGTTCATCTAGAGCTCCTTTTGCAGATAGAGTCCATGATCGTAAAAACCCAAATGGCGATAGTACTCGCGCGTACCAATCGCGCTGATCACGTTGATGCGCGTATAACCCGCATCCCGGGCAATCTCGCACGCACGCTCTACGAGCAGACGCCCCAACCCATGGTGCTGGGCCGCCTGGCCTTGATACCCCACGCGCGCCGCCATGCCATACACGTGTACCTCGCGAATCATCGCCTCGTCCGGCATCGTCAGCAACTCGTCCGCATGCGCGGCAACAAACGAATGGTCGGGCAGCGACAACCGCAAAAAGCCCGCGATCTTGCCCTGCGGCGTCACCCACTGCAAAAAGCACTCGTGCGTCACCGGCGTCTCGTACGCCACCTCCTCATCAAGAGATAGCTCATCCAAGTCGGCACCCGCCGTGCTGATCTCGCGATAGCGAATCTCGCGCACCGTCGCACCGTCACCCCGAGCGGCCAAGCGGTTTTCGACGAGCTGGCGCAGGTTGGGTTTCTTGTTGCCCACCATGATGTCGTCGGAGCTAAAGTCGCGGATCATGCGACTGATGCGGCAGAACGCCGGCGTCACCACGATGTCGTCGGCCAGCACATCGAGCAGCTCTTCCTCGGTGTAGGGACGCCACTCGCCGCGCTCGTAGCAGCCCACCAGACGCGAGCCCTCGATGAGCGCACACGGGTAAACCTTGACCTCGTCGGGCATAAAGGCCCCTTCGGTCATAAAGCGTTCGTAGTCGCGCTTGTCCCCCTCGGGCGTGGCGCCCAGCAAGTTAAGCATAAAATGCGCGTGGATCTTAAAGCCAAACAGGCGCGCAAGCGAAAACGCCCGCTCGATCTGCGCCACCGAAATACGACGCTCGTTGATATCGAGCAAATGTTGGTCGAGACTCTGAATACCCATCTGGATCTTGGTGCAGCCCAGGCGGCGGATGAGCGTAAGCGCCTGCGGCGTTACGGCATCGGGGCGCGTCTCGATAACGAGCCCCACCACGCGATGCTTCGCCGTCTCGTTGATGCGCTGCTGACGCTCAAGTTCCTCCATCGTTGCCGTCTGCCACTTGGCAACCTCGCCCCACGGCGTACCAGGGCCGTACAGACGACGCACCGCGCGGTTGTAGCCGCCCACGGCAGCATCCACACGCTCCTGCTCGTCGGCAACGCCAGCAGCAAGCTCAGCCTCGTCTGTCGCAATGCCGGCAACCCGATAGCGCTCGCGGCGCTCTGTTACCACCGGCGGCAGCGCATCGGCGGGAGCGTCATCGAGCAGGCGCCCCGCCTCGGCACGGCTGATGCCCGGACGCGCCAGCATGGGGTTGGCCGCCACGCCGGCGACGGCATCGTCATTGAGCGCACGGAAAAGCTCCGACATAAACCACGTCTGATACCCTTGCGGATAGTCGCTCCAGGTGCCACCGAGCACGATGAGCTCAATCTTATCGGTTGCGTGCCCCATCTGCGAAAGCGCGGTCAGACGAGCGCTCACCTGCAGATACGGGTCAAAGCAATTTTGCTCCGCACGGGCGCACGCCGGCTCGGCGTGCAGGTAGCTTTTGGGCATGCGCAGATCGTTGGGACAAAACAGGCAATCGCCCGAGCATGGCCAGGGCTTGGTGATAACGGTAATGGTCGCCACGCCCGAAGCCGTGCGACGAGGCTTCATACGCAGCACCTGCAGCAGTCGACGTTCCAGCTCGGCATCGACATTCCACCCAGCCCAACGAGCCGGCTCCTCACGTTTTACCCGCTGGTAGAACGGCAGCAGACGGCGCTTGGCCAAATCGCGTTTGTCGGCACCCTCACGGCGCGCCTCGGCATGTATCAGTTTGACGAGCGCTTTGTCGTCCACGGTCTCGCCGCGACGCAGAGCCTCGAGTATGTTCAAGATAATCTGTTCCATGACCCCATTGTAAAGGCAAAGGCGCCGGAGCCCGTCACGGCTCCGGCGCCTCCATCAAACAGCGCAGCTATGGTATATAAGTCTTCGATAACCGCATGTCACTCCGGATCAAACGACATGTCGCCCGAACCGACCTCGAAACGATACGTAGCAGACTTATCGCCGTTGTCGAATTCAAGATTCAATATGGTCTCGCCATCGTAGCCAAGCGGAAGGAAATCGCTCTCGAAGTCGCCGCTGCCCAAGGTAAGGCTCGCCTTAAAGCCCGTCGAGTTCGGAACCATCATCTCCACATCGCCCGAGCCCACACTCACGTCCATCGACTTCGCGGGGGCCTGGTAGAGCTCGAACGTCACATCGCCCGAACCGACCTCAGCACTGAGCGAATCAGTCACGCTGCCCGCAAACTCTACATCTCCCGCACCCAGGAAAAGGTCGAAACCATCACAGGTGACACCGGCAATCTGCAGATCACCCGAGCCCACGTGCGCGTTGACCCCCTTCAGATGTTCGGCAACACGGCGCGGCAGCTCGACCGTAACTGAGCGATCGATTGCCTTACCGTCATCACTTCCAAACTGGGAAACCTTGAGCGTCGAGTCCTCGACGGATGCGATGTTCTGCGTCGCGGCCTTGGAGGCATCCATACCATTGGCAACGCGTCCCCGCTCGATAACGCGAGCCTTGTTACCATCAATAACCTTGACGTCCACCGTAGCCGCATCGATATCGAAATCGAGGTAGCGAAACTCATCGGCATCAAAGGTCGTACACGAAAGCTGCTGAGGCCGAGCGGAATAGTTACCGCCATCGTTCAGAAAATCGTCGTCATCAACCACATCGTCCATACCGGACAAGCCGGGTATAACATCGTCGAGATCCCACGGGCCATCAAAATGAATCAAAGTCCGCGAAACGCCAAAAACAAGCCCGATAATCAGTACAAACGCTCCGATGCCGACGCCCAGGCGCAGCTTGGATTCATGCGAAAGCTTCATCATTCGTCACCTTCTTTGGCACATGGCTCAGCGGTGGCCGCGGTAGCCACGTCAGCATCAGGTTCCGCAGAAGTATCCTTCCCCTGGGCCCTGACCGCCACCGGTGCCGGACCAACCTGAATATCCCCGCGCGCCCAATCGCCATCGAGTGCACGCGCCGCCCAGTGATAGATGGGAATCGTGAAGAAGATCAGCGCAGCAAAGGGGCCGGCACCAAACAGGAACATCAGTAAAAAGAACAGCAGCCAGCACACGGCCCAATACGGGAATGACTGGAACGGACCCTTCACCGGAGTCGGACCAGCCGCACCGGTACCCGTCATCTGAGCCGTCGCCGCATTGGCAGCCTGCGCACTCCAGCTTGCCGCCTGCGCCGCCTTGGCTGCCGCGTCACTTGCCTGCGTTGCCGCCTCGGTGGCGCGCGCCGCCGCCTCATGGGTGCGGGCGCGCTCTGCCGCCTCGGCCTCGCGCTGACGAGCGCGGTCCTCGTTCTCAAACTCGATATCGTCCTCAATCTCATCGCTCGGATTGAGCAGCTCGTCCAGACTCACACCATAGAGCTTGGCGAGCGAGATCAGGTTCTCGGTATCGGGCGAGCTCTCCGCACGCTCCCATTTACTAACCGCCTGGCGCGACAGCCCCAGCTTTCGCGCCAGCCCTTCTTGGCTAAAGCCCTTGCTGCGGCGAAGGTCGGCGAGCCGCTGCGCAGTTTCTACATTCATGGTTCCTCCTATGTGATGCCAGCCGTGCCGCCGGACCGTTTGTGTTCTTAAGGCGCCTTGCACAGTTAAAAATCTATCCGCCACCGCCAAAAGCATGCCACCTATTCTAGTGAGATTTTTGACAACTGGCGGTTGCGGGCACATATGAGCTGCGGAAATGTGTCCAAACAAAGCAATGAGCCGCAGCTCGGTTGTCCCCGTTGCGGCGTTAACGGTAGTATGGTCGTACTGTTTATTTCGCACCGCCAACGGAGGGAGTTCCGCGCCGTGAACCGCGATTTCGCCTCATCGCTCATCCAGCTCAACAACACGTTCTATCGCGAGCACTCCGCTTCCTTTTCCGATACGCGCCAGGCCCCGTGGCCCGGCTGGGTACGCACCATGGATATCGCGCTCGAACAGCTCGACGTCGCCACGATCGAGCATCCCGTCCACGTCTTCGATCTTGCCTGTGGCAATATGCGATTCGAGAACTTTGCCGCCGGCGGCGCACTTGCCGCCAAGGGCGTCGATGGCGCAAACCCCTCGGCAGATGCCAGCTGCCCGTTTGAGTTCTATGGTGTCGACTCGTGCCAAGACCTGGCCATCGATGCACATGGCCACGCGCTGCGCATTCCCAACCTGCACTTCCAGGAACTCGACGTGCTCGACGCCCTTATGAAGCTCAACCCCGCCGAGACGCCCGACGTGCTTTTCGACGCCCCGCTCGCCGACATCTCGGTCTGCTTTGGCTTTATGCACCATGTGCCGTCGTGCGAGTACCGTGTACGCGTGCTCGACGCTCTGGTGCGTCAGACGCGCCCGGGCGGCATCATCGCCATCAGCTTTTGGGAGTTTATGAACGACGAGCGCATGGCGCGCAAGGCTGTTCGCGCCGAGGCCCGCGCCGAGCTCACCCCGCCGTTTGAGGGTTACGATTCCGCGCAGTTTGAAGCCGGCGACCACCTCATTGGCTGGCAAAACGACCGCCACGCCTACCGCTATTGTCATCACTTTGACGATCAGCAGATCACCGACCTGGTGCGCGGCGTCCGTACGTTCTACAAGAGTGGCGAGGTCCCCGTGCGCGAGCTTGAGCGTTTCCATGCCGACGGTCGCAGCGGCGAGCTCAACCGCTATGTGATTCTCAAGCGCCTGTAGGTATCGGCGACTCGCCGCCGGGCTGCACCGCATCTTTCGGGCAAGCTATGCCCGCCCTATTTCAATCCATTGACGGAACGTGCAGCTATGCGTTCCAAACTTATGACCAAGGAGCCTCATGGGAGCCGTCCACGTTCGCACGCCTAAGAACTTTGTACTCGAGGAGCGCCTGGAGCGCTACGCCGATGCGATTGAGACGAACCCCGAGGCCTATGCCGGAGATTGGCGCAAGGCCTGTGCGCCCGCAGGCAGCAAGCCCTTCGAGCACCTTCACCTGGATCTTGGCTGTGGCAAGGGAACGTACCTTGTAGAGCGCGCGGGCCACGAGCCAAACACCCTCTTTATCGGCATGGACCAGGAGCCCATCTGCATTGCCTATGCCGCGCAGAAAATCTGCGAGCAGGAGCTATCCAACGCACTCGTCCTGCCCCGAGGCGCCGCATCGCTGCCACAGCTATTTGCCGCAGGCGAGCTCGATGCCATCACCATCAACTTTCCCACGCCGCAGCCCAAGGCCAAGTACGCCAAAAAGCGACTCGTCCATGTCGACCACCTAATGCTGTACCGCCCGCTCTTTGCAGCCGGCGCTACCGTCACGCTGCGCACCGACAGCAAGCCGTTGCGCGACTACGCCCTGGGGCAGTTTGCCGCGGCGGGCTACGACACACTTTGGGTAAGCGATGACGTGCGCCGCGACCATCCCGAGCATCCCGAGACCGAGTACGAGTGCCGCACGCGCGAGATGGGTGCCGTCGTCTACGGCATTTGTGCCACACCCGGCGAGAAGCCTACCGAAGAGCAACTCGCAGCAGGCCGAGCGCAGGAGCAAAGCCTTGCCTGCTACCTGCCCGATAACCTCGATGAGCTTACCTATGTGCCCCTCGGCATGGAAGAGGCCGTCGAGAACTTTAAAAACCGCGCCCGCAAGGGCAAGAAGCGTCTGCCGCAAGAGTCCTAGGGGCTTCTGATGGTCGCGACGTCGGCAAACAAGCGCGAATAGGCGCCGGCGAACGACCCTCAAGCCTAAGTGAGTAGACTTTTTTGCAATAGCAAAGCACAACCCGCATAACGAAAACTAAAACCGCAGATAGAGCCCTTGCGCAAAAGCCATGTGCTCGCGACATCGCAAAAAGTCTACTCACTTAGCCGACAACTGCACCAAACGGCTGGGCAGAACGCCCATTTCCTGCATTTTCTCGCGCGCTGGCACCCCGCGCCGCCGCTACGCCATAATAGTTGGCGGACAATCGCGAGAGAAAGCAACCACATGGCACAGACCACGACAGATACCGCCACCAGCACCGTCTCCGGCGCCGGGGCCGCCAGCTCATTCTCGGGCGGCACGGGAACCGAGGCAGAGTTCGGCTCGCTCGGCGCGCTCTCCCCCACCTGGTGGGAGCCCGAGGACGGCAGTGAGCCCGAACCATGGCTCACGCCCGATCAAGCCTTCGAACGCTTCTTTGAATGGACAAGCGATCGCGGCATTGAGCTGTGGGATCACCAAGAAGAGGCCCTCATGGACCTGGCTGCCGGCGATCACATCATTTTAGGCACACCGACCGGATCGGGTAAATCGCTCGTCGCGCTGGGCATGCTCTTTATGGGCATGGCACAGGGCAAGCGTTGCTATTACACGGCCCCTATCAAGGCCTTGGTCAGCGAAAAGTTCTTCGATCTGGTGCAGGTACTCGGCCGCGATAACGTCGGCATGATCACCGGCGATACGCATATCAATACCAAGGCGCCCGTCATCTGCTGCACGGCCGAAATCCTTGCCAACGATGCACTGCGCGAGGGCGAGGGCGCCGACGTGGGCTGCGTGGCCATGGACGAGTTCCACTACTTTGCCGACCCCGACCGCGGCTGGGCCTGGCAGGTGCCGCTGCTCACCCTGCCCCACACGCAGTTTATGCTCATGAGCGCCACGCTCGGCGATGTCACCGCCATCGCCGCCTCACTCGAGGAACACACCGGCGCTGCTTGCGACTTGGTTGTCGACGCCCCACGCCCCGTGCCGCTGAGCTACGACTACGTGACGACCTCGCTCGAGGGCACGGTCGAGCTCGCCATGCGCCGCGGCGAGGCCCCGCTCTATATCGTGCACTTTAGCCAGGATGCCGCCCTTGCGACGGCACAGTCGCTCGCCAATTTTGGCATCGCCAGCAAGGAGCAGCGCGAGGCCATTAAGGAAGCCGCCAAAGGCACGAGCTTCTCGACGGCCTTTGGCAAGATCCTCAAGCGCTTGCTTGGCTGCGGCGTCGGCGTGCACCACGCCGGTATGCTGCCGCGCTATCGTCTGCTG
Organism: uncultured Collinsella sp.; assembly: GCA_900544935.1. Taxonomy (GTDB): domain Bacteria; phylum Actinomycetota; class Coriobacteriia; order Coriobacteriales; family Coriobacteriaceae; genus Collinsella. The sequence goes on from UQXB01000018.1 coordinate 26,099, forward strand.
GTCGAGCGCTTGGCGCAGCAGGGCCTGCTGCCTGTCATCTGCGGCACCGATACGCTCGGCGTCGGCATCAACGTACCCATCCACACCGTGGTCCTCACCGCACTCACCAAGTTCGATGGCTACAAGATGCGTCGTCTGCGCGCCCGCGAGTTCCACCAGATTGCCGGTCGCGCCGGCCGCTCGGGCTTTGACACCGAGGGTATGGTAATTGCCGAGGCGCCGGAGCACGAGATCGAAAACGCCAAGCTTATGGCCAAAGCGGGCGACGACCCCAAAAAACTCCGTAAGATTAAAAAGAAAAAGGCCCCCGAGGGCTTTGTCACCTGGAACAAGCAGACCTTTGAGCGCCTGATCGAGACGCAGCCCGAGACGCTCAAGCCGCGCCTGCGCATCACGCACTCCATGGTGATTAGCGTGGTCGAGCAGGGCGGCGATGCCCGAACCCGCGTACACGACCTCATCGAGACGAGCCTGCAGACTCCCGAGGAAAAGGCTAAGCTCGAGGTTCGCGCCGACGAAATCTTCGCCACGCTCATCGATTCCGGCGTCGTCGTTCGCACCGAGGTGCCGCCCGCGCCCGACGCCCCGACTGACGCCGCGCCGGACATCGACTATGCGCTGACGGTCGATCTGCCCGAGGACTTCGCGCTCGATCAGCCGCTCTCGCCGTTCTTGCTTGCCGCGTTGGAGCTGCTCGACCCCGAGAGTGAGACCTATACCATGGATCTGATCTCGATGGTCGAGGCAACGCTCGAGGATCCCAAACAGGTGCTGCGTGCACAGGAGCGCGCCGCGCGCGACCGCGCGATGGCAGAAATGAAGGCTGACGGCGTCGAATATGAGGAGCGCTTGGAGCGCATTCAAGACGTCACGTACGAAAAGCCGCTCGAGGATTTGCTCGACGCCGCTTTTGACAAGTACTGCCAGGAAGTGCCCTGGGCCAACGACTATCAGCTCTCTCCCAAGAGCGTTCTGCGCGATATGCTGGAAAGCACGAGCGATTTTAAGGGCTACATTCAAAAGCTCGGCATCGCCCGCTCCGAGGGCATTTTGCTGCGCTACCTGGCAGAGGCCTACCGTTCGCTCGAGCGCACCGTGCCCATCGAGAAGCGCGACGAGCGCCTGCGCGACATCATCTCGTGGCTGGGCTTTGTGGTGCGCTCGGTGGACTCGAGCCTGGTGGACGAGTGGGAGAACGCCGGCAACCCCGCTGCACTCGACGCCGCACCGCCGCAGGGCATCGACGAGGTCGTTGCGGACCGTCGCGGCTGCACGCTGTTGGTGCGCAACGCACTCTTCCGCCGCGTGACCCTTGCCGCCCGCGAGCACGTTCGCGACCTGGGCGAGCTCGACGACGACTGGGGCATGAGCGAAATCCGCTGGCAAAAGGCGCTCGATGCCTACCATGAGCAACACGAGGAAATCCTCACCGACGGAGATGCCCGCAGTGCCGCGATGTTTTCCATCGATGAATCCGACGAGAAGACCGATCACGTGTGGCACGTGCACCAGATCTTTGCCGACGAAGATGGCGACCACGATTTTGGCATCATGGGCGATGTCGATCTGGACGCCACGCAAGACGGCGGCGAGGTCATCTTCAAAAACTACCGCGTCGGCTTTATCGAGGACCTGCTCGAAGACTAGCCGAGCATGCTGGAACGAAGCGGGGCCGCTGGTAACATCGCCAGCGGCCCCGCTTTTGTACTATACGCTATGCCTTACTCGGCATCCTCGACCTCATACGAATCCGCCTCGGCTGGCTCATCGCCCGCATCTGCTGCGGCCTCGCGTGCCTCGTCAAAGGCGGCCTTCATGGTCTTGTTGCCCCACGTGAGCTTGCGAATGGTAAGATCGTCGGCCTTCTTGTTGGCTAGACGTAAATTGTTCTCGGAGGACAGCAATGCCTCCTTGGTTTTCTGCAGATGGCTAATCGTCTTGTCAATCTCCTCGATCGCCGTCTGGAACTTACGGCTCGCAAGCTCATAGTTGCGGCCGAAGTCGTTCTTGAACTTCTCCATCTTGGCCTCGAAGTTCGTGACGTCGATGTTCTGTTGCTTGTACTCCGCCAGCTCCTGCTTATAGCGCAGCGAACCCATGGCGGCGTTGCGCAGCAGCGTGATCATGGGAATGAAGAACTGCGGGCGGATCACGTACATCTTCTCATAGCGGTAACTCACGTCGACTATCCCTGCGTTATAGAGCTCGCTTTCGGGCTCGAGCAGTGTGCAGAGCACCGCGTACTCACAGCCTTTCTGGCGACGATCGTGATCGAGTTTCTTAAAGAAGTCCTCGTTTTTGTGCTTGGTCGCGGTCTCGTCGTTCTCGTTTTTCATCTCGAACATAATCGAAATGACCTCGTTACCGCTTGCGTCGCACTCGCGGAAGATAAAGTCGCCCTTGGTGCCCTCGGACGCATCGTTATCCTTCTCGAAGTACGCGTTAGGAAACGCCGTCATGCGCAGACGGTTAAACTCGGTCTCGCAGTGCTGCTCGAGCGACTCGCCCACCATCTTGGTGGACAGGCGGACCTTCATGTCCTTAAGGCGCTCGATCTCTTCATCCTTGTAGCGAATCAGGTCATCGCTCGCACGCTTGGCCTGCGCAAGCTCGAGCTCGTGTGCCGCCTTGGCCTGTTCCTCGCGAGAATCGCGCACAGCCAGCTCGCTCGTCAGTTTGGCACGTGCCTCATCGCGCTCTCGCTCCGCCGCGGCGACCGCCTCTGACAGGTTCATTTTTGCCATCAGTTCCTGCTCGCGCAGCTGGGCACGCAGGCCCTCGGCCTCTTGCTCGGACTGAGCCTTTGCGGCGGAAAACTTCTCCTGCGCCTTCGCGCGATAGTCAGTAAGCGCGCGCTCGGCCTCGCTGCGAGCGGCATCGAGCTCACGCTGCGACTCTGCCGCGGCAGCGGCAAGCGCCATCTCCTGGGCTTTGTCCGCCGCGGCGAGCCTGGCCTGCAGCTCAGCAATCTGAGCGTCGCGCGCAGCTAAATCGTTTTGAGCAGCGTTGCGCGCCGCCGACTCGGCAAGCTTTGCTTCGTCATCTTTGCGCCCAAGCTGCGCACGCAGGCTATCGATCTCGCGCTGAAGCTCAGCATTCTCCTTCTGAGCATCGGCACGGGCCTCAACCGCCGCACGCTGACTTGCGCTCTCGCGCTCTGCGGCAGCGCCCTCGAGCTTGGCGCGCAACTCGGCAAGCTCGGCATCGCGCTTGGCGACCTCTTGTGCCAGTTGCTGAGCCGCAGCGTTCTTCTGCTCAACGAGCTGAGCGTTGCGCTGAGACTCTGCCTCCTGCAAAGCAGCCGTCGAACGCGAGCGCTCAAGCTCCAGCGCCTGCTCGCCCTCGCGCTGGACTGCCTTCACACGCTCATCCAAGTCGCGCGAAAACTCGGCATCGCGCACCTGCTTGACGATATCCGCATAGCCGGATGCATCGACCTTAAAGACTTCGCCACAATGCGGGCACTTGATCTCATTCATAGCAGCTCCTCGATGGACGCAAATTTCAACCGCCTACACTCTACCGCGCCGCACGGACAAAAAAGGCGCCGCCGCCATAATGTCAACGGCGCCAGAACCACCACAAAGGCGCACTGTGTCCCCTTTGTGGTGGTTCTGGCGCCCTATAGCCCAAAGAAGCTAAGAATCTGGTCGCGGCTTACGGGCTTGTACTCGTTGGCGTCGAGGCCCACATCGTAGCGGTAAATGGGGCGCTCGCGATCGCGGTTGCGTGCGTTGGTGCGGTCTCCTCTGCTGTGGATATGCCCGTGTAGCATGATGGCGCCACGCGCCTTACCATTCCAGCTGAGCATGGGGTAATGGCTCATCACCAGACGATGGCCCTTGGCATAGCCGGGAGCAACCTCCAGGTAATCGCGCACGTCTTCCCAAATTTGCGGGGCGTCGGGATCTTCCCAGTCGCCGTCATGGTTACCGCAGATGAGCGTCACATTCTTGCATTCGATACGCTCGCACAGGCGCACCGCCTCCGCCATGGGCAAGCGATACGTAAAGTCTCCCAAGATATAGAGGCGGTCGTCCGCAGCCACGCACTCATTGATGGCATCGATGACCTTGCGGTTCATCTCCTCGACCGAATCAAACGGCCGATCCATGTCGTGCAAGATATTCGTATCGCCCAGGTGCAGGTCGGCGGTAAACCACATCATCGTCTATGCCCTCATTTCGCAACGCGTCAAACTCGTGCTAAGTATACAGACACAGCGATACGGCGGTTAGCCAAAGAGCCCGCCGAACAGGCCGCGGCGGCGTTTGTCTTGCTTTTTCGAAGCGTCACCCTGAGTTTTCTTGCCCTGCCGTTTCCTACGATCCTGCTCCAACTCATCGTCATCGAGTAGCAGATCCCACTCAAACGAATCGTCTGTCAGATTGAATAGGTCGTCGTCATCAAACATGGCCGCCTCCCTTGCCGACTAGCGAGCATCCACCACATAGAGGCCAACGCGCACCTGGTGCCACGGGCTGCGCTCGGGAGCAACCTGTTGCACGCGGGCCTCAAATACGTCCTCGTGGCCGTAATACATCATCAAGGACAGTGGGCCGACCTCGTTTCCCGGAACATAGCCAAGCTTGGTGTTGCCGTAATAAATCTCAACCGCCTCAGGGTCATGGGGATTATCGCGCTCGGCACACAGCGTCAGCTTATCGCCCACTTTAAGATCGCCCAAGACCAAGGCGCCATCGGCATATTGAAATCCTGCGATGTGAAACGACAGAAGAACACGTGAAGGCTCGTACATAGCAACTCCCCTAACGGCCGGATAAACCGGTGTGTAACCTTATTGAGAAGTCTACGGTCCCGTGCGGACACAAATACATCCTGTCTGCGTCCTTCAATCGTTTGCCTCAACGCTTGCGCGACAGAACGCTTGCAGATAAGATAGGAACACGGATGGCACCCGTTGCCGCGGGTCTTGCCAACTCCGATACACGTTTTCATCGTGAGAAGTGGCTGTCTTCGTTTACGCGGGGGCGGCTATTTCATTCGGCCGATAAACAGACCGAGTTCGATAGCCGCAATCAACAACGCCAATAACGAAATAACATCGCTTACGTTCATACCAAATCCCTTCTAAAGGGAGTTGGCCCATCCGTGCTCCATAACAGTAGTCTAACGCAAAATGCAGGTAATAGGAACACTTGTTCGTATTACCTGCGCCCTTTTCTAATGCACAAACATGCGCACGAACTTGTGCTTCCAGCTTGCGTAGGGCGCATACCGAAACGGCACGTCCAGCCAAGTTGCCTTGTTCACGATACTCTTCTTGTGGCTAAACGTATCGAAGCTCTCGCGTCCATGGTACTGCCCCATACCGCTCGCGCCCATGCCGCCAAAGCCCATATGGCTCGTAGCCAAGTGCATGATCGTGTCGTTGACACAGCCACCGCCAAAGGGCACGTAACGCACGAAGCGCTGCTGAACTGCGCGATCCTGGCTAAAGATATACAGAGCCAGCGGCGTCGGACGATCCGTAATAAACGTCTCGGCCTCGTCTAGGCTCTCAAACGTCAGCACCGGCAAGATGGGGCCGAAAATCTCCTCCTGCATCACGGCGTCATCGGGGGTCACGCCGTCTAGGATCGTCGGCTCAATCTTGAGCGATGACTCGCGCGCCGTGCCTCCAAGCACAACCTTATCGGGATCGATCAGCCCACGCACGCGCGCAAAATGCTTGGCGTTGACGATATGCCCGTAATCCTCGTTATCGAGCGGATGCTCGCCAAACATACGGCGGGCCTCTTCCCTGATGAGGTCCAGCAGCTCGTCATGCACGCGCGCATCGACCAGCAGGTAGTCGGGCGCCACGCAGGTCTGCCCCACGTTGAGCCATTTACCAAAGGCGATACGCCGCGCCGCAACCTTCAAGTTTGCCGTCGCATCCACGATACAGGGGCTCTTTCCGCCCAGCTCAAGCGTCACGGGCGTAAGGTTTTTACTTGCGCGCTCCATGACGAGTTTGCCGACCGGAACGCTACCGGTAAAGAAGATCTTGTCCCAGCACTCATCGAGCAGCGCTTCGTTCTCGGCGCGCCCGCCCTCGACAACCGTCACCAGGCGCGGATCAAACGCCTCTTCACAGATTTGCTTGAGCACCGCACTCGATGCCGGAGCATAGGCGCTCGGCTTGATGGCCACAGTATTGCCCGCGGCAAGGGCGCCGGCGAGCGGCTCGAGTGTTAGCAAAAATGGGTAGTTCCACGGGGCCATGATGAGCGTGACGCCATAGGGCACGGCTTGCGTTTTACACACACTCACGGCGTTGGCAAGGTCACACGGACGCAGGCGCGGACGACTCCATCGAGCCACGTGAGCGATCTGATGACGAATCTCGGAAAGCGACGTACCGATCTCGCACATATATGCCTCGTCATGCGACTTTCCCAAATCGGTCTTGAGTGCATGGGCAATATCGGCCTCGTGCGCCCGTACCGCATCGCGTAAACTCACGAGCGCGCGACGTCGGGCATCGACATCAAACGTAGCGTGCGTTTTAAAGTAAGTGCGCTGATCGCCGACGATGCGCGCAATTTCCTCGGTGTTCATGGCACCCTCCTAGTTCTCGTCCTCAAACATACCACCCGCGACGACCTCGTACATACGCTCGAGCTCCAAGCGGTCCATCAAAAGCGGAACGGGGTACAGCGGATTGGCCTCGGCATCGGCATGCGCCGCCATCTCGGGAATGTCGGAGCGGCGAATGCCCGAGACATATTTGGGGATTCCCAGGATCTCGTTCATGCAATCGATCCAATCGATAAAGGCCTCGGCCGCCAGGCTGTCCTGCGCGTTAACCGGCACGATGCCGGCCATGCGGGCGAGATCAGCGAGCTTAGGAGCAGCAGCTTCGCCATAGGCGCGAAGCATGTGCGGCAGGATGATGGCGTTGGCCAAGCCGTGCGGAATCCCGTAACGCCCGCCCAGACTGTGCGCGATGGCATGCACATATCCGACATAGGAGCGGGTAAACGCAACGCCCGCCTTATACGCCGCCGAAAGCATATTGCGACGAGCGCGCATGTCGTCACCATGCTCATAGGCCTCGAGCAAATTGTCGTGGATAAGCTGCACCGCCTGTCGCGCCATCTTACGCGTATAGGGCGTGGTGCTTCGCCCGATAAAGGCCTCAACGGCATGCGTCAGGGCGTCCATGCCCGTCTGCCCCGTAATGGAAGCGGGCAAGCCGCACGTAAACTCGGGGTCGTGGACTGCAAAACGCGGGATGAGCACAAAGTCGTTAATGGGGTATTTGTAGTGCGTCTCGTCATCGGTAATTACCGCCGCAAGCGTGACTTCGCTTCCCGTACCGGCGGTAGTGGGAACGGCGATGAGCAGCGGCAGGCGACGATGAATCCGCAGCAGGCCGCGCATCTTGTTGATGGGCTTGTTTGGCTGCGCAATGCGTGCGCCCACGCCCTTGGCACAGTCCATGGCCGAGCCACCGCCAAAGCCGATAATGGCCTGGCAGGCGCTCTCTCGATACAGGGACGCCGCTTCTTCCACGTTTGAAACCGTGGGGTTTGCACGCGTTTCGGCATAGACCGTAACGCCAATCCCCCTGGATGCGAGCGCCGTCTCAAGCGGTGCCGTGAGCCCCAGACGGGCAATGCCGGGATCCGTCACGATAAGGACCTTCTGGATCGAGCGCTTTTGAAGCACCGCGGGCACATCCTCGGCATGCTCTAAAATGCGCGGCTCGGTATAGGGCAGGATCGGCAATGCAATGCGAAAAACCGTCTGATATGTTCGGCACCAGGCACGACGGGCTAGATGCATAAAGGAAACTCCTTCATTTGTTGATAGATCAACATTTGCTCGACCGATTGTACTCAGCGGTGGTCAAAGACGGCCTGCCAATCGTTAATCAATCAACATCTTCATATCTCAAAATTGTTTTATTAAAAATCATTCCTAATAGGCTTCACTTTCAGTCTCATTTATGGATAATAGAACTCGTCAAGACGCACGTCCGGAGAGGGCCCTTATGGGACCGGGCGAGCGCACCATCGCCATCGATCGAAAGGATCGAATCATGAAGTTTGTTTGCCCCGTTTGCGGTTATGTGGAAGAGTTCGACGGCGACCAGCTGCCCGAGGACTTCAAGTGCCCCCAGTGCGGCGTTCCCGGTTCTCGTTTCCTGAAGCAGGAGGAGGGCCAGCTCGAGTGGGCCGCCGAGCACGTCGTGGGCGTCGCCAAGATGGAGGGTGTCTCTGAGGACATCGTTGCCGACCTGCGCGCCAACTTTGAGGGCGAGTGCTCCGAGGTCGGTATGTACCTGGCCATGGCTCGCGTCGCTCATCGCGAGGGCTATCCCGAGATCGGCCTGTACTGGGAGAAGGCTGCCCACGAGGAGGCCGAGCACGCCGCCAAGTTCGCTGAGCTCCTGGGCGAGGTCGTGACCGACTCTACCAAGAAGAACCTCGAGATGCGCGTTGAGGCCGAGAACGGCGCCACCGCCGGCAAGACCGATCTTGCTAAGCGCGCCAAGGCCGCTGGCCTCGATGCCATCCACGACACCGTGCACGAGATGGCTCGTGACGAGGCCCGCCACGGCAAAGCTTTTGCCGGCCTGCTTAAGCGCTACTTTGGCTAAGCCAACCGCTTGAGACATAACCTCTAGCTCGATGAGGCCCGGACCGTATTGGTCCGGGCCTTTTTCGTGCCTCACGAACTTGTTAACGCCCTGAAATAGGACCGTCTTCGGCATCGGCTTCTCGTCAAAAACTAAGTGAGTAGACTTTTTGGAACTTGCCGAGCAGACCATCCATATCACTTTATAAAGCCGCAGGTAAATGCCTTGTTGCAAAACGACCTAGTCGCCAAAGTGACAAAAGTCTACTCACTTAGATTCGCAGCCGTCCACGATCGAGCCATTTTGTGTCTAACGGGCATCCTTCCGTCGATTACTCCCAATTTTGTCCAGTCAATGAATAGTTCAGACCGGAGTAATATCTCAGCCCTTTGCTCATCCGAGCTTTTATCACGATATTCAGCATCGAGCATCCTGCATATGGCCTTAACGATCGCGCGGAATCTATCCTCATCCGATATCTGTCTGTGTGTCAGGAGAAGCACATCGTAGCCCATGGCCTGAAGGGCCGTCATGCGGTCAGCGTCACGCAAGCCATCCCCTGCGCGTCCGTGCGAGGCCTTTCCCTGACATTCAATGGCCACCTGTCGCCTACCGTCCGGTGAAGAAAGAAGTAGGTCGATATATACACGGGACTTTCCCACAATCGCTCGAGCACTTGTGCCTAGCATCACTTCAACATTAAGCTCTATGTCGCAAAAACCTTCGCCTCCCAGGGATCGCGGCAGTGCAAGTAGCAAATACGCCTCGACCTCAAAAGGCGACGCGGCACCCAATGGAACGAGTTGCGATACCGCCATAAATCTATTGCCGTAACGCACCCCGCAAACATCTGAACAAAAACGGTCAAGGTCTCCGCCCAAAACCAAAGCGTCTCGACGCCATAAATTTGAGGCGGTGCCGTCCTCGGACGGGCAGCGCACCCAACCGAACGTTGTCGAAATCGCGCCCGAATCAATTGCACGCGAAAGCTCCGCCTCAAGTGCCGCCGGCAGAGCGCACACCGCAAACAAGCCATACATCTCCGCCAATACCAAAAGAAGCTGGAGATCCGTCAGGTGCCGCGACATGATGAATGCCGTCAGTAGAGGAGACGTAATCAAAAACCCATGCTCCGTTTCCAGCACGGATTCCCTGGGAAGCTCACCAAGAAACAGCCGCTGCCTAATGCTGGCTGGACAAGTCCGTTTGTTTCTCGTCCGAACCAATGTATACAACGGAAAACCGAGCGCGACCGCAGCCGTCGGGTTGCGGGCGAGATCATATCGCTGCCGGTCTTCTTCCGGTCGTGGAAGCGGCGGACACAAAGCGCGGACTTGAGGAGGCAAACGCCAGTACCTAAAAGCCGATATGTCACAAAGTAGATCCTTCATAGGCACAGGAAAACACGAATTTCAACCCAGTCAGTCACGCATTGGCGCGAACGCACCAAAAATGGCGCCGAACGGACTGCCAAGTTTTCAACAGCCCTCCCCAACTGGCCAAAAGCTTGCCGAGAGCTGGACGAAGCCCTGTTGAAAACCCCATTTTTTCTCATGCAGGAGCTTTGCGCGGCAAGTGAGTAGACTTTTTTGAACATCCCGAGCAGGCCGGTCATCCTGCTTTTCAAAACCGCAGATAGATAGCTTACTACAAAACTGCCTGGTCGCCAAAGTGCTAAAAGTCTACTCACTTAGGTTGCAGAGTGCCCCCCATTAGCTGCAATTCCAAGGTTGTTAGTACTTTTGGACTCAGATCGTCATACTGAACAAGAATTTGAGTTGTGTTTTCAGGGACAGATGCGCCATCGGCACACCAAAAACAGTCACCGATATCGATAAAAGGGATGCTCGAGCGCGTGAGGGCCCGTGCAAAAGTGCTTCTGCCCGTTCCACGCTCCGCAACCACGATACTGTAAAGGCCCGCGTCTGCATGCTCGATCGAGACCTCTCCTGCCGGAAATACCTTCCGCACAAGCGCCATCAGGCCATCACGCGCCTCGCGAGCACGAACGCGCACGCGGTTCACATGTCGCTCGTAATCACCCGATTCCAGCAAACGCGCCAAAGCGACCTGATCAACAGAGCTCACCGACGAGGCGTAGAAACCAAGGTTGCGCCTAAACCGCTCCATTAACTCATCGGGCAACACCATGTACGCCAAACGCAACGCCGATGAAAGGCTCTTCGAAAACGTGTTGGTGTATATAACCGACCGGGCGGCATCGATCGACGCGAGCGCGGGAATCGGCTTCCCGGCAAGGCGAAACTCACAATCAAAGTCATCTTCGATGAGATACCGACCTGGTCGCTCGGCGGCCCAGCTCAGAAGCGCATAGCGACGCGCAATGCTCGTCACAAGGCCGGTTGGATATTGGTGAGACGGCATCAGGTGAAGTACATCGGTCCCGGTTTTCTGCAGAGCGCTCAAGTCCACCCCCTCATCATCCAACGGGATATGTCGAACTTTGCAGCCCATAGCCTGATAAATGCGCGTCAGACGTAAATAGCCCGGGTCCTCAACGGCATACACCTTGTCAGCGCCAAGCAACTGAACCAACATGGTATCGAGCAGCTGAGCGCCCGCGCCGATAACAATGTTATTGGGGTCGACATTCATACCCCTCGTCCCGCGCAGATGATGAGCAATTGCGCATCGTAGCCGAACGGTGCCCTGTGCCGGTGCGGGCGAAAAGATCTCGCGCTCGTCTTCGGATGCCAGCGTCGCCCGCAGTGCGCTTTGCCAAAGCCGCGCCGCCTCCAAAGCGGAAGGAGAAAGCGCATCGAATCGCTCGACCTGTCCGCTGGCATCATGCACGCCGGAGTCCACAGAGACGGCATCCCGGTCGATGCCCTCCGCAGCCGAAGCCAAAACCGGTGCATCCGGAAGCTTGCAAGCGTAGTAGCCACGACGCGGCATTGAGCAAATATAGCCCTCGGCAAGTAACTGGCTATATGCATTCTCGATGGTAATGACACTGATTCCCAGATGACTGGCAAAGGCGCGCTTAGACGGAAGATGCTCCCCCGCCGCAATGCGTCCAGCTACGATATCATCTCGAATTTGCTGGTAAACATACTCATAGAGCGATGCTTCGCCGCGTTTTTCCAAATTGTAGTCAAGCATGAGCCTATCACCTGACCTTATTAAGCCATTCAATCTGGTATTAGTCTGACCTTGTTATTATCTCGAAAACTGAGTATTTCGCCATACCCAGCTCCCCGATAGGATATTCCGTCAAGCAATGCACATGCCAACCAAGGGAGCAACCATGGCAGAACAGAACAGCAAGGCCGACCGCGTCAAACTCAATCGCGAGCTCGCGCAGATGCTCAAGGGCGGCGTCATCATGGACGTTACCACGCCCGAGCAGGCACGCATCGCCGAGGAGGCAGGCGCCTGCGCCGTCATGGCTCTCGAGCGCATCCCGGCCGACATCCGTGCCGCAGGCGGCGTCTCGCGCATGAGCGACCCCAAGATGATCAAGGGCATCCAGGAGGCCGTCTCCATCCCCGTCATGGCCAAGTGCCGCATCGGTCACATCGTCGAGGCGCAGGTCCTGCAGGCCATCGAGATCGACTACATCGATGAGTCCGAGGTTCTCTCCCCCGCCGATGACGTCTATCACATCGACAAGACCCAGTTTGACGTGCCGTTTGTCTGCGGCGCCCGCGATCTGGGCGAGGCGTTGCGCCGTGTTGCCGAGGGCGCCACTATGATTCGCACCAAGGGTGAGCCGGGTACGGGCGACGTCGTTCAGGCCGTGCGTCACATGCGCAAGATCCAAAAGCAGATCCGTGACGTTGTTGCCCTGCGCGATGATGAGCTCTTTGAGGCAGCCAAGCAACTGCAGGTTCCGGTCGAGCTGGTGCGCGAGGTCCATGCCACGGGCAAGCTTCCCGTTGTGAACTTTGCCGCCGGCGGCGTAGCGACCCCTGCCGACGCCGCGCTGATGATGCAACTGGGCGCCGAGGGCATCTTTGTCGGCTCGGGCATCTTTAAGAGCGGCGACCCCGCCAAGCGCGCCGCCGCCATCGTCAAGGCCGTGGCAAACTTCACCGATGCCAAGCTCATCGCCGAGCTTTCGGAGGACCTGGGCGAGGCCATGGTGGGCATCAACGCCGACGAGATCGAAATCATCATGGAGGAGCGCGGACGCTAGTCCGGCAGAAAGGATCGCACATGAGCGATTATGCAGACCAAACGGTCGCCGTGCTGGCGGTCCAAGGCGCTTTTGCCGAGCACGAGGCAAGACTATCCGGGCTTGGCGCACACTGTATTGAGCTGAGGCAGGCGGCCGATTTGAAGCAGGACTTTGACCGTCTGGTACTTCCCGGCGGCGAGTCCACCGTTCAGGGGAAGCTGCTTGATGAGTTGGGCATGCTCGAGGAGCTTCGTGCCCGTATCGCTGAAGGCATGCCCGTCCTGGGCACCTGCGCCGGCCTGATTCTACTGGCTCACGATCTTGCCGCCCATGACGATAAGGGCACGCCGCGTTTGGCAACCATGGATGTGCTCGTTGAGCGCAATGCCTACGGCAGGCAGCTCGGCAGCTTTCGAACCAAGGGGCAGGTAGCCGGCATCGACGGTGAAGTGCCGCTGACGTTTATCCGCGCGCCCCGCATCGTTGAGGTGCACGGCGATGCCGAGGCCCTGGCCGAAGTCGATGGCCGCATCGTCGCCGCCCGCCAAGACAACCAGCTCGGCGTAACCTTCCACCCCGAACTCGACGAAGACACCCGCCTCCACGAACTGTTCCTACAAATGTAGGCATCGAAATCAACAAACGAAATGAGAGTGGATAATCTCCCACTTTAAGCTTGGATGCAGGCTCAAACCGGGAGATTATCCACTCTCATGCTATGTAGTCGTTGGGTGTTCTTAAACGACTAGTCAAACAAGAACGTCCCCAACGACTATCTTTTAGCAGGTCTGGATCATGGCAATGTCGATGTTTTGGCACCGACAGCGAGCGCCCACCAGAGCGAACAAATTGGCATGAAAAGAGGACGGCATAGACCTTCTGGTCATGCCGCCCTCTTTGAATGACA
>UQXB01000019.1:0-38606 GCA_900544935.1 uncultured Collinsella sp.
AACTACCCTTGGGGTGGGTGGACTAAAGCTGTCCGGCGTCTTCTAGGAGGGCGTCCCAGATGGCGAGGGCGGCGGCTGCTTCGGCTACGGGGACGGCTCGGGGGACGATACAGGGGTCGTGGCGGCCGTGGACCGAGAGCTCGGCATTTTCCATGGCGTCCATGTCTACGGTCTGCTGCTCGCGGCCAATGGAGGGCGTCGGCTTTACGGCCATGCGCCACATGACGGGCGCGCCGGTGGAGATGCCGCCCAGAATGCCGCCGGCGTTATTGGACTCGACCTCGATCTTTCCGGTCTCGGCATCGATGCGATACGGATCGTTGTTCTCGCTGCCGCGCATGGCGGCCACGGCAAAGCCCATGCCAAACTCCACGCCCTTTACAGCGGGAATGCCAAACGCGATTTGCGCGATGCGGTTCTCGATGCCGTCAAACATGGGGTCGCCGATGCCCGCGGGAAGCCCGTAAATGCCGCACTCCACGATGCCGCCGATGCTGTCGAGTTCGTCGCGCGCGGCTAGGATCTCCTCGCGCATGCGGCCGGCTGCGGCGGCGTCAATGCACGGCAGATCGTTCGTAAGGATCGCCTTGCGGTCGGCCTCGCGATAGGCCATATCGTCCATCGGCAGGTCGGAGATGCCGCCGATCTGCGCGACGTGCGCCATGACCTGAATGCCGCGGGCCTCGAGTGCCTGCAGCGCAATGCCGCCAGCGATGCATAAGGATGCCGTCAGGCGACCGGAAAAATGCCCGCCACCAGCGACATCGTGCATGTTGTGATACTTCACGCGCGCAGGGAAGTCCGCATGTCCCGGACGGGGCTTGCGGCGCAGCTCGGAGTAATCCTTGGAGCGCGTGTTGGTGTTCTCGATAATCGCGGCGATGGGCGCGCCGGTGGTATATCCATCGACAACACCGGCGATGATGTGCGCGGTGTCGGCCTCGCGGCGTTTGGTCGCGGTCTCGTCGCGACCGGGGGCGCGACGGTCGAGGAAGGCCTGCAGCTTCTCCTGGTTCACGGCGATGCCCGCCGCGATGCCATCGAGCGAGCAGCCGATAGCGGGGGAGTGAGATTGGCCGAAGATGCTCAGATGCAAGACGTTGCCAAAGGTCGAGGACATGCTATTCCTCCTCGAGTGTGACCTTGCCGCCCAGCAGGCGGTAGTGGTCGAAGAAATCGGGATAGGACTTGTTGACGGCCTCGGCGCCGTGAATCACGACCTCGCCGGTGGCGCGGCTCGCGGCGATGGCGGCCATCATGGCGATGCGGTGGTCGTTGTGCGAATCGACCTCACCGCCGGTGAAGGCATCGACGCCCTTGATGATGAGGTCGTCGCCGGCAATACGCACCTGCGCGCCCAGCTCGGTGAGCTCGCGGGTGGTGGTGACCAGGCGGTCGGATTCCTTGATACGCAGACGGGCGCAGTCGCGGATGAACGTGCGTCCCTGCGCCAGCGACGCCACGGCAGAGATGACGGGCACCAGGTCCGGAATGTCGTGGGCGCTCATCTCGAAGCCGGCGAGCTTGTCGGACTGCACGGTGGCGGCGTTGGTGGAGCGCACGATGCGGGCACCAAAGCGCGAAAGCGCGGCAAGCACGTTGCGGTCGCCCTGTGCGGAGCTCAGGGACACACCCTCGACGGTGATGGGGTCGGTGCCGATGGCGCCGGCACACAGCCAAAAGGCAGCGTTGGACCAGTCGCCCTCGACGGCCACGCTGCCGGGCGTGCGATACGAGCCACTGCTCACGCGGAAGTTCGTGACCTCGGGCTGGCCGTCCCGGGCGGGAATACGCTCGACGTTGACCTCGACGCCAAAGGCCTTCATGGCCTGGATCGTCAGGTTGATGTAGGGGCGGCTCTCAATGAGGCCGGTCACCTGCACGCAGGAGGGCTGGGCGAGCAACGGGGCTGCCAATAGCAGGCCCGAGATGTACTGCGAGCTTACGTTGCCCGGCAGCACAAAGGTACCCGGGCGCATGCGTCCGCTCGTCTTGAGCGGAAAACCGCCCAGACCCTGTAGGTCGCAGCCGGCGGCGATGATCTCGTCCGAGAGCGGGGAGAGCGGGCGAGTGCCAAGGCGGCCCTGGCCCACGAAGGTGGCATCCGAACCCAACGCGCAGGCGACAGGCAGCATAAAGCGCAGCGTGGAGCCGCTTTCGCCGCAGTCAAGCGTGCCGCCGGCAAGGGCCTTGAGCAGGCCAAACTCAACACTCTTCATGGTGGGGTGGACCTGGAAGCCGTCCTCGACGGTCTCGATGCGGGCGCCCAGGGCCGTAAGGCAACGCACCGTGGCCTCGATGTCGGCGCAGGTAGTGTTGCAGGTAACGTGCGTCTCGCCGTTGGCAAGCGCAGCGCAGATGATGAGGCGATGCGCCATCGACTTGGACGCGATGGCGGGAACGGTGCCCTTGAGCGGGGACGGGGTGATGCGGGCTAGCATGCGGATGCGTCTCCCTTCTGGCCGAGGCCTTCGGCAATGAGTTCGTGGAAAGTGGAAAGCGGCGTGCGGTCGATGCTGCAGCGGCCAATGCCGTGCGGAATCACCAGGTCGATGGTGTCGCCCGCGCGCTTCTTGTCGTGGAGCGCCTCGGCAAAGACGGCATCGACATCTAGGTCGCAGCGGGTTTTGAGGCCATGGCGGGCGCAGAGCTCCTCAATACGACCGGGCAGTGCGGCATCGCAGACGCCGTGCAGGGCCGCGGCGCGCGTGATGATGCCCATGCCGATCGACACGCAGTTGCCGTGTCCGAGCTCAAAGTGCTCGCAGGCCTCGACGGCGTGTCCGGCGCTGTGTCCAAAGTTGAGGAGCTTGCGCTGGTTGGTTTCGCGCTCGTCGGCGACGACCACGGCGCGCTTGATGTCGATATTGCGGGCGATGATGAGTGCTACGCGGGCCACATCGCGGTTGAGCAGCTCCAGCGTGAGCGGGGTCTTCTCCAGTTCGACGAAAAGCTCCGGGTCGGCGATCACGGCGTGCTTGACGACCTCGCCGCAGCCGTCAGCGAACTGCTCGGGCGTGAGGGTGGCCAAGCACCCCACGTCGGCGATAACCACGCTCGGCTGCCAAAAGGCGCCCGCCAAGTTCTTGCCGGCAGCCAGGTCGATGGCAGTCTTGCCGCCCACCGACGAATCCACCATGGCGAGCAGGCTCGTTGGGATCTGCACAAACTTGCAGCCGCGCATGTAGGTGGCGGCCACAAAGCCCGCAACGTCGCCCACGACGCCGCCGCCGAGTGCCACGATCACGTCGGAGCGCGAAAGCTCGTGCTCGGCCACAAACTCAAGAATGGCAACATAGGTTTCGGCGCGCTTATGGGCCTCGCCTGCCTCGAAGGTGCAGATGCTCACCTCGTAGCCTGACGCCTCCAGGCTCTGCTTAACGGGCATCTGGTAGAGCGGGCCCACGTTGGTGTCCGTCACGATGACGGCCTTGGTGCCGCCGGCAGTGGCGCGCACGAGCGGTCCCGCCTGCTCCAGCAAAAACGTGCCAACATGCACCTGGTAGGGGCGTGCAGTGTCGATATCGATGGTAATCGCCATAAGCTTCGGTCCTTTCGACCTGGCGTGATAGGTGGTCTAGTGGGAGGCCTCGTCGTCGAGCGCGCGCTTAATGCGGTCGCCCTCGGCAAGGAGATTCTCCAGATAGCGCTGGTCGCGGTCCTTGAGCGCACGGCTGTAGGCGCCAAGCGACTCGATCAGATGGTCGATCTCGAAGGCGAGCGCGTCGGCGTCGTCGATCATGAGCTCGGACCACATCTGCGGATTGAGGTGCGCCACGCGGGTGAGATCGCGGTAGCTACCGGCCGAAAAACCGTGGTGGACCTGGGCGGTCGGGCTCTTTACGTAGGCGTTGGATACCACGTGCGCAAGCTGGCTCGTGAAGGCGATAACGCGGTCGTGCTCGGCGGCGCTGGTCACGCTGAACTTGCCAAAGCCCAAGGGGCGCACCATCTCGCGCACCTGGCCCAAGAGCTCCAGCTTAAGGGCATCGTCTACCGCGGGCGGAACGAGCACCAGGGGAGCGCCCTGGAACAGGTCGGCGCGGGAGTGTGCATAGCCCGAGAACTGGGTGCCCGCCATGGGGTGCGCGCCCACAAAGTAAAAGCCGTGCTCGCGGGCAAGCTCAAAGGCGCGCTCGCACACGATGCCCTTGACGCCCACCGTGTCGATCACCACGGGGCCCATGATGGCCTCGGTATCGGTGGCGTCGGCGAGCGCCTGGGCATGTTCCTCGAGCCACTCGATGCAGGCCTCGGGGTAGCAAGCCAGGACGATGATGTCGCATTCGCCGAGTGTCTTGTCGTTGAGCTCTCCGGCGACAGTGCCCATGCTGGCCGCCGTCATGACATCGTCATCGGGGTCCCAGGCCAGCACGCGGACGCCCGCCTGCGCATAGCCGCGGGCAAAGCTGCCGCCGATGAGGCCCAGGCCCACGATGCCGGCGCACTTGGGGCCACCCTGGTTAACGCGTGCGTTTCTCACCGTACCCATGGCCTACTCCATGGTCTCTTGGCAGACGACCTCGCGGATGGCTCGGATGCGGCGCATGGTGTCGTCGAACTGATCGGGGGTGAGGGCCTGGGCGCCGTCGGACCAGGCGCGGCTCGGCTCGTCGTGGACCTCGATCTCCAGGCCGTTGGCACCGCAGGCGGTCGCGGCGAGCGCCATGGGCTCAACGTAGCGGGTGTAGCCGGTGGCGTGGCTGGGGTCGGCGACGACGGGCAGGTGCGACAGGTGGTGCAGCACCGGCACGGCGTTGAGGTCGAAGGTGTTGCGGGTGCGGGTCTCGAAGGTGCGGATGCCACGCTCGCACAGGATAACGTTGTCGTTGCCCTCGCTCATGATGTATTCGGCGGCCATGAGCAACTCATCGATCGTGCCGGACATGCCGCGCTTGAGCAGAATCGGGGTCTGCGTCTTGCCGACCTCCTTGAGCAGGGGGAAGTTCTGGGCGTTGCGGGCGCCGATCTGCATGACGTCAATCTTCTTGTCCAAGAAGACTTGCACGTCGCGTGGGTCCATGATTTCGGTGACGATCGGCATGTCGAGCTCGGCAGACGCCTCGCACAGCAGGTCGAGGCCGGCGGGGCCCATGCCCTGGTAGGCGTAGGGGGAGGTGCGGGGCTTGTAGGCACCGCCGCGCAGCATCGTGGCACCGGCGGCCTTCACGCGGCGGGCGATGCGGATGAGGTTCTCGCCCTCGACGGAGCACGGGCCGGCGATGACTTGGAACTGATCGCCGCCGATCTTGACGCCGTGGCCGCAGTCGATGACGGAGTCCTCGGGGTGGAACTTGCGGTTGGCACGCTTAAAAGGCTCGGAGACGCGCTGCACGCGCTCGACGACATCCATGGACTCGAGCAGGAACGGGTCGATCTTGGTCGTATCGCCCACCAGGCCGATGATCGTCTCGTTCTCGCCGCGCGAGACATCGGTCTTCAGGCCCTTTTTCTCAATCCAGCTGACGATATGGCCGACGGCCTCGTCGCTGGCGCTCTGCTTTAAAATTGCAATCATGGTGTGCCTCTCACCTCGATGGATAACCCTTGCAAAAACGGCCCGCATTGCGAGCCGTGTATATATGGTGCATGAGAGTTTATACTATCTGATTCGCTTTTGCCTTCTAAAGTGGGCCGTTGCGCTGCGTCTCCCACGTAATTGCAAAGCTTTTTCTTTTATTTTGATAGCCCGTGGTGCACTTGGGTATAATACCAAACGTTGGCCCTATTAGCTCAGGGGATTAGAGCGTCTGCCTCCGGAGCAGAAGGCCGTTGGTTCGAATCCAACATGGGGCACCATCGAACGTAAGACCGTCCGAACCTCGCATGGTCCGGGCGGTTTTTCTTATACCGACTCGACGTGATGGGACGTGGTATGGCAGCAACGGATATCGAGCGCGGACTCTCGACCGCCGAGGTCGAGGAGCGCATCGCCGCCGGTAAGATCAACCGCAACATGGAGCTCAAGACCAAATCGGTCAAAGAGCTCATCATCGAGAACCTCTGCACGCTGTTCAATTTGATCAACGTGATCTTGGCGTTCCTGGTCATTTTGACCGGTTCGTTTAAGAACCTGACGTTCCTGTTCGTGGTGTTCCTCAATACCGCTATTGGCGTCATTCAGTCCATGCGCTCCAAGAAGATGGTCGATAAGCTCACACTGCTGACCTCTAAGAAGGCCATCGCGGTGCGCGACGGTGCCGAGGTGGAGCTCGACCTGGACCAGATCGTGCTCGACGACGTCATCCGCCTGGGGCGCGGCGACCAGATTCCCGCTGACGCCGTGGTGGTTTCGGGCGAGGCGCTCGTGAACGAGAGCCTGCTGACGGGCGAGAGCGACCTTATTAAGAAACAGCCCGGTTCCGAGCTCATGAGCGGCAGCTTTATCGACTCGGGCCTGCTGCGCGCCCGCGTGATCCATGTCGGCGCCGACAACTACGTGGCCAAAATTAATAACGAGGCCAAGTACGTCAAAAAGGTCAATTCCGAGATCATGAACGCGCTTAACGCCATCGTGCGCTTTGCGAGCATCATCATGATCCCGCTCGGTTTGGCGTTGTTTGCCTCGAGTGTGAGCGAGCTGTGGGATGCTGCGGGAACCCCGGGCGATAGCGCGTTTTCCTGGTGCTTTTCCGAGCTGCTGGCCGGTCGTGTGCCTTCTTCGGCGCTGCTGTCCACGGTGGGCGCCCTGCTGGGCATGATTCCGCAGGGCCTGGTGCTGCTGACCTCGTCGGTGCTCGCCATCGCCACGGTGCGTTTGGCCCGCCGCAAGGTGCTGGCGCAGCAGCTCTACTGCATCGAGACGCTCGCGCGCGTCGACGTGCTGTGCCTGGACAAGACGGGTACCATTACCTCGGGTCGTATGGAGGTCGAGGGCACCTACCCGCTGCCTGTTGAGGGTGTTGGCTTTGGCGTGGACTCGGACGAGGCGGCTGTTCCCGTCGATACCACAGTGCTCGATTTTGCGCTGGCTAACGTGGCGCGTGCGACTTCGGCCGATGCCAACGAGACCTGCCAGGCGCTGCTTAACTATTATGCTGATCGCCCGGTCGAGGTGTCTGAGCCGCTGTCGGTCATTCCGTTCTCGTCCTCCAAAAAGTGGAGCGGCGCGTCGTTTGCGCAGGGCTCCTATGTGATGGGTGCGGCGCAGTTTGTGCTCTCTGATCGTGTGTTTTCGCAGGTCGAGAACCGTGTCGCCGAGCTTGCCGATACCTGCCGCGTGCTCGTGGTGGCGCGCGTGGACGGCTTTACGCCCGATGGCGATATGGTGGGCGAGGCAGAGCCCGTGGGCTTTGTGACCATCCGCGACGAGATTCGTACCTCGGCGGCCGAGACCATCGGCTACTTTAACGAGCAGGGCGTGACCCTCAACGTGATCAGTGGTGACGACCCGCGTACGGTGTCGTCGATCGCGCGCGTGGTGGGCGTGCCGGGGGCGGACGCTTATGTGGACGCCACGACGCTCGATACGCCGGCCAAGCTCGATGCCGCAGTGGACCGCTACCATGTCTTTGGTCGTGTGACCCCGCAGCAGAAGCGCGAGCTCGTGCAGGCGCTCAAGCGCCGCGAGCACACCGTGGCCATGACGGGCGACGGCGTCAACGACGTGCTGGCGCTCAAGGAGGCCGACTGCTCCGTCGCCATGGCGGCTGGCTCCGATGCCGCGCGCAACGTGGCCGAGATCGTATTCGTCGACAACGATTTTGCCTCGATGCCCGCCGTGGTGGCCGAGGGCCGTCGCTCCATCAACAACCTGCAGCGTTCGGCCTCGCTGTTCCTGACTAAGACGCTGTTCTCGATGGGCCTGGCGGCGCTGTGTATCGCGCTGCCGCCGTACCCCTTCGAGCCCATCCAGATGACGCTCATTAACTTCTTCTGCATCGGCGCGCCGGGCTTTGTGTTGGGCCTGGAGCCCAACAATGCTCGTGTGAAGGGTGCGTTTTTGAGCAACGTACTCAAGCGTGCACTGCCGGCGTCGATTGCGGTCATTTTGGCTGCGGCGCTCGATATCTTTGTGGTGCGCGTGTTTGGCTTTAGCCAGCTCACGCTGTCTACGATGTGCCTGCTTACGTCGTGCGGGGCGAGCGTCAGCCTAATCTGGCGCATTTCGCAGCCTCTCACGCCCTTACGTGTGGTGCTCTTTGTGTTTGTAGTCGCCGGCATCCTGGTGGGCGTTATCGGATTCCCGGAGCTGCTGTCTATTGCCAACCTGTCGATGGGCCAGATGGTTATCTTGGCTGTTATCGTGGTCTTTACCTGCTCGGTGTTCTTTAAGCTCGCTACGATGATGGACTCGCTCAAGCCGCGTCGTCGTCATGCCGCAACTGGTTTTGGCCGCGGTGTGCGCGTCCACCTGGGTCGCGGTGGCGGCAAGGTGAGCTCGACGGGTTCGACGGCCGAGCGTTTTGCCAAGCGCTTCGCCGCCGACATGGCGCAGCGCCGCGAAGATCGCACCGCTCGCGAGGCCGAGGCCCGCGCACTCGAGGGTGTGGCCCAAGCCCAGCCCAAGAAAAAGAAGAGTGCCGGGCCCAAGCGCTCTCGCGTGACCAAGTCCGCCCAAGGCATCAAAGTCTCGATGCCAAGCAAAAAGAAGAAGTAACTACGCGCCCTGGCGATGTTGAATTGGTGCCTTGCTCCTGTGGGGCCGTGGCGATGTTATGCTCTAACCTCGATTGTTTGAATTGCTTCGAAAAGAGGATGCCGTGATCTGCCCGCATTGCCTTAAGACTATCGAGGACGGCGCCTCGTTCTGCCCCTACTGCAACGCCTATGTGGGTCCGGGCGATGGTCCCGAGCACACCGAGTTCGTGTTCTGTGAGGGCTGCGGTGCCCGTCTTTCTCCGCATGATCGCACGTGCCCAAAATGCGGACGCCCCGCTCCGGGTATCCTCTCCGAGGACGCGGCCGCATCCGACCTGGCAGCGGGCCGCACGGCGGGCTTTCCGCGCCTAACGCAAGAGCAGATCGATACCGAGGTGCCGCATGCGCCTGCCTCGGCTGCCGCGGTTCTTTCGGACGCCGCCGATCCTAACGAGACCTGCGTGCTGCCGGCTTTCGATAAGGATTTCGGTATTCCCAAGGTCGATATTCCCACGCCCGTTTCCCTGCACGACGATGCTCAAAAACCCAAGCGCAAGGTGCATCCCGACGAGGACGCTTATCACAAGCACAAGCGTCATATCCCTAAGCCGCTCATCGTCATCGCGATCCTTGCCTTTGTGTGCGGTGGTGCCTATTGGTTCGTGACGACCGATCCCATGGGTGTCATGCCTGGCTTCTATGACCAGTTTGGCCAAGCCGCGCAGACGACCTTCCCCACGCGCCAAAAGGGCGAGGCGACTGAGGACGATACCAAGCAAGACGATTCTGCCGAGGTGGTCCAGGAAGAAACCGTGCTGACCGATGATCAGCTCTATACCAGGCTCGACGGTCTGTATCAGACCATCGTGTCCTACGGCGACGAGGACCAGATCGGCGAGGTCATCGATTCCTTTAACAACGGTTATCTCCGAACGCCGCTGTCCACCCGTCAGGAGCTGTCGCAGAGTGCCTACGCCCTGCGCGATCAGATCAAAAAGACGCAAGATGAGCTCAACAACCTTAAGTACCAGGACGATACGGTCTATGCGGATGACATCGCCCACTTAAAGCAGCTTGCCGAGTGGATGTACGAGCGTGTCGACGTGATCTGCCAGAGTTGGGACATCTCGCTGGCCATTCCCGATGGCGAGTCGATGAGTTCCCACCAAAGCGAGATCCTGGCTCCCATCGCGCAGGGCGGCAACAGCGCGCTGAACCAGTACGACGCCAATGTGGGTTCCTGGAAGCCGCAGCAGCATTCCTAAAATTAGTTCGACATAGTCGGCATAACCTACGTGCGCAATTGATGTAAGCCTGTGCTTATTGCTACAATTCGTACAAATATGCTTTAAACGCACGAGGAAGGAACCACATGTTTGTACGAATTGTAGCAATAAGCACAGGCTTACGCCCGAGTATCAGCTTGCCGGCGACGAGTGCGCCGTAATCGAGACGTCGAAGGGTACCATCAAGGTCAAGTTTGACGGCGAGGGCGCTCCCATTCATGTCGCGAACTTCTGCGAGCTTTCCACGATGGGTTTCTATGATGGCCTTAAGTTCCATCGCTATGTTCCCGGCTTTGTCATTCAGGGCGGCGACCCCAATACCCGCGATATGTCCGGCGCCGACGTCGCTGCCGGTCTTGAGGGCCCCGACGGCATGCCCGGTACCGGTGGCCCCGGCTACTGCATCAAGGGCGAGTTTGCCACCAATCCGCGCAACAGCCATGTCGATGGCGCCCTTGCCATGGCACGCTCCATGGACCCCGATTCCGCGGGTTCGCAGTTCTACTTCTGCCTGGGTGCCCAGCATAACCTCGATTCCGGTTACACCGTCTTTGGTACCACGGTCGAGGGTCTCGATGTGATTTCGCAGCTGCGTGCCGGCGACGAGATCGTCCATGTCGAGATCGTTCACGAGTAAAGGGGACTTCCTTGAATAGCCAGCTGATCCAACAGGGCCGCGCCGCTTACCGCGCGGGTGATTTTTCCGCTGCAGCCCAGATGCTTGGGGCGGCAAAGACTCCCGATGAGATTATGGGCGAGGCCGATCACCTTCGTGGCAACGCCTTGATGCACCTGGGCATGTATGCCGAGGCCGCCGAGGCCTATGCCGCTGCCCTCAACGACGGCACCTACGGCAAGCGCGGTGCGCTGCTCACCAACCGCGGCAAGGCGCTCGCCGCCGTGGGCGACTACACGACGGCTGCCCAGGCGTTTTCTGCCGCTACGCAGGATGCTTCCTATGCCACACCGTTCAAGGCCTATCTGGGCCTGGGTAACGCGCTGTTCCAGTCGGGCGACTATGCCAACGCAGGAACTGCCTTCCGTCAGGCTGCCATCGACGGCGCCAATCCGGCCCCTGCCGCCGCACTCGGCGAGCTCGGTCGTTGCTTCATTAAGCTCGGCCGTCCGGCGGATGCCGTGGAGACCTACCGTACGGCTATCGACTTTGCCGGCCCTCGCGACGACACGCGCGCGCTCAACGCCGGCATGGGTCAGGCGCTTTCTGCCGCCGGCCGTCCCTCCGACGCACTCGACGCCTTTAACGCCGCTACTGCCGATGGTATCTACCAGCTCACCTCCGAGCAGGCCGATGAGCTTGCCCGCGTGCACGATTCGCTTGCCGCGCTGTCTGCCCAGACGGCTATGGCCACGGCTCCGGCGCCCGCGATGGACGCTGCTGCCGTCGATCCGCTCGATCCTACGGGCGCGACCGGTCAGTTTATGCCCGATCCCTCGGACACCGGCTTCTTTACACTGTCAGAGTCCGAGATGGTCCAGCAGGACCGTCAGGATCGTAAGCAGGCCAAGGTCCGTCGTCGCCATCGCCACACGGGTCTCAAAGTCTTCATTGTGCTGCTTCTGCTCATTTTGATTGCCGCGGGCGGTCTGGGCTTTGCCTACACGCGCGGCTTTGGCTTCCCGTCTCAGGAATCTGTGGTTACCGATCTGTTCCAGGCTGCCGGCGGCGGTGACACCGCAAAGGCCGAGTCTTGCCTGGCCTCGAGCCTGTCCGAGGACGCCAAGTCGATGATCATCTCCTCGATTCCGCAGGGTGCCACCGTGTCCGTCGAGGGCATGGATCAGTCCATGACCGAGACGACCGCCAAGGTGAAGGCATCGCTGTCCAAGGGCGGCGAGCAGGAGTACACCGTCAAATTCGTGCGCTCCGACAACCATATCGGCTGGGCCGTTTCCTCGCTCGATATGGATTTCTCGGCTGCTGACAACCAGTAGTGACCTTATGGGATTTAGCTTTGCCCGGTGCTTCACCGCAAGTGAGGTGCCGGGCTTGCGCTAGTATCATGAGCTAGTAGTTTTCCAGCAATCATCCAACACATCAGGAGTTGCGTTGTTTTCTTTGATGGATATGTTCTTCGGTAGCTATGCGGGCGATCTTGCCATCGACCTCGGCACCGCAAATACGCTTGTCTCCGTGCGCGGCAAGGGCATCGTCATTCGCGAGCCCTCTGTTGTCGCCATCGACAAGAACGACGAGCGCATCCTGGCGGTCGGTATCGAGGCAAAGCGCATGCTCGGCCGTACGCCCGGCAACATCGTGGCCGTTCGTCCTCTGAAGGACGGCGTTATCGCCGACTTCGATGTTACCGAGGCCATGCTTCGCTATTTTATCGACAAGGCGTCCGAGAAGCGCTATCCGTGGACCCCGCGTCCGCGCGTTGTCGTCTGCGTTCCCTCCGGTGTCACGTCGGTCGAGAAGCGTGCCGTCTTTGAGGCCACGATCCAGGCCGGCGCTCGTCAGGCCTATCTGATCGAAGAGCCTATGGCCGCCGCTATCGGCGCCGACCTGCCCGTCGAGGAGCCCACCGGCTCCATGGTCATCGACATCGGTGGCGGTACCACCGAGGTTGCCGTTATCGCTATGGGCGGCATCGTCGTCTCGCAGTCCATCCGTATTGCCGGCGATGAGTTCGATCAGGCCATCCTCACGCACGTTCGTGATGCCTACAACCTGGCCATCGGCGAGCGTACGGCAGAGGACATCAAGATCAAGGTCGGCTCCGCTGTGCCGCTCAAGGACGAGCTCGACGTCGAGGTCAACGGCCGCGACGTGATCACCGGTCTGCCTAAGACCGTGCGCATCGAGAGCGAGGAGATTCGTCGCGCGCTCAACAAGCCGCTCGACGAGATGGCCAAGGCCGTCAAGGACGCGCTCGACGCCACGCCGCCCGATCTTGCCTCGGACCTTATGTACTACGGCATTTTGCTGACCGGTGGCGGCGCGCTGCTGCGCGGTCTAGACGTGCGTCTTCGCGATGAGACCGGCGTTTCGGTCAACGTCAGCCCCACGGCGCTCGATAACGTCGTTAACGGCTGTGCCCGCGTGCTCGAGGCCAATGCGTTTGATGGCGGCTTCGTCCAGACCAATGCTTAATTTCCAAAAGGTGGATTCCATTTGGCACGATCTTCGGGTTTCTCCACAAATCTGAATACCAAGCGACAATCAACGGGTATGCGCCCGTTGATTGTTTTCAGCCTGATTTCGGTGTTGCTGCTCACGTTTTATATTCGTGAGGGCGAGGCAGGACCGATTCATGCCGTGCGTTCGGGCGTAACGACGATTACCTCGCCGGTGCGTTTTGTGGGCTCGGCTGTGGCGGCTCCTTTCAATGCCATCGGCAACGTGTTCTCTAACCTTACGGCGTCGCAGGACACGCTCGACGAACTCAAGAAGCAAAACGAGGAACTGACCTCTAAGGTTGCTGAGCTCTCCGAGGCTCAAAAGACCGCCGAGCGTCTGGAAGGGCTGGTCGGCCTGCAGTCGACCTACAACCTTAAATCGACTGCAGCTCGTATTGTCGGTGCCTCCGGCGATGCCTGGACCTCGACCGTTACCATCGACAAGGGCTCTGCCGACGGCCTTACCATCAACATGCCCGTGACGAGTTCTGCCGGTGTTATCGGCCAGATTATCGAGGTATCGGCCAAGACCTCTACCGTGCGCCTGATTGGCGACGAGAACTCGGGCGTGTCCGCCATGGTGCAGGACACGCGCGCCCAGGGTATGCTGCAGGGTCAGGCTGACGGCACGCTGCGTCTTGAGTACGTGAGCGTCGACTCCGATGTTAAGGTTGGCGATATCATCGTGACCTCTGGCATCGGTGGCGTGTTCCCCAAGGGCCTTCCGCTTGGCACCGTCTCGTCGGTTGAGAAATCGGCAAACGACGTGTACTACACCATTGTGGTGCGCGCTCAGACCACGGCCGAGAACAACGAGGAAGTGCTGGTCATCACCTCGCTGACCGACGAACAGTCGGCCTCGGATGAGGACGTGAGCACGGCCAACAGCACGCCGCAGGGAACGTCGCGCGATGCTGCGACCAAGACGAAGGACGAGAGCTCGGATGACAGTTCCGACACGTCCGAGACGACCGATTCTGGCTCGAGCGAATAGGGGGCATGTCCATGGATCTACACGAGCAGGGGATGAGCTCCCGCACGTTTGTAATCGCCGCCATCGTGTGTGTGCTGCTGCAGGCAGGCCTGGCACCGCAGATCTCCATTGCGGGAGGTCGCGTCAACTTCATGATTATCCTGGTGTGCCTAAGCGTGTTCTCGGGCGACCCGACCCGTGCCGTCGTGTGCGGTTTTTGCAGCGGCTTGTTTTATGACCTGTCCGCTGCCGTGCCGGTGGGCGTTATGTCGCTCCTGCTGACCGTGGGTTCTTTTGCCCTGGTGCACAGCGCCGTCGGTCAGACGGGCGGTACCCCGAGTGCGCGCGGCGTCACCGTGGGCGCCTTTGCGCTCGTCATTAATGTGATCTACAGCATCATCTTGCTGTTTATGGGTTTGGAGACGAGCTTTGTCGTGGCGATCTTCGGCCATGCGCTGCCGTCCTCGATCCTGACGGGTCTGGTTGCCATTCCGTTTTTGATGTCCGGCGTCGTGCCGCAGTCCGGCTATGGATTCTCCGCACGTGGCGGACGCCAGACGGGTATGCGCTTTAAGCCAAAGACCCGCAAGCTCAAATAGGGGAGGCCCGTAGATGTCTTCCCAGATGACGGTTATTATCGCCGGTATCGTGCTGGTTGTGGCCATCGTGGTCGCGCTGGTCATCATGCGTCGAGGCGATTCCCGTTTTACCTACGATACACAGCATGGAACGGCCCCGCGCGCCACCGAGGGCGAGGGCAATACCGCGGCGACCGCCTTTAAGGGCCGCTTTTCCATCCTCACCACGGGTGTGGGCGCGATGTTTGCGGCACTTGCCGTCAAGCTGTGGGGCATGCAGATGGTCTCGTCGGACTATTACGAGAAGCAGGCCAATAGTAATCAGACTCGCACCGTTACCACACCCGCTGTGCGCGGCCGCATCCTCGACCGCAATGGCGTGGCGCTTGTCCAGAACCGTCCCTCACTTGCTGTCGTGGCCTACCGCGACCTTGCCGAGGATGAGGTTCTGGTTCGCCATCTTGCCAACGTGCTTGGAATGCCTTATGTGGCGGTTCTTCGCAATATTCAGGACAATACAGAGGGCGCTCAGAGCCTGCATACCATCGCGACGGACGTCCGTCGCTCCACGGTTGCCTATATCAAGGAACACGCCGGCGAGTTCCCGGGCGTCAAGATTGCCGAGCGTACCGAGCGCCAGTATCCATACGGCGAGACGGCATGCCATATCTTGGGCTATACCGGCACCATTACCTCCGAGCAGCTCGAGGCCCAGAATAAGAAAACCTCTGGCGATGATGATGCTTCTGCTGGCAAGATTACGTACCAGTCGGGCGATATCGTGGGCCAGGCGGGCGTTGAGAGCTACTACGAAAACCTGCTGCAGGGTATTCGTGGCGAGCAGACCGTCAAGGTCGATGCCTCGGGCAATGTGACCGGTCAGGCCGGCGCCGTGCCCGCGAAGGCCGGCTCCGACATTAAGCTCACGCTCGACCTTAAGATCCAACAGGCCTGTGAGACGGCGCTGGCGAGCGCTATCGAGCTTGCCAAGACCACTGGCTACAGCAATGCCGGCAACGGCGCTGTGGTGTGTCTCGATCCCAACAATGGCGAGATCCTGGGCATGGCGAGCGAGCCCAAGTTCGATCCGTCCGTCTTTATCGGCGGTGTCTCAAATGACGTGTGGACCGAGCTCAATGATGACAAGGGTTCGCACCCGCTGCTCAACCGCGCTATTAGCGGACAGTACATGTCGGCCTCGACCATCAAGCCGCTCTCGGCGCTGGCCGGTCTTGAGTTTGGAACCTACACGTCGGGGCAGACGACCAACTGCACGGGTTATTGGACGGGTCTGGGCAAGTCGTGGGGCAAGTACTGCTGGCTGCATTCCGGCCACGGCACCATGACGCTGCAGTCGGGTATCGCCAACTCGTGCGACCCCGTCTTCTACGACATGGGCAAGGCGTTCTTTTATGACGAGCAACATCCCGAGGGCCTGCAGGAGGTCTTTCGTCGCTGGGGTCTAGGCAAGACCTGCGGTATCGATCTGCCGAGTGAGGGCGCGGGCCGTATTCCCGATGCCGAGTGGAAAGAGTCGTACTTCACCGACGCCTCTGCCGAGGACCGCAAGTGGAATGCCGGCGATATGACCAACATTGCCATCGGTCAGGGTGACATTCTGGTGACGCCCCTGCAGATGGCGTGTGCCTATATGGGTCTTGCCAACGGCGGCAAACAGTACGTGCCTCACGTGTTTTTGTCTGCCGTGTCGCGCG
This sequence comes from uncultured Collinsella sp., assembly GCA_900544935.1. Classification (GTDB taxonomy): domain Bacteria; phylum Actinomycetota; class Coriobacteriia; order Coriobacteriales; family Coriobacteriaceae; genus Collinsella. Next base: position 16,271 of record UQXB01000019.1, read on the forward strand.
ATGGCGACGGCGATGCCTATAAGTACAACGGCAAGGGCAAGAAGAAGCGCTTGGTGGCCAAGATCAACAGCGATTCGGATTTGGCTCTTGTTCGCAACGGCATGCACGACGTGATTTACACGGCATCGACGTCCCTGGCGGCGCACTTTGGCACCCTGACGCCGCAGGTATACGGCAAGTCGGGCACGGGCGAGAAAAGCGGCGAGGACGAATACGCGTGGTTCTGCGCCTATGCACCGGCCGATGACCCCAAGTATGTCATCGCTACTGTCCTGGAGCAGGGCGGCGGCGGCTCAGATACCGCGATGCATGTCGTGCGCGACGTGCTCGGCGTGATTTATGGCGAGCCCGATACCTCTTCGGCCTCGGGCGATTCTTCGGTTCGATAGGAGGTTGCGATGGATTTTTCTCCGGCGGATCTGTTCCGTTCAACCAAGACCGGCTCTCGCAGCAGCCTGGACCGCGTCAACAAGCAACTTTCGGCCTCGCGCGGCACGTTTCGCCAAAAGGTGCATATCGGTGTGCTCGTGGCTACTGTGGCGCTCGTCGCCTACGGTGCCATCATTATCTGGTCGGCTTCGCAGTTTAAGGCCGATGCTTCGTTCTCACGCCATCTGCTGGGAATTGGCATCGGAGCAGTGCTGGCGGTGCTGGTCTGGCGCTCCGACCTGCGCGGTATTTCCAATTTCTCGACGGCGTTGCTCGTCATCGACCTGATCGTGATCCTCTCGCCCAAGATTCCGGGTCTGTCCTATACGGGCGGTCTGGGCATGACGGGCTGGATCAAGATTCCCGGTATCGGCTTGACATTCCAGCCGGTTGAGCTTGCCAAGCTCATCACCATCTTCTTTATTGCTACGCTTGGCTCGCAGTATAACGGTCGCATCGATACCGTTCGCGACTACGTCAAGCTCTGCGGCATGCTGTCCATTCCGTTTTTGGCCGTCGTTGCCATGGGCGACCTGGGATCGGGCCTGGTCGTGCTGGTTTCTGGCGCTATCGTCATCTGTATGAGCGGTGCACGCCGCGAATGGGTGCTGTCGACCCTGGCCCTGCTTGTGGGCCTGGTGGCCCTCGTCCTGGCGCTCGATTCGGTCTTTGATTCGTTGCTCGGCCATGATGTGCTCATCAAGCAGTATCAGATGAACCGTCTGACGGTCTTTATCGACCCCGATAATGCCGATTCGGACGATGCGTACAATCTGCAGCAGTCGTTGATCGCGGTCGGCTCGGGCGGTTTCTTTGGTAAGGGCCTGGGGCATGCGACGCAGTCGGCCGGCGGCTTTCTGCCTGAGTTCCACACCGACTTCGTCTTCGCCTTTTTGTCCGAGACCTTTGGCTTCTGCGGCTCCTTTTTGCTGCTGTGCTTGTACGTACTGCTCATCTTCTCGACGATTCGCGTCGCCTTTAAGTGCGAGTCGCTGTTTTTGCGTCTTTCGTGTGTGGGCATCGTTGGCATGTGGGCGTTCCAGACCTTCGAAAACATCGGCATGTGCATCGGCATGATGCCGATTACCGGTATTCCGCTGCCGTTTATTAGCTTCGGTTCGTCTTCGATGATGATTCAGCTGCTGACGGTGGGTATCGTACAATCCATATGGCGGCATCGTTCGGGCGCCGCGTAACCGCTGGAGGGGTTTGCTATGAAAATTCCCGTAGATAAGCTGACCCGCGCTTTTAAGATGGGCGCGTCCGTTAAGAAGGATTCCGATACGCCGGTGCGCGTCTCGGTCTATCTGGATTCGTCCGCCTCGCGCTTTCTGGCCGAGACGGTGCGTGACGCCTTTGTGCCGCAGACGACCTCGGGCATTGTGCGCGTCGAGCGTCTGGGGGAGGAGCGAATTGCTCCAAAGACCGATACCGATGTGGTGCTGGTGCTCTCGTGTGGTTCCGACCGCTTGGAGAGTGCCGTGCAGGAGCTCGTGATCGCCGGCGCGCCCGTGTGCGTGCTTGCCGAGTCTGCTGTGGAGGTGCCGTTTATCGAGGAGTCCACGCCCATGCTCGGCGTGGTAGCGGCAACCGATAAGACGTATCTGCTCGAGACGCTTGCCCGCTGGATTCTCGATCGCACCGACAAGGAAACGGCTTTTGCGGCGAACTTTGCCTTCATGCGCATCGCGGCGGCCAATCGTATCATCACCTCGTGCGCGCTCACCAATATGGCGACCGGTGCGCTGGTGTTTTTGCCGGGCGCCGATTATCCCGTTATGGCGCTGGCGCAGGTGGGCATGCTCTTTGAGCTCGCTGCCGTCTTTGGACGCGGCATTAAGCCTGAGCGCGGCTACGAGGTCGCGGGCGTGCTTGCCGGCGGTCTTGTGATCCGAGCGGTCACCCGCGCACTTGTCAAGCAGACGCCGCATATTGGGTTTGCCGTCAAGGCGCTCACTGCTGCCGCGGGCACCTATGGCATGGGCCGTGCGCTCGTTTCGCTCTACGAGCGCGATGTCGACTACAGCCGTGCCAATGAGGTAGTCACTGCCACGTTTTCCCGCGTTCGCGATCTTGTGACCACGGTCGCGGGCGCTACCCGTCCTATGGCGTCCTACCAGGACGCATCAGATCTCGCTGCTTAGGGGTTTTCCGTTGCGCGTTCCGTACCAAGATTGTTTTCATTTAATTGAGCCGTTGCTCGCCAAGGTCGAGAAGCCGAGCCGCTATATCGATCACGAGTGGGGCACGCTTTCCAAGGCCGATGCCGACTACCGTTGCTGCCTGATCTACCCGGATGTGTACGAGGTTGGTTTGCCCAACCAGGGCATCGCCATCCTCTACAACATCCTTAACCAGGCCGAGGGCATCTCCTGCGAGCGCGGCTATGTGCCGTGGCCCGATATGGGTGACGCCATGCGCGAGGCGGGCATTCCGCTGCTGTCGCTCGAGGGTGCAGCGCCGGTCGCTTCGTTTGATATCGTCGGCCTGCATGTGCCGCACGAGATGGCGGTGACGAACTTCCTCGAGGCTCTCGACCTCGCTGGCATTCCGCTGTTAGCGGCCGACCGAGGTGAAGACGACCCCATCATCATCGCCGGCGGCCCCTCGGTGTACAACCCCGAGCCGTACGCGGCCTTCTTCGATGCCATCCTCATCGGTGAGGGCGAGGAATCGCTGCTCGAGACCTGCCAGCTGCATCGCCGCCTGCGTGACGAAGGAGTCCCGCGCGCGCAGATTGTTGAGCAGCTTGCATCCATTGCCGGCAACTACGTGCCGTCACTCTATGAGGTTCGTCATGACGAGCCCTGCTCGCCGCATGGCTACACCGTGCCACGTGAGGGCAAGGATGCGCCGACCGTGGTCTACAAGCGCGTCGTCGAGGATTTCGGCGCCACGAATCCGCTGTCGCAGTCGTGCGTGCCCTATGCGCAGCTGGTTCACGACCGCCTGTCTATCGAGATCCTGCGCGGCTGCGCCCGCGGCTGTCGTTTTTGCCAGGCCGGCATGACGTATCGCCCGGTGCGCGAGCGCTCGGCCGACCAGATCGTCTCGTCGGTGATTCAGGGCCTGGAAAAGACTGGCTATGACGAGGTGTCGCTGACCTCGCTCTCCACGACCGACCACTCCTGCATTCGCGACGTGCTCGGCAGGCTCAACCGTCGCCTGGAGGATACGGGTATTCGCGTGTCTATTCCGTCGCAGCGCCTGGATTCGTTTGGCGTGGATATGGCTGAGTCGGTCGCCGGCGAAAAGAAGGGCGGCCTGACGTTCGCGCCCGAGGCCGGCAGCCAGCGCATGCGCGACATCATTAACAAGAACGTGACCGAGGAGGACCTGGACCGTGCGGCCAAGGCGGCCTTCGAGGCCGGCTGGAACCGCATGAAGCTCTACTTTATGATGGGCCTTCCCGGCGAGCGCGACGAGGACATCGTGGCCATCGCCAATCTGGCCGATCACGTGCTGGAGCTCGGTCGTTCCGTGGTGCCCAAGGCTCGTCGCGGCTCGATCTCGGTGTCCATCTCGGTTTCGGTCTTTATCCCCAAGGCTGCCACGCCGTTCCAGTGGTGCCCGCAGCTCGACTACGACGACGTCAAGCGTCGCCAGAAGCTGCTCATCACGAGCGTTCGCAACCGTGCCGTCCGCGTTCATTACCACGATGCCGAGACCTCGCTCATCGAGGCTGCGCTGTCCCGCGCCGGTCGTGACATGACGCCCGTCATCATCGACGCTTGGCGCTCGGGCTCTCGCTTTGACGCCTGGGTAGAGCATTTCTCGCTCGATAACTGGAAGGAAGCTGCTGCCAAAAACGGCATCGACCTCAATGAGCTCGTGCACCTGCCCTACGAGTTGGACTGGCGCCTGCCGTGGGAGCACGTGAGCCCCGGCTGCACGCGCGGCTTCCTCGAGCGCGAGTACCGTCGCTCACTCGAGGGCGTCACGACTCCCGACTGCACCCGCACGTCGTGCACCGGCTGCGGGATCTGCCCCACGCTCCACGCCAAGAATGTATTGATGGGTGATCGCGCATGAGTGAACGCCTGACCGACAACCCCACGCTCTTTAGACTTCGTGTTCGCTATGGAAAGCGCGATCGCCTGGGGCATCTCGAAGTAATCCATACCATTGAGCGCATCGTGCGCCGTGCGGGGCTTCCCTATGCCGTCACGCAGGGCTTCTCTCCGCACATGCGCGTGGGCTTCTCTTCGGCGCTGCCTGTTGGTACGTCGTCGACCTGCGAGTGGTATGACCTGTTTATGACCGAGTTCGTGGCGCTCGACGAGGCGTTTGGGCGCCTGGCTGCGGCGTCTCCGGCCGATCTGGCGCCCATCGAGGCGGCGTACATCGACGTGCGCACGCCGGCGTTGACGGCGCAGCTCACGCGCCTGTCGTATCGCATCGACCTGCACTTGGATCCCGAGGCGCCCGTAAGCGCCGACGAGGTGCGTCGTGCGATCGACACGCTGCGCGCGGGCAATGGCATCGACTACGCGCGCGGAAAAAAGAGCAAGCGCTTGGATTTGGATCACACGCTCGTGGGCTATGAGCTCACGGCGGGGGAGCGCCCGGACCATTTGGTGCTCATGCTCGACACCCATGCCGACAACGAGGGCTCCATGCGTCCGGAAATTTTGCTTTCCGCTGCTGATGTTTTGTTGCAGGGCTTGACCCCGGGCGTGGATGCACCTATTGTTTCCACCGGTATGCAAGACCTCGTGACCATCTGCTCCTACGATGTCGAGCGTCAGAATCAAGCATGCGAGGACGACGAGGGCCGACTCGTCAGCCCCATACCTGTGCGAACTTGTGGATTTGCTCCACATACTCGTTGACGGGGGTATTTTCGCCTGCTACTATATTCGGCTGTTGCACTAACTGATGCATGAAGGGCAAGTAAACATGTACGCAATCGTTAACACGGGCGGCAAGCAGTACAAGGTCGCCACCGACGATGTCATCACCGTCGAGAAGATCGAGGGCAATGAGGGCGACAAGGTCACCCTGCCGGTTATCTTCCTCAACGATGGTAAGAAGATCGTCACCGATCCCGACAAGCTGGCCAAGGCCAAGGTTACCGCTCAGATCGTTGAGCAGTTCAAGGGCGAGAAGCAGCTGGTCTTCAAGTTCCACAAGCGCAAGCGCTATCGTCGTCTGAAGGGTCACCGTCAGCAGCTCACCAAGCTGAAGATCGTGAAGGTCCAGGCTACGTCCCGCGCCAAGAAGGCTGTCAAGGCAGAGGCCGAGGCTGTTGCCGAGGCTCCCGTCGCCGAGTAGATTACACTCGTAACGAAAGAGTAGGTATACACAATGGCACACAAAAAAGGACTCGGTTCCTCCCGTAATGGCCGTGACTCCCGCGGTCAGCGCCTTGGCACGAAGCGCTATGCCGGCCAGACGGTAACCACGGGCACGATTCTCGTCCGTCAGCACGGCACGCACATCCACCCGGGTGAGAACGTTGGCCGTGGTAAGGACGACACGCTGTTCGCGCTGGTCGACGGTACCGTTGAGTTCCACAAGGGTATCAAGCACAGGGTCAGCGTACGCCCGCTCGCGAACGCGTAATTCACCCTTCATAGAGCACATATGTGGGAGGCACTTGAGTTTTAGGATTCAAGGGTCTCCCTCTTTTTTGTAGGAGGCGATTCTGTTGTCACAGTTCACCGATATCAGCCGCATTAACGTGTGCGGCGGCGACGGCGGAGCCGGATGCATGTCGTTTAGGCGCGAGGCATTTGTCCCCAAGGGCGGCCCCGATGGCGGCGACGGCGGTCGTGGCGGCAATGTCGTCATCCAGGCCGATGCTCAGCTGTCTTCGCTGATCGATTACCGCTTTAAGCATCACTTCCGCGCCGAGCGCGGCACGCACGGGCAGGGTGCCCGTCGTAACGGTAAGAGCGGCGAGGACCTGATTCTCAAGGTCCCTATGGGTACCGTGGTGCGCGAGCTCGACCCCGAGACGCAGACCCCGATGTTCGAGATTGCCGATCTGGTGCATGATGGCGAGCGCGTTGTCGTGGCCCCTGGTGGCGCCGGTGGTCTCGGCAATACGCACTTTGTGACGTCGGTGCGCCGCGCGCCCGCGTTCGCCCAGCTGGGCGAGCCGGCCGAGGAGCACTGGATTGAGCTCGAGATGAAGCTCATGGCCGATGCCGCGCTCGTGGGCTTCCCCTCGGTGGGTAAGTCATCTCTCATCGCGCGCATGAGTGCCGCCCGCCCCAAGATCGCCGACTACCCGTTTACCACGCTCGTGCCGAACCTCGGCATGGTGCGTGCCGGCGAATATTCTTACGTCGTTGCTGACGTCCCCGGTCTTATCGAAGGCGCGAGCGAGGGTAAGGGCCTGGGTCACCAGTTCTTGCGCCACATTGAGCGTACGGCCCTGATCATGCACGTCGTCGACATGACGGGTGGTTTTGAGGATCGCGATCCGGTCGAGGATTACCACATCATCAACCGCGAGCTCGAGCAGTATGGCGCCGAGCTTTCGGAGCGTCCGCAGATCGTCGTTGCCAACAAGTGCGATGCGCCGGGCACGGCCGACAAGATTGCCGACCTCAAGCGCGCAGCGCTCGACGATGGACATATGTTCTTTGCCGTGTCTGCCGTGACGGGCGCCGGCCTCAATACGCTGATGCTTGCCGTGGGCGAGCAGGTGGCTAAGCTGCGCGCCGAGTTGGCTGTCTCGGATGAGCCGGTCGTTCTGCGCGACGATGAGTGGGAGCGCCGTCGCCTGCAGCGTGAGAAGCGTTTCCGCATTGTTCAGGAAGAGCCCGGTGCCTTCCGCGTGGTCGGTCGTGCCATTGAGCGTATGGTCATCCAGACCGACTGGGAAAACGAGGAAGCCGTCATTTACCTGCAGCATAAGTTTGCGCGTATGGGTGTTGACGACGCGCTCGAGAAGGCCGGTTGCCGTGCGGGCGACGAGGTCCGCATTTGTCAGCGCGCCTTTGACTTTGAGGGCGCTGAGGACTTCTCGGAGTACGAAGAGCTCGAGGATGCTGGCGAGGACGTTGCCGTTGAAGCCATTGACGTGGCTGATGCTGCGGATGAGGGCGTCGAGGTTGTCGATGCGGCGGATGCCGCGGGCGATGCCGAGACCTCGGAGGGCGAGTAGGCCATGTCGCTGCGCGGTGGAATCGGTCTGCCCGAGCTTCCTCTAGAGGACGGGCAGGAGTTTAGGCTCGGCATTATGGGTGGCACCTTTGATCCCATCCATTACGGGCACCTGGTGACTGCCGAGCAGGCGCGCGAGTCGCTCGACTTGGACGCTGTGCTCTTTATGCCGGCGGGCTCTCCTGCTTTTAAGCTTGACAAGCCGGTGACGCCTGCTGAGGACCGTTATGCCATGACGGTCCTCGCCACCGCCGCGAACCCGGCCTTTTTGGCGAGTCGGTTCGAGATCGACCGTCCGGGCGTAACCTACACGGCCGATACGCTTCATGCCCTTCGCGACTTTTACCCGCCGCAGGTAAAGCTCTACTTTATTACGGGCGCCGACGCGATTATCGATATTGTGACCTGGCATGATGCCGAACGAATCGCTGAGCTTGCTACCTTTATTGCGGCGACGCGACCGGGTTTTGATATCGATACGGCGCGTGCCCGAATCAAAGAGTCGGGGCTGCCGTTCGACGTGCGCTATATTCAGATTCCGGCGCTGGCGATCAGCTCGACGAACATTCGTAAGCGAGTTGCCCGCGGCATGAGCGTGCGCTATCTTACGAGCGAGTCCGTGCTCGGCTACATTCGCAAACGCAGGCTATATGCCGATTTGGGCCAAGAAGATTTTGAGTGATGGGGGTCTACGTTGTCGGTAGAGGATCAGTTTGAGGGCGATGAGCGCGCGCTGCTCAAGCGCATTCAAGAGCTGCTCGATGTTCGCATGAAGGATAAGCGCAAGCGCTATGTGCATTCGCTGGGTGTTGCCGAGACCGCACTTCATCTGGCCGAGGTCTACGGCGTTGACCGCTTTGATGCCGCTGCCGCCGGCCTGATCCATGACTGGGACAAAGTGCTCTCCGACGACGAGCTGGTCACGCGCGCTCTGCATTACGGCATTAAGATTGCCGGCTCTCCTTCCGCCGCGACGCCGCTTTTGCATGGCCCTGTTGCCGCCTATGAGCTTCCGCAGCTTTTTCCCGAGCTGTCGCCGGCGGTCTTTCAGGCTGTCGACCGTCACACCGTGGGCGCTTGCGACATGACGCCGCTCGATATGGTGGTCTTTGTGGCTGATGCCATCGAACCCAACCGCCACGGCGATTATGCCCATGCGCTGCGCAAGATGGTGGGGGAGTCGACGCTCGATGAGTTGTTCTTCTCCTGTTTTGCGCAGGGTCTGGTCTATGTGATCCAGTCCGGGCGCTATCTTTATCCCACGGCAATTACGATTTACAACCATTACGCCCAGCTGCGCTAGCTCGGGCTGTCTAGAAAGAGGTATTCCATGGCCGACGAGACCATGACCGACGAGCAGATTCTTGAACATGTGGAGCACAAGAGCTTCGCCGCCACGTCCGACCGCACTGCCGCCTCGCTGTCCGCGAGCGGTGTCGCCGCCGAGGATGTCGCCCGCGCCGCCGCGCAGGCCGCCTACGACAAGAAGGGCGAGGACGTTCAGGTGCTCGACCTGACCGAGCTTTCCGACGTATGCGACTACTTTGTGCTTGCCACCGGTACCAATAACCGCCAGGTCGATTCTATCGTCGACGAGATCGAGGAGAAGGTCGCCGAGGCTTGCGGCGAGCACCCGTTCTCCATCGAGGGTCGCGAGCAGAAGACCTGGATGCTCATGGACTACGGTTCGGTTGTCGTCCACGTCTTCACTCCCGAAGCCCGCGACTTCTACCGCCTCGAGAAACTCTGGGGAGACGCCCCCCAGCTCCCCCTCAACCTCCTCTAGTAGCTCATTTGAGACGGGGTTTTAGCTATCCTCACGCATATCGCCGGGCAGGTGCGGTTTTCCGCACCTGCCCGGCTTTCTTTTTGCCCAAAGTAGCTAATTTGGGACGGGGCTTTTTTAGCTACTACCTACCGTTCGCCGATAGAAGCGAGTTGCGGTTCATTGCGTGATATTTAGCTTTCCGACTCGGGTAACGTATTTGTTATCTGTAGAGGAGGAGATGCGTATGACTCGGACCGCGCGGGAAATCTCTGTTTACGGCTATTACCATGTCGTCCAAAAGGGCTGTGGTGGTCAGCTGATATTTGAGGATGCTGACGATCGACTCTATCTGATTCGACTGATAGCTTCGAAATGCCAGAAGTTCAAAGTGGATGTTATCGCATGGTGCCTTATGGATAATCACATTCACTTGTTGCTAGATGACGGGCATGCTCACCTGAGCGATTGTATGCATTCGATTACGACGGCGTATGCCATGTATTTCAATTCTAAGACAGGCAGGAGAGGTCCTGTTTTCCAGGATCGATTTAAGAGTGTGCCGATTCTCGATGATGATCAGCTGCTCAACTGCGTTCGTTACATTCACGATAACCCTGCGAAAGCCAGAATTGGCACTGCTTCGCTCTATCGCTGGAGCAGCTTTAGCGAGTATATGGGCTATCCGGGAATTTGTAAGACTGATTGCGTGCTCGGGTTGCTCGGGAATTCCCAGAGATTTTTTGCATTTAGCACCTCGGGCGAGCCCAATGGCTATTGCTTCCGTTATGGCGCTCATGTGAGTGATACTGACGCGCTTGAGTTTGCGCAGGCGTTGCTCAAACCATACGAGCCTCACTATCTCAACGCTCTGCCCAAGGGCGTGCGTGATGACTGTATCCGTAAACTCAAAAGCGAGGGCTTTTCGATCAAGCAGATCGTGCGCCTCACGGGTATCGGCCATTGCACGATTCAAAAAGTTAAAGTTGAAAAGTAGCTCATTTTAGGCGGGATAATTTTGCTGCGGCCGCCAAACCGGACATCCGGGGTAGTCAATTTGGGACGGGGCTTTTTTAGCTACCCTTTGGCTGACGGTGAATGAATTAGGCCGAATGAATCTCAACCGATATATAGGTGTAGCTAAAATAGCCCCGTCCCAAATTGACTACCAATGCCGTGTCGGACGGAAGGCAGCAACCCCCGTCCAAAAAAGACTAGTTATTGAAGCGGGATTGGCGGCCGAAGGATAGGGCGGTGTCGCCGAACTTGTCTCGGACGGCGTCGATGGCGACGGAGAGGTCGCGGCGGTCGCTGGATTGGGCTCCGCGGTCATCGATCTCGCAGAACAGGTCGGTCTGGATGCCGCCTTGGTGGTCGAAGTCGCTCATGCCGATGCCCGCTAAGCGAACATGCATGCCTTCCTGCCAGATGTTGTCGAGCAGTTCGAGTGCAACCGCCACGAAGATGTTCTCATCGTCGGTCGGATGAGGCAGCCGGCGCTGTGCCGTACGCCCGCTGCCATACGAATACTTAAGCTTGAGCGTTACCGTGGCACCCGTCAGCCCCTGACGGCGCAGGCGGCGTCCCACTGACTCTCCCAACAGCGCAATTGCCGCCTCAATATCCCCACGCTCAGTCAGATCTTTAGCAAAGGTGCGTTCATTGCTGACCGACTTGACCTCTCGCTCTTCATCGAGGCTCGTGACTTCGGAGATTTCGAGTCCCAGCGCACGCTGGCGCATGCGTTCGCCGTTGACGCCAAAAATAGAGGCCAGTGTGGACTCAGGCGCGCGCGAAAGCTCGCCGAGGGTGTAGATGCGCATGCGGAGCAGTCGCTCCTCGGCCGAGCGCCCTATGCCGCTCATGGCAGATACCGGCAGCGCGGCCAAAAAGCGCTGCTCGGTTCCGGGGCGCACGATGGTCAGCCCAAACGGCTTGTCCCGCTCGCTTGCGATCTTTGCGACCGTCTTGTTGCAGCCCACGCCAATGGAGCAGGTCACACCCAGCGCTGCCACGCGGTCGCTTATACGCTGCGCAACCAGTAGCGGGTCTTCGGGCGCAAAGCGACCCGGTGTGATATCGATAAAGGCCTCATCGATGGATACGCGCTCAACGCGCGGGGTCTCGTCGGCGAGAATCGCCATGACCTGCGCGCTCACCTCGCGGTAGCGATCAAAGTGCCCGTGCGTCCAAATGGCTTGCGGGCACAAGCGCCGCGCCTCGGCCGAGGCCATGGCAGAGTGCACGCCAAAGCGACGTGCCTCATACGAACACGTGGACACGACGCCACGCGAATCGGCGTCTCCGCCCACGATGAGCGGTTTTCCGCGCCATTCGGGATGGTCGAGCATCTCCACGCTCGCAAAAAACGCATCGAGGTCCATGAGGCCCACCGCCGGACCCGTCCAGGGAGGCGGCGTGACGCCCGTGGCATCCTCATAACCGTATGTATGTTCGCGTCTTTCCATGTCATGAGTATACCGCGCAGCTCATGTGGGGTGCGTGTATGTGCTTGCAAATCCCGAATTCTTGTCTAAGATATGGATTTGCCCTCGACTACACCGAAGAAGTTGGTCTCACGGACTTCACCTGCCCGCGTCGATGGCGTATTATGTTCAACTGTTTGTTTGTAGTTGCAGCCTAAAGCTGCTTGGTTGGAGGAGTTTCCTTTGGCAGTCAAGATTCGCCTTGCTCGTCACGGCGCTAAGAAGCGTCCGTACTACCGTGTCGTCGTCGCCGATTCCCGCGCCCCGCGTGACGGTCGTATCATCGAGGAGGTTGGCCGCTACAACCCGATGACCGCCCCCAAGACCATCAACCTCGACCTCGAGAAGATCGCCGACTGGCAGTCCAAGGGCGCTCAGCTCACCGACGCCGTCGCCGCTCTGGTCAAGGCCGCCAACGAGGGCGAGAAGACTGAGACCGTCGTCAAGAAGTCCAAGAAGCAGCTCGCCAAAGAGGCCGAGGCCGCTAAGGCTGCCGCTGAGGCCGCTGAGGGTGCCGAGGAGTAAATCGTGCCTGAGGTTGACGCTGCACAGCTCGAGGGTGAGGCAATGCTCTCAGATCGCATCGCCGATCTCGTCGAATATCTCGTTGTTCAGATCGTCGACGACCCGGATTCCGTGAGCCTTGAGGTCATCGATGGTGACGACGCCTCTACGATTGAGGTTTCGGTCGCCGAGGATGATGTCGCTAAGGTCATCGGCCGTCGTGGCCGTACCATCAAGGCCATTCGCACGCTCGCCCGTGCACTGGCCGCTCGCCTCGACACTGCTGTCGAGGTAGAGGTTCTGGGCTAGGACCTTGAGGTCCCAGTACAAAAACATCGCCCGTGTGGTCAAGCCGCACGGAAGGAAGGGGGAGGTCCTCGCGCAGCCGCTGCGGGGGCTTCCTTCTGTATTAGAGCCGGGTATGCGCGTCGCCCTGACGCCGCCGGCGCTCAAGCGCGACCGCTTTTGCACGGTCGTGTCCGTCACCGATACGGGCGATGGCGATCTGGTCTCGTTTGAGGGCATTGACGACTTGACGGCCGCCGAGGGCATCACGGGATGCTACGTGCTGGCAAATCGTGACGACTTTGAGCTCGATTCGCTCGACGCTGCCTATACCGACCTGATGGGTCGCGAGGTGGTCGACGAGCGCTTCGGTTCGCTCGGTACGATCGTCGAGATCATGTCGACGCCCGCCAACGATGTTTGGGTTGTCGAGGGTGATCGGTACGGCGAGGTGCTGATTCCCGTGATCGAGCAGGTCGTGCTCGATCTTCCCGACACAGGAACAATTTCCGTCCACGTTATGGACGGCCTGATCGATATGGACAAGTAGGGAGGACAACATGCTGATCGAGACCCTTTCGGTCTTTCCCGAGATGTTTGAGCCCGTCATGTCCACATCGATCTTGGGCCGCGCCCGCAAGGCCGGCCTTTTTGATTTTAAGGCGTATAACCTGCGCGACTGGACGCACGACCGCCATCGTACCGTCGATGACGAGCCGTACGGCGGCGGGCAGGGCATGCTCATGAAGGTCGAGCCTATCGCCGAGGCCATCGAGGCCATTAGCGCAGAGGGTCCCAAGCCCACTGTGGTGTTCTTTACCCCCTGTGGCGAGCCCTTTACGCAGCATGTGGCCGAGCGCCTGCTCAAAAGTGAGCGCCTGCTGTTTGTGTGCAGTCGCTACGAGGGCGTCGACGAGCGCGCGTATGCGTATGCCGATGAGCGTCTGTCGATCGGCGACTACGTGCTTACGGGCGGCGAGCTTCCCGCTATGGTCGTTGCCGATGCCGTCGTACGCCTGATTCCCGGCGCCCTGGGCGACGAGATGAGCAACGTCGACGAGTCGTTCTCGACCGCCGAGGACGGAGGACTGCTCGAGTACGCGCAGTACACCCGTCCTGCCGAGTTCAACGGCGAGGGCGTGCCGCCGGTGCTCGTGAGTGGCGATCATGCCAAGGTCGATGCCTGGCGTCGCAAGAACGCCATCGAGCGCACCTGCCGCTGGCGTCCCGATCTGATCGAGACGGCGCGCCTTACGCCCCAGGAGCGCGCTTACGCGCAGGAGATTTTGGACGCTGCGTATTCGCAGAGCGAGGAGTGAGAATGGTTCCATCGCAGCATTCCGCGTTGAGGGGCGCTTTTGAGTGGATCGCGGTCATCGCGATCGCGCTCGTGGCCACCTTCTTGATTCGCTCGTTTGTGGTCGAGCCCTTTGTGGTGCCCACCGGCTCCATGGAGTCCACGATCGAGATTGGCGACCAGATCCTGGCACAAAAGGTGAGCCTCGAGCTCGGTCGGCCCGTCAAGCAGGGTGATATCGTGGTGTTTCACAACCCCGATGGCACCTCCGAGCATGATGTTCTTGTCAAGCGTGTTATTGCCACGGCCGGCCAGACGGTCGACCTGCAGGATGGCAAGGTGGTCGTTGACGGCCAAGCGCTCGACGAGGACTATACGACGGGCATGAGCTGGCCGCTTTCGGTCCAAGCGCCCGGCGCTCAGGTAAGCTATCCCTACACGGTTCCCGACGGGTGCGTGTGGGTGATGGGCGACAATCGCGAAAACTCTGCCGACTCACGTTATTTTGGTCCCGTCGATCGCTCTGATTTGATCGCAGTGGCGCTTGTGCGCTACTGGCCGTTCAACCGCATCGGCGCTATCGACTAAAAACCGCTATAGTACAGTACCTAACCGTGTAATCGTTTCGACGAGGGGATATTAGAGGCATGAACGCTTCATCGCTTTCCTTCCAAGACATCATCCTGCGCCTCCAGCAGTACTGGGGCGAGCAGGGCTGCGTCATCATGCAGCCCTATGACTCCGAGGTCGGTGCCGGTACCTTCCATACCGCGACCACGCTGCGCTCGCTCGGTCCCGCCGAGTGGCGCACCTGCTATGCACAGCCCTGCCGCCGTCCCGCCGACGGCCGCTACGGCGAGAACCCCAACCGCATGCAGCACTACTATCAGTTCCAGGTGCTCATCAAGCCCTCGCCGGTCAACGCCCAGGAGCTCTACCTGGGTTCGCTGGCCGCCATTGGCCTGGACCCCAACGACCATGACGTCCGCTTTGTCGAGGACGACTGGGAGAGCCCGACGCTCGGCGCCTGGGGCCTTGGCTGGGAGGTCTGGCTCAATGGCATGGAGGTCACGCAGTTTACGTACTTCCAGCAGGTGGGCGGCATCGAGGTCGACCCCGTGCCCGTCGAGATCACCTACGGCCTGGAGCGTATCGCCATGTACGCCCAGGGCGTTAACTCGGTCTACGACCTGGTGTGGAGCTACCTGCCCGACGGCACGCCCATGACCTATGGCGACGTGTTCCTCGAGAACGAGCGCGAGTTCAGTGCCTATAACTTTGAGGTCGCCAACGTCGAGATGATGCGTCAGAAGTTTGACGACTACGAGGCCGAGTGCCATTCCTGCCTGGAGCGCAAGCTGCCGCTGCCGGCATATGACTGCGTCATGAAGTGCAGCCACGCTTTCAACCTGCTCGATGCTCGCGGCGCCCTGTCCGCGGTCGAGCGTGCCAACTACATCCTGCGCGTCCGCGCCGTCGCCAAGGCGTGCTGCGAGGCCTACATGGCCGAGGTCGCCGGAGTCAACGAGAATGCCGATCAGGAAGGCGAGGTGGCGTAAGCCATGGCAGACGCTAAGGATTTCCTGTTTGAGATCGGTACGGAAGAAATGCCCTCCGCACCGCTGAACAATGCCGTCAAGCAGCTTGGCACCATGATCGCCAAGGGTCTCGACGAGGCCGGTCTGGCCCACGGCGAGGTCCGTGTGATCTCGAGCCCGCGCCGCCTGGCTGCGCTCGTTGCTGACGTCGCCACCGCGACCGACGAGGTTCACGAGGTCAAGCGCGGCCCCGCGGCCAACATCGCCTTCGATGCCGACGGTAACGCCACCAAGGCCGCCCAGGGCTTCGCCCGCAAGTGCGGTGTGGCTGCCGAGGATCTGGTCCGTCGCGAGGACACCGACGGCCGTGAGTACGTCTTTGCCGAGAAGAACATCCCTTCCGCCCCGGCCACCCCGATCCTGACGGCCCTGTGCGAGAAGACTATCGCTGGCCTGCAGTGGCCCAACTACCGCTCTCAGCGCTGGGGTCACGAGCATGCGACCTTTGTTCGTCCGGTCCGCTGGATCTGCTGCCTTCTGGGCGAGGACGTTGTGCCCGTGTCGTTTGCCGACGTGACGAGTGGCAACACCACGCGTGGTCATCGCGTGCTTGGCCCCGGTGACCATGTGGTCGCCAGCCCCGCCGTCTACGAGCAGGTGCTCGAGGACGCCGGTGTGCTTTCTGCCGAGCGTCGTCGTGAGGCCATCCTCGCCGGTATCGCCGAGGTCGAGGCTGCCCGTCCCGGCTGCCATGTCGATACGCCCAAGAAGGTCTTTGAGGAGGTCATTAACCTCTGCGAGTGGCCGACGGTGCTCGTCGGTACCTTCGATGAGGAGTTTCTCAAGGTCCCGCACGAGATTATCTGCGAGTCCATGCTCACCAACCAGCGCTACTTCCCGATCTATGACGGCGAGGGCAAGCTCACGCGTGAGTTCGTGGTCGTTTCCAACAGCAAGCCCGAGAATGCCGAGCGCGTGATTGACGGCAACGAGCGCGTCGTGCGCGCCCGTCTGGACGACGCCAAGTTCTTCTACGAGGAGGACCTGAAGATCTCCCTCGACGAGTTCCGCGAGCGTCTGGCCAAGGTCGCCTTCCAGGAGAAGCTCGGTAGCGTGCTCGCCAAGTCCGAGCGCATTGAGCAACTCGCGCTTGCCATCGCTCGCGAGGCCCATCTGGGCGCCCACCTGGCCGCCGACGCTGCTCGCGCCGCGCACCTGTGCAAGGCCGACCTGGTGTCTAACGCCGTCGTCGAGTTCACGAGCCAGCAGGGCGTGATGGGCGGTTATTACGCGACCGCGATGGGGGAGAATGACGAGGTCGCCCATGCCATCCGCGATCACTATCGTCCCCGCTTTGCCGGTGACGAGTTGCCCGAGGGCACCGCTGGCTGCATCGTGGCCTGCGCCGACAAGCTCGATACCATCGCCGGTATTTTTGCCATCGGCGAGCCCCCGACCGGCTCCTCCGACCCCTACGCGCTGCGTCGCGCCGCCATCGGCATCATCAACATCCTGCGCGACCGTCTGCCGATCGATCCCACGTCGCTTATCGACTTTGCCCTTGAGCTCTATAGCGAGCAGGGTATCGAGTTCGACGCCGCCGAGGTCGCTCAGCAGGTTCGCGACTTCTTCCACGGCCGTCTGGTGAGCATGGCCCGCGACGAAAAGATCCCGGCCGATACCGTTGCCGCCGTCTCCGCGGTGCACATCATCGCCCCGTCCGTCTTCTTCGCCCGCTGCGCCGCCCTCGACGAGGCCCGCAAGAACGACGCTGAGACGTTCGATAACCTGGCGACCGCCTATGCCCGCGCCGCGCACATCTCCAAGCCCGAGCTGGGCGCGGAGTACGACCGCGCCCTGATGGGCGAGGTCGAGCTCGCGCTTGCCGATGCCTCCGAGGCTGCTCAGACCGCTGTCGACGCCGCCCTTGCTGCCGAGGATTACCCGGCCGCATTTGCCGCCCTTGCCGCCCTGCGCGCCCCCATCGACCGCTTCTTCGACGAGGTCATGGTCATGGACAAGGACGAGCAGCTTCGCGATAATCGCCTTAAGCTGCTCAACCGCTTCGAGGCCGTTTTCTCCGGCATCGCAAACATCGGTGAGCTTGCTCGCAAAAAGTAAGCCAGCCTGCGCATAAGCGCAAAAGGAGCCCCGCATGGATTGCCCGGTCACCGCTCGTCCCACCGTTATCGTTATCTCCGACTCGCTCGGTGATACCGCTTGTGAGGTGGTGCTTGCGGCGTCCGGGCAATTTGATGAAGGGGCTTTTCGTCTCTTGCGCCTGCCCAAGGTGAACTCGGTGGAGCAGGTCAAGTCGTTTGTGGGTCCGCGCGTCGATGCCGATCATCGCGATATTGCCGTGTTCCACACCATTGTCGATCCGGCGCTTCGCGCCCGTGTGCTCGATTACCTGGGCATGCTGCATATCCGTTCGGTCGACCTGATCGGCCCGACGCTCGCCGTGCTGTCGTCGCTCATCGGTGTGCCGCCCAAGGGCGTTGCGGGCGTGATTCACAAGACCGATGACCGCTATTTCCATCGTATCGAGGCCATGGAGTATTTCGTTGAGCACGATGACGGGCGCGGCTGCGACGATCTGTCGGGTGCCGATATCGTGCTGCTGGGCGTATCGCGCACGTCCAAGACGCCGCTGTCGATGTATTTGGCCTATCAGGGCTACAAGGTCGCCAATGTCCCACTGGCGCATGGCATGGAGCCGCCCAAGTCGATTTACGAGGTCGACCCGATGCGCCTGTTCGGCCTGATTTCGACCGTCGATGTGATTTCCGAAATTCGCGATAGCCGCTTGGGCGATGACTACGCTCGTGCCGTTGCCGGCTCCTATGCCGAGCCTGAGAGCGTGCACAGCGAGCTCGAGGAAGCCCGTGCGCTCATGAAGCGCCTAGGCTGCTTTGTGGTGCGTACCGACGGCAAGGCCATCGAGGAAAGCGCTGCCGAGATCATTAACCACTTGGAGGAAATCCAAGAAGCCCGTGCCCGCCGCGCCGCCCGTCGAGCCCAACAAAGCTAGCTTATTGGGGTAGCTAAAAAGCCCCGTCTAAAAAGACTAACTAAAAATAATGCACGATAATGGTAAAGCGATTTAGCAAATTACTTGCATTTGACCTGCAAGTTTATTGAAGTGGTCTCTTCATAAGGTAACCACCTTTACCTACCGTTTACCGCCAGTTTTAGCACGTTTACCAAACCGCGCATCCTCTGCTTAAGCCCGCTCAAAACCCGCCGTATAGTTCCCTCACGGCCCGCATCTGACGGGTCGATTCGTTACCACGGTCGTGCGCGTAAGCGCATGGAAGGGGAAGCATCGTGAGCGATTGCAAGAGGGTTTACCGTTTTGGAACCGACGCCCAGGGCACCTGTGTCACCGAGGGCGACAAGTCCATGAACTTCGTGCTTGGCGGCAAAGGCGCTAACCTTGCCGAGATGAGTCGCATCGGCCTGCCGGTTCCCGGTGGCTTTACCATTACCTGCCAGACTTGCGTCGAGTACTCCGGTGCCGGCAACGTGTGGCCCGAGGGCGCACTCGATGAGATCGTTGCCGCCGAGGCGGACCTCGAGGCCCGCTGCGGCAAGAAGCTCGGCGACGCCTCCGATCCGCTGCTTGTGTCGGTTCGTTCGGGCGCTCCGTTCTCCATGCCCGGCATGATGGACACGGTCCTTAACTTGGGCCTCAATGACGATTCCGTCCAGGGCCTCATCGCGCAGACGCAGAACCCGCGTTTTGCCTGGGATAGCTACCGCCGCTTTATCCAGATGTTTTCCAATGTCGTCATGGGCGTCGACGCTGACCTGTTCGAGAACGCGCTGACCCGGGCACGCCTGGTCGCTGGTGTTCGCGTCGATTCCGAGCTTTCGGCCGAGGATCTGCAGGAGCTCGTCGAGACCTTCAAGGGGATTTTCTCTGAGAACGTCGATGCTTCCCTGTATCCCGAGCTCGAGGTTGCTGACGGCAAGCCTGTCTTCCCGCACGACCCGGAGCTTCAGCTACGCCTTGCCATCCAGGCCGTCTTTGGCAGCTGGATGAACGAGCGTGCCTGCATCTACCGCAAGCAGCATGGCATTTCCGACGACCTCGGCACCGCCGTCAACGTGCAGGCCATGGCCTTTGGCAACAAGGGCGAGACCTCTGCGACTGGCGTCGCCTTTACGCGCAACCCGGCCGATGGCACTAAGGAGTTCTACGGCGATTTTCTGGTTAACGCCCAGGGCGAGGACGTCGTCGCCGGCATCCGCAACACCGAGCCCATTGCCGACCTCAAGACCACCCCGGGCCTCGAGTCCGCAGGTGAGGAGCTCGAGCGCGTGTTCCTGACGCTCGAGGATCATTATCGCGATATGTGCGATATCGAGTTCACCATCGAGCAGGGCAAGCTCTGGATGCTCCAGACCCGCGTGGGCAAGCGCACCGCCACCGCCGCCCTGCGCATCGCTATCGAAATGGTCGAGGAGGGCCTGATCACCCGCGAGGAGGCCGTGAGCCGCATCGATCCCGCGCAGCTCGACCAACTCCTGCACCCGCAGTTTGACGCCTCCAAGAAGTACGAGACGCTGGCCAGCGGTCTGAACGCCAGCCCCGGTGCCGCCGTGGGCGAGGTCGTGTTCTCGAGCGACGACGCCGTCGCGCGCGCCAACGAGGGCCACAAGGTCATTCTGGTTCGCTGGGAGACCAACCCCGATGACCTGAAGGGCATGGTAGCCGCCGAGGGCATCCTGACCAGCAACGGTGGCAAGACGAGCCATGCCGCCGTTATCGCCCGCGGCATGGGTACGCCCTGCGTCTGTGGCGTTGAGCGCTTCCATATCGACGCCGCCGAGAAGGTCGTGCGCATCGAGGGCAGCGACCGCGTGCTGCACGAGGGCGACGTTATCTCCATCGACGGCACCCAGGGTATCGTCGTCGACGGCGCCGTTGACCTGGTCTCCGCCGAGCTCACCGGCGATCTGGACACCATCCTATCCTGGGCCGACGAGATTCGCCTGGACGAGACCGGTGGCCATGCCAACCATGTGCGCGTTAATGCCGACAACCCCGAGGATGCCGCGCTCGCGCTCGAGTTTGGCGCCGAGGCCATCGGCCTGTGCCGCACCGAGCACATGTTCCTGGGCGACCGCAAGAACATCATCCAGAGCTTTATCCTGTCTGACGATGAGGCCGTGAAGCAGCAGGCCCTGGCCGACCTGCTCAAGGTTCAGACCGAGGACTTCCTGGCGATGTTCAAGACCATGTCCGGTCGCGATGTGGTCGTCCGCCTGCTCGATCCGCCGCTTCATGAGTTCCTGGATAATCCTCGCGAGCTCGAGGTCGCCATCACCAAGAAGGAAGCCGCTGGCGCCAGCGAGGAAGAGCTTGCCGTCCTGCGCGCCCGCCTGCGTCGTATCGACGGCATGGTCGAGTCCAACCCGATGCTCGGCCTACGCGGCGTGCGCCTGTCCATCGTCTTTAGCGATCTGCCGCTCATGCAGGTCCGCTCCGTCGCCACGGCTGCCGCTCGCCTCATCAAGGAAGGCGTCGACCCGCGCCCCGAGATCATGGTTCCGCTCGTTTCCATCACGGCGGAGCATGTCCAGACCCGCGAGGTTATCGAGCGCGTGATCGCAGAGGTTTCCGACGAAGAGGGCGTCGAGCTCAATATTCCCGTGGGCACGATGCTCGAGCTGCCGCGCGCCTGCATGGTCGCCGACGAGATCGCCCATTACGCAGACTTCTTCTGCTTCGGCACCAACGACCTCACCCAGACCACCTTCGGCTTCTCCCGCGACGATGCCGAGGCCAAGTTCATCCCGCTGTACATGCATAAGAAGATCTTGAAGGACAATCCCTTCGAGACCATCGACACGGCGGTACTCGAACTGGTGCGCTTGGCCGTCGAGAAGGGCCGCGCCACCAACCCCGACATGCACTTTGGCGTGTGCGGTGAGCACGGTGGCGACCCCAAGTCCATCAAGGGCCTGTTTAACGTGGCCGACGTGGACTACGTGTCCTGCTCGCCCTACCGCGTGCCCCTCGCACGCCTGGCTGCCGCTCAGGCCAAGCTCGAGGCCAAGCGTTCCGCCTAACGTTTTGGGTTTAGACGCCTAGCGTAGCCCCCTTCATGCCGCCCGTCTCATTCGTGAGACGGGCGGTTATCATGTGCGGGTTTTGTCTTTTTGTCTGCGTAAAAAATTGTTCTTGCAGCAGAAACCCGCGCGTGTATACTCGAATACGTTTGTTCAACTACGTGCCGGCCAAGGTGGTACGGCACCTCTAGAAGAGTAAGGAATTGCACATGGATTACATCCGCGCAATCGAGCGTCAGCAGATCCGCGAGGACATTCCTCAGGTTCGCGTCGCCGACAACGTCAAGGTTCACTACCGCATTAAGGAAGGCGACCGCGAGCGCATCCAGGTCTTCCAGGGCGACGTCATCCGCATGGCCGGCGCCGGTGCCCGCGAGACCTTCACCGTCCGCAAGATGTCCTTCGGTGTCGGTGTTGAGCGTACCTTCCCGCTTCACAGCCCCAAGATCGCCAAGCTCGAGGTCGTTCGTCATGGTCGCGTCCGTCGCGCCAAGCTGTACTACCTCCGCGACAAGGTGGGCAAGGCTGCTCGCATCCCCGAGAAGCGCTAAGAAGATCGCAGCGTCTGTCCACTCGTTTGGACACAAGGGTCACCTTCGGGTGGCCCTTCTTTTTATCTGATTTGTATGCAAGGAGGGCCTGGTATGGCCAACATGACGAGCTCGGTTTCGGCATCGCAGGTTGCCGGTGAGTTGGCGAGCGCTACGTTTGAGGAGATTCCCGCCCTCGTGGAGCATTATCGCGAGGACCCGCGCCAGCAGGTGATCAAGGCTTGCGAACGCGCCCTCAAACGCCATGCCAAAGAGCTTGCCGAGCGCGAGCGCGTCAATGACATGTA
>UQXB01000020.1:0-38061 GCA_900544935.1 uncultured Collinsella sp.
CCCGCGTGACATTAATGACCAGAAGCTCATGAGGGCGATCAACAAGCGCACCACGTCGATGGACGTGGACAGCGCCGGTCGTATCGGTCTTTCCGAGTCTCTCCGCAAGCAGGCGAACCTCGACCGCGAGGTCACGGTTGTGGGCAACTACGACCACCTTGAGGTTTGGGATCGCGCCGCGGCCGATGAGGACGATGACGATGAGGCCCTGCTGGACCTCTTCTTCTCGTAAGGGCAAGGCACGGGTAACGGATGGAGCGTGGGATCTTGACACAAGAATATCGGCATGAACCTGTCATGCTCGGCGAAGTGCTTGAGTCGCTGCGGCTAAAGAGCGGCTCCGTTGTCTGCGATTGCACCCTTGGCGGTGCCGGCCATTCGGTAAAGATGGCCGCGCAGGTGGGGGAGACGGGCCTTTTGCTCGGCGTCGATCAGGACGACATGGCCCTCGAGGCCGCTGGCGCCCGTCTGGACCGCGAGGTTCCCGGAGTTCCGCACCAGCTGCTGAAGGGCAACTTCGGCGACTTGGACGAGCTGCTTTGCTCGGCCGAGGTGCCCGGGGTCGATGGCTTCCTGTTCGATTTGGGCGTTTCGTCACCGCAACTCGATATCCCTGGCAGGGGCTTTTCGTATAACGAGGACGCCCCATTGGACATGCGGATGGATCCGGGTAATAACACCTTAAACGCAGCTGAGGTCATCAACACCTATAACGAACACGACCTCGCCCGGATTCTACGCGTCTACGGCGAAGAGAAGTTTGCCTCGCAGATCGCGCGCGAGATCGTGCGCCGCCGCGAGCAAGAACCGATCGAAACCACCGGCCAATTTGTCGAGATCATCAAGGCGGGTATCCCGGCTGCCGCTCGTCGGCATGGCGGACACCCGGCCAAGAAAAGTTTCCAGGCCATTCGCATCGAGGTCAATCACGAGCTCGATGTGCTCGAACGAGGGCTTGATGCCGCCACCAGGTGGCTCAACCCGGGCGGACGTATCTGCGTCATCTCGTATCACTCGCTCGAGGACCGTATCGTAAAGAACCACTTTAAGGAGATGAGCCAGGGGTGCACGTGTCCGCCGGAGATTCCGGTGTGCGTGTGCGGCAACGTGCCGATACTCAAGGTCATCACCCGCAAACCCTTGGTTGCCCAGCCTGATGAGGTTGAGCGCAACCCTCGGGCGAGATCAGCCAAAATCCGCGTGGCGCAGCGTCTGTAGGCGCGACCGCGCGATATTGGACCTCCCGCTCGCACCATAAACGAAGCTTAAACACACTACCAACGTACTCGGGATGGGAGGCGGCATATCATGGGCTACAACACTTCAAGCGCAGCACTTGCCTATGATATGAACGCCATGCCCGCCTATCGTGAGACGCCGCAGGCCCCCGTTGCTCCCCGTGAGCAGCGCACGCCGCGCTTTGATGTCTACACGGGCGCGGGCCGTCAGGCAAACCAGGCGGTAAGCCCGGTTTTCATGAGCGTTCTTAAAACGTTTTGCATCATTGCGGCTATCTTCATGACGATCGGCGTCGCCCGCGTGGCACTCGCCGGCGTTACGGCCCAGGTGCTCAACAGCAACGCCGAGCTTACCAACACGCTCGAAAAGGCGACCGATGAGAGCTCCGACCTGGAGGTCATGCATTCGGTCTATGGCGCCGACACGCGCATTCGCGACCTTGCGGGCGCTTATGGCATGGTGGAGCCCAGCGAGAGCGTTACACTTGACTTTTCGCAGGATGCAGCCGCGGGCGCCAACGCGACCGCGACCGCTCAGTAGCAAGACGGTAGCTGAGTATGACAAATGACTATCGCCGCGGTTCCGATGGGGGCCGCGGTTCTGGACGTCCCTCGTCGCGGGGACGTTCTGGTTATCAAGGAACGGGTCGGCAATCTTACAACGCCGGGCAGTCCCGTGGCAACGACCCGGCGTCGCGACTTCGCGGCTCGGACGGCCCTCAAATGCATAACACCAGGTCGCGCAAGAGTTCGTCGACCGAATGGCTCACAGGCACGCCTCTGCCTCGCCGCAAAGCCATCATGGGCTTCATCGGGCTTGGTTTGGGCTTGGGCGTCTTTCGCCTTGCCGACTATCAAATTGTCGAAGCCGATAAACTGCGCGAGCGTGCCGATGCGCGCCGCCTGCTTGCACAGACCCTCTATGCCAAACGCGGCACCATCTACGACCGCAACGGTAACGTGCTGGCGTCGTCGGTCGAATGTCGCAACATCGCCGTGAACCCGCAGCTTGTCGAGGATGTTGACAAGACGGTGTCGGCGCTGGTCAAGGCAACTGGAATCGATAAAAAGACCTGCCGCAAGCTCGTCGAGTCCGATGGCACCTGGGTGTATATCAAGCGCCAGGTGGACGAAGACGATGCTGCGGCGCTGGAGAAGAAGAACCTGCCCGGCGTGCTTTTTGAGCAGGCCATGAAGCGCGTATATCCATACGGCAATCTGGCATCGCAGGTGCTGGGTGTAGTGAATGTAGACAACGACGGCTTGACGGGTCTCGAAAAGCAATACAACAAGCTTCTGACCGGCACGAATGGTACCCTCGTGCGCGAGCGCGCGAGGGACGGCAGCTATATCGCGGGCGGTGCCTATAAAAAGGTGGCTGCGGTCGACGGCGTTGACATCGTGACGACGCTCGACGTCAATATGCAGCGAGCGGCTGAGGATGCTTTGGCGGAGGCTGTCGAGAAGACAAAGGCCAAGAACGGCTCGGCTTTGGTCACCGACCCCACGACTGGTGAAATTCTCGCCGCCTGCTCGTACCCGACCTACGACCAGACCGATCTGGAAAACGCCAAGACCGAGGATATGAACTTGCGCCTGGTCACCGACGCCTACGAGCCCGGCTCGGTCTTTAAGACGCTCGTGGCGGGCGCCGGCTTCGACTTGGGCGTCGTGCGATCGAGTACGTCGTTTGAGGTGCCGGCGAGCATCAAGGTGGGTGACGATACCGTCACCGATGCCGACAAGCGCGACTATGCCATGACCATGGATGTGCGCGAGATGATGCGCCGTTCGTCCAACGTGGGCTTTGTCCTGGTGGGGCGCAAGATCGGTGCGGATGACTTTGCCGCCTATGTGGACAAGTGGGGCATAGGTCACAGCTCCGGTGTCGATTTTCCGGGCGAGAGCCTGGGCATCGTCAAGGAGCGTGACCAGTATGACGGCGCCACGCTGGGTTCGATGAGCTTTGGACAGGCGCTGTCCGTCTCGCCGATTGAGATCGCACGTGCCGTGGGCGGCATCGCCAACGGCGGCGTGATGATGACCCCGCACTTCTATAAGTCCAGCAAGGGCGACGAGAAGGACTGGGGCGAAGGCGAGCGCGCGATTTCGGAGGACGCCGCATCCCAGGTGACATCGTGCATGCAGACGGTCGTGTCCGAGGGAACGGGCGTTGGCGGCGCGGTTGACGGCTATGACGTGGCGGGTAAGACCGGTACGTCCGAACGAGCCGACGAGAACGGCGGCTACCTCAAGGAGAACTACATGTCGTCCTTTATGGGCTTTGCACCGGCACAATCGCCCAAGGTGCTGTGCTATATCACGCTCGACGGAACGCCGAGCGGCTCAGATGCCGCTGCGGTGCCGTTCCAGTCCATTATGGCCAACGCGCTCGACGTGCTGGGTATCCCGCACACGAAGTAGGGGGTTACAATCTTTGGGGCGTGGTTTGTTGTCCCATATGAGGGGTGTTCACATGCCCTGCACCACGCATGCGCGGCGCTGGGATACAATACGCCGATAGCATTATTAGGTTTACAGGGGAGCTGCAATGATAGAGATCGCCGTCAACAACCTCGCGGCCGCAACAGGGGCCCGAACCGTGACGGGAGAAGCCGATCAGGTATGCCGCGGGTGCGTTATCGACTCGCGCCAGGTCGAGGAAGGGACGATTTTTGTCGCCTTTCCCGGTGAAAACGTCGACGGCAATGATTTTGCTTCCCGTGCCGTCCAGTCGGGTGCCGGCGCCGTCGTGATGATGCGTGAGCCCGAGGCCGAGCTGGTCTCGCTGGCGCAGGACAAGGGCTGTGCCATCTTGCTGACCGATGATCCCGAGGAGTTTCTGCTGCGTTTGGCGCACACGTACCGTCTGGAGCTTGGCTGCCTGGTCGTTGGTATTACCGGTTCCATCGGCAAGACGACGACCAAGGACGTGCTCGCCGCTGTGCTCGCCAAGCGCTATCGTGTCTGGGCCACCAAGGGCAATTTCAATAACCTGATCGGCATGCCACTCACGGTGCTTTCCGCTCCGGCCGATACCGAGGTCCTGGTGCTCGAGATGGGCATGAACCATTTCCACGAGATTGAGCGCCTGTCCCAGTCCGCCAATCCCAACCTTGCCATCGTGAGCAAGATTGGTACCTCTCACATCGGCATTTTGGGCAGCCGCGAGAACATCGCCCGCGCTAAGGCCGAGATTGTCCAGGGCATGTGCGCCGCTGGCGACTTCTTGCCGCTGCTGGTTTTGGGCGGCGAGGACGACTTTACGCCGTTCATTCGCGATACGTTCGCCCAGCCTGCTGGTATCGACGTGATGCTGGCCGGCGTCTCGGACGACGATGAGGTCCGTGCCCGCGACATTCGTGTTGATGACGAGGGCCGTCCGGTCTTTACGCTCGATTTTGGCCAGGGTGAGACGATCGATACCATGCTTGCCATCCCCGGCGTGCAGTCCGTTCCAAATGCCGTTAAGGCCGCCGCGGTTGCCTATCGCCTGGGCGTGACGCCCGAGCAGATCGATGCTGCCTTTAGGGGCCTCACGATCACCGGGCACCGCCAGGAGATCAAGCGCGCCAAGAGCAGTGCCCGCGTCATCGACGATTCCTATAACGCCAGCGCCGAATCCATGGCTGCTGGTCTCGATCTACTGTGCTCGCTTTCGTGCACGGGGTCTCGCATGGCGATCCTGGGCGAGATGGGCGAGATGGGCGATGAGGCTCCTCGCATGCATGAGCTCGTGGGCGCCTATGCCGCCGCCAAGAAGCTCGACATGCTGGCGTGCGTGGGTGGTGAGCTGGCCCAGCTTATGGCCGATGCCGCGCGCATGATGGGCATGGACGAGGACCGCATCCAGGTGTTCTCCGATTATCAGCAGGTGCTCGACCGCATGGGCGGCGCGCTTGAAAAACATGATGTTGTACTGGTCAAGGGTTCCCGCTTTGTTGAGCTCGACCGCTTTGTGGAAGGTGTGTGCTAGCCCATGTTCGGCAATCCCTCGTATCCAACGTATCAGGCTTTTTTGGGGCTTGGCATCGCCGCTGCCATTGCGCTGCTGCTCATGCCGTGGTGGATCAAGCTGCTCAAGGTCGAGGGTATCGGCCAGCAGGTTCGTGCCGACGGCCCCAAGCGTCATTTGGTTAAGCAGGGAACGCCCACCATGGGTGGCGTTGTCATTCTCGTCGCGATCTCGCTGACCTGCCTGCTGATGGGCAAGCTCACCACTGAGCTCGTGCTCGTGCTGCTCGCCACGCTGGCGACCGGCGTGCTGGGCCTGATCGACGACCTGACCTCCGTTACGCATGGGCGCTCGCTCGGTCTGACGCCTCATGCCAAGATGATCGGCCTAACCATTATCTGTGTCACCTTTACGGTACTTGCCGTCAACTGGTGCGGCGTCGCCCCCGAGATTCGTTTTCCCGGCGGCCTGACGATTGACCTTGGCGTGCTTTCGACCACCATCTGCGGCCTTTCGTTCCCGTGGCTCTACATTGTCTTTTGCTGGCTGATGATCGCCGGTCTTTCTAATGCCGTGAACCTGACCGATGGCCTTGACGGTCTTGCTGGCGGCACCTCCATGATTGCCATGCTCGCCATGGCTGCCATGGCGTTTTTGCACGGAGACGTGAACCTGTCCATCTTCTGCACCGCGTGTGCCGGTGCCTGCTTGGGCTTTCTGTGGTTCAACTGCTATCCGGCGAGCATCTTTATGGGCGATACCGGCTCGCTTGCCCTGGGCGCCGCGTTTGCCTGCACGTCCATCATGACCAACACCGAGGTCGTTTCCCTCATCATCGGCGGCCTGTTTATCGTTGAGACCCTGTCGGTCATGATTCAGGTTGTCTACTTCCACTTTACGCACAAGCGCGTCTTCCTTATGGCGCCCATCCATCATCATTTCGAAAAGAAGGGCTGGGCCGAGACCAAGGTCGTCATCCGTTTTTGGATTATCGCTGCTGCCTTTGGTGCCGTTGGCCTTGCTCTGTTCTTCCAGTTGGGATAGTGGTCTTTCATGCCTCTTGCTGATGTCTTTAGCCTGCTCGTTTTGGGTCAGGGCAAATCCGGTCTCGATGTCGCCCGCTGGGCGCTGGCACATCCCGAGCGCGTAAGTGCCGTTACCGTTTACGGTGGCGGCACGTCCGAGCCCAACGATGCCACGCGCTCGCTCGAGGCGCACGGGGCATCGTTTGTCTATGGGACCGAACAGGTCGAGGGCGCCTATGACGTATGCGTGACGTGCCCGGGCATCTCGGAGTTCTCGGGCTTCTTTAAGGCCGGGCGCGAGCATGCCGCCCAGATTATGGGTGAGCCCGAGTTTGCCTATCGCCTGTCGCCCGATAACTGGATTGCCATCACGGGCACCAACGGCAAGACGACCACCACGTCGCTGACTGATTATCTGCTTAAGGCTGCCGGCGAGGCCAGCGTTGCTGTCGGCAACATCGGCGAGCCGCCGGTCAACGAGATTGACGGCCGAGCTCACAACGAGTGGTTTGTGGCTGAGCTCTCGAGCTATCAGATTGCTACGACCACCGAGCTCCACCCCCGCGTGGCGGTGCTGCTCAACATCACTCCCGACCACCTGGGCTGGCATAAGAGCCATAAGAACTACGCGCTTGCCAAGATCAAACTGTTTGACAATATGGTCGATGACGATCTGGCGGTTGTCGACGTCGAAGACGCCGGCATTCACGAGTTCGATGAGTACATCTACACGCCGGGTCGTCGCATCTGCAAGGTTGCCTTTGACGAGCCTGAGGGCGAGGATGCCGCCTTTGTGCGCGATGGCAAGATGATCGTGCGCCTGAAGGGCGTCGAGACCCCGCTCATCGCTACATCCGAGCTCAAGATCTCGGGCCATCACAATGTTATCAATGCCCTGTGCGCCGCCACGGCTGCCTTGGCGGTCGGTGCCGATGTCGATGGTGTCTGCCGCGGTCTTGCCTCGTTCCAGCCGCTCGAGCACCGCGTGGAGCCGTGTGGCGAGATTGACGGCGTGCGCTACGTCAACGATTCCAAGGCGACCAACACCGATGCGGTCGAGAAGGCACTGACGGCATTTCCCGATGACGACGTGATCTTGCTGCTCGGCGGCCACGATAAGGGCACGCCGCTCACGGACTTCGCGCGCGTCGTTATGGACAACGTGCGCTCGGTCGTCTGCTTTGGCGATGCGCGCGAGCGCTTCACCGCCGCTATGGACGAGGCCGATGTCGATGGCGATGTGGATATCGCCCAGGCGGATGACCTGCGCGACGCCGTGGACGTTGCCCGTTCGCTTTCGAGCCGTGGTGACGTGATCTTACTTTCTCCTGCCTGCTCTTCGTTCGATGAGTTCTCGGGCTATGAGGAGCGCGGCCGCGTGTTTAAGGACTACGTGGCTCAGCTTGCCGCTACAGCGAAATCACAAATGGAATAGGGGTTGCGGTGAGAGAGGAGAGCCCCCGACAAGGTATGAGGAGGCCCGACTCGGACCGTGCTTCCTCACGTCGCACCACACCGCGTTCCAGCCGCGGCGGGCAGTCGTTTAGCGAACGCTATATTGCCGGCGTTCCCGCCCGTATCATGCGCCCCCGTTTGATATTCATGGCCTGCTTGTTTACCTTGGTATGCTTTGGCCTGCTGATGGTGTACTCGGCGTCTTCGGTCGAGGCGCTGCACGAGAATGGCTCGGCGACGTTTTTTCTGGGTCGACAGGCCGCGTTTGCCGTGGTCGGTGTTCTGGCGCTGATTGCCATCGTGCGCGTTTTGCCGGACAGCTGGTTTGGGGAGGATGTGCTCAGGATCTTCCTCATCGGCATGATAGGGCTACTGCTTCTGGTGTTCTTGGTGGGCAGCGGCAGCCGCGGCGCCACGCGCTGGCTCAACATCGCCGGTATTCAGTTCCAGCCTTCCGAGTTTTTAAAGCCATTTGCCATTGCGTATTCGGCCATCATGCTTGATCGCTTCTTTTCGCCCGGTGGCAACATCAACGAATTCCTTCGCAAGATGGGCATCTACCTGGGCATTTCGCTCTTTCTGATTTTTATCCAGCCCGATTTCGGTACTGTCCTGATCATCCTGTTGACCCTCATGTGCATGGCGTTGTTTGCGGGTCTCGACCCCAGATTTATCATCGGCGTGCTAATCTTCGGCATTCTCGTGATCGTGATTGCGCTTGTCGCAGAGCCGTACCGTATGGTGCGTATTCAGGTTGCCTTGAACCCTTGGGCCGACGAGTATGGTGACGGCTATCAGGCCACGCTTGCCATCATGGCCTTTGCCTCGGGCGGTCTGTTCGGCCGTGGCATCGGCAACTCAACCATGAAGTACTCGTATCTGCCCGAGGCACACAACGACTACATCTTGGCCATCATTGGCGAGGAAGTCGGTTTTGTCGGAACCGTGCTGTTCTTCTTGGTGTTTGCGATGCTGATCTACTCGGCGTTTCGCATTGCCGAGCAGGCGACCGATCGTCGGGGCGCGCTCATGGCGTCTGGCTCCGCGGTCATTCTCGCGGTGCAGTTTTTGATTAACGCGCTGGGCATCCTCAACGTGTTTCCCATGACGGGCAAACCGTTGCCGTTTATTAGCTACGGCGGTTCGTCGATTATTGTGTCGCTCATGCTTGCCGGGTTGATCCTGCGCGTTTCGTACGAGAGCGCCCGCCGCGATGAGTATGACCGCCGCCGTGAGAGCTTTGCCGTTATGGATGAGAGTACCGCCGGCTTGCCCCACGTGCGCGGCGAGCGATCTTCGCGTAACGGTTTTACCGTCCTGGATGGCTCTGCGACCGAGCCGGCAGCCCGCCCGCGTCAGCGAACGGTGCCGCAAGGTCGTCCTCAGCGCCCCACTCCTCGCAATGCGGGCGGCGGATATAATCGAATCGATTTGAACTCGGACCCGTCGGCGCGTCTGCGTACCGACGACCAGGGACCGCGTGTACGAAGGGACTACCATGACCGATAAAATGACCGTTGCTATTGCAGCCGGCGGCACGGCAGGACACATCAACCCCGCGCTCGCCTTGGCCGAAGAGCTGCGTGACCGTGGCCACCACGTTGTGTTCGTGGGCCAGTCGCGCAAGCTCGAGGGTCGTCTGGTCCCCGAGGCTGGGTTTGATTTTGTGCCCATTACGGTCACGGGCTTCGACCGCTCCCGTCCTTGGACGGCGCTGACCTCGCTGTGGCGTGTCAACAAGGCCAAGCGTGCGCTCGCCAGTCATTTCTCAAAGGTCGGCAAGCCCGATGCCGCCATCGGTTTTGGTGCCTATGTCGAGGTTCCACTGCTGGGGTGGTGCAAGGGCGCAGGCGTCCCGTATCTGCTGCATGAGCAGAACTCTGTTCCGGGCCTGGCCAACAAGATGATGAACTCCCACGCCGCCCGCGTGTGCATCTCGGTGCCGGCAGCGCGTTCGGTCTTTGAGCGCGAAGGTGACCCTGGCCACGTGCTCATGACCGGCAACCCCGTACGTCGCTCGGTGATCGAGGGCGATCGCGCTCGCGGCCGCAAGGCACTTGGCGTTCCCGAGGACGCTACGCTGCTGCTCGTCTTTGGCGGTTCACTTGGCGCCCAGCACCTCAACGAGCGCGTGGCTTCGCTCAAAAACGAGCTGCTTTCGCGCAAGAACCTCTATGTGTTGCATTCGACGGGTGCCGACGGCTTTGAGGAGACCGAGCGCGCTTTGGCGCTGACGCCCGAGGAGGCGAAGCGTTACCGCGTCCAGCCTTACATCGACAACATGGGCGATATGCTG
Organism: uncultured Collinsella sp.; assembly: GCA_900544935.1. GTDB lineage: Bacteria > Actinomycetota > Coriobacteriia > Coriobacteriales > Coriobacteriaceae > Collinsella. The sequence goes on from UQXB01000020.1 coordinate 9,970, forward strand.
GCTGCTGCCGATTTGGTGCTCTCGCGTTCGGGCGCATCGAGCGTGGCCGAGATCGCTGCACTCGCCGTGCCTTCGGTGCTCGTGCCGTACCCGCACGCCACGGCCGATCACCAAACCACCAATGCCCGTTATCTGGTCGACGCCGGGGCCGGCGTGCTCTGCGCCGATGCCGATATCGACGGTTCTGCCTTTGCCGATGAGCTGCTGCACCTGGTCGATGACGCGGCGGCGCGCGACGCCATGCGTCAGGCGGCGCGTGGTCTGGCTCAGGATAGGGCCGCCGCTCTTCTGGCGGATGCGGTAGAGGGTTTGCGTTAGTTAGACGGGATATCGTCGGTCGCCCTCGCGCTGATGCGGTTGGTGCGGTACAGTTAACGGGTTACAGGCAGTGTTTACGCAAGGAGTACACGAGCACATGGCTGATTCCCAGACTGCAACCTCCGCGCCCGAGTTTAAGAGCGCCCACTTTATCGGTATCGGCGGCGCCGGCATGAGTGGCATCGCCCTCGTTCTTCACGAGCGCGGTTATGCCGTTACCGGCTCCGACCTTAAGACGTCACGTTATATTCGCCAGCTTACCCGCGCTGGTGTGAAGGTGCATGTGGGCCATGAGGCCGCCACGATCGACGAGGTCAAGCCCGACGTGGTTGTTGTCTCCACCGCTATTCCGGAGTCCAACCCTGAACTCGTGCGCGCTCGCGAGCTTGGTATTCCCGTGTGGCCCCGTGCCAAGATGCTCTCTGCTTTGGGCCACGGCTACACCACCGTCGCTGTTGCCGGCACGCATGGCAAGACCACCACGTCTTCGATGTGCGCCACCATGCTCGACCGCATGGGCCTGGATCCGAGCTTCTTGATCGGCGGCATCGTCGAGGGCTATGACACGAACGGCAAGAACGGCTCGGGCGACTACTTTGTCGCCGAGGCCGACGAGTCCGACAGCTCCTTCCTGTTCCTGAACCCCAACGTGGTCATTGTGACCAACGTCGAGGCCGACCACCTCGATCACTACTCGGGTATCGAGGAGATCGAGGCAACTTTCGCCAAATTCATGAGCCTGGTGGGCGAGGACGGCACCGTCATCGTCTGCGGTGAGGACCCGCATCTGGTCGAGCTCGCCAAGTCGACGGGCCGTCACGTGCTTTCCTACGGCTTTGCCGAGAGCAACGACATCGTCTGCATGCACCCGGATGTCAAGGGCATCCAGAGCGACTTTATCGTTCGCTTTGAGGACGGCACTGAGCACGCTGTGGAGATCAAGAGTAATCCCGGTCGCCACAACATGCTCAACGCCACGGCGGTGCTCACCGTCGCCCATGTCCTGGGCCTTGACATCGACGCCGCCGCCAAGGCGCTTTCGAGCTTTGAGGGCGTCCGTCGTCGCTTTACCCACGTGGGCGATATCGATGGCATCACCGTGGTCGATGATTACGGCCATCATCCCACCGAGATCAAGGCGACGCTCGCTGCTGCCTCTTCGCTGGGCTACAAACATGTCGACGTCGTGTTCCAACCGCACCGCTATTCGCGTCTGCAGGCCCTGTGCGACGACTTTGCCGATGCATTTGCCAATGCCGATAAACTGCTGCTGATTGATGTGTTCTCGGCTGGCGAGATGCCCATTCCGGGTGTTACCTCTAAGATGCTCGCCGATACCGTGCGCGCCAAGCATCCTGGCAAGGAGGTCGTGTACTGCTCCAGCCGTCTTGAGCTCAATCAGGAGCTCGAGCAGATGGTGGGCGAGGGCGACCTGCTGCTCACCATGGGTGCCGGTGACGTTACGACCGTCGGCCCCGAGTTCATTGAGTATCTGACTGCCAAGAAAGACGCTTAAGTCTAATGGGTCTGTTTAACGCCGTCATGGCGCTCTCGGGCATGATCGACACGGATGTGATCGAGGACGAGCGCCTTGCGCGTCATACGAGCTATCGTATCGGCGGCAAGGCCGACCTCTTTGTGACGTGCCATAGCTATCATGCCCTCCGCCGCGCCGTGGCGGTGCTCGATCGCGAGCAGGTGCCGTGGGTCATCATCGGCAAGGGCTCTAATCTGCTGGTTGCCGATGGCGGTTATCGTGGTGCCGTCATTTCGCTCGGACGTGAGTTTCAGCGCACGGTTGTTGCCGATGACGGTTGTACGCTGACGGTCGGTGCGGGCGTGATGTTTGCGCGCCTGGTCAACGATGCCCTGTCGCGTAGCCTCTCGGGCCTTGAGTTTGCCGTTGGCATCCCTGGTTCGGTCGGCGGTGCGATATCTATGAATGCCGGCACGCGGATCGAATGGATTGGCTCGCTGGTCGAGGATGTCGTAACGTTTGACCCGGCATCCGGTATCAAGCATTATGCGGGGTCCGAGATCACTTGGGGCTACCGCGAATGTAGCCTTCCCCGCAATGAGATCATCCTCGAGTGCGTGCTCAAACTTAAACCGGCGCCCAAGGCCGACATTCGCGAGCGCATGGAGCGGTACCTGACGAGGCGCAAGCGTACGCAGCCCATGGGTCGCGCATCCTGCGGGTCGGTCTTTCGCAACCCGCCCGATGCGAGTGTGGGCAAGCTTATCGAGGATTGTGGATTAAAGGGTTTTTCGATTGGCGGCGCGGAAGTTTCGCCCGTTCACGCTAATTTTATCGTTAATAACGGAACCGCCTCGGCCGATGACGTTGCCGCGGTTATCAGACATGTGCACGGAAAGGTGAGGGAGGCGTATGGCATCGAGCTCAGACCGGAAGTTAAATTCCTCGGCTTCTAGAGCATCGAAACCCACCTTCCGCCGCGCCGGAGGGCGTTCCGGCGCGCCTGCCAAACCTCAACGCAATGCCGTCGCGCACTCTAAGTCTGTCGGGCATGCTCGACAGACCAGTCGTCCGGTTGTCGGCTCGCAGCTCGGCAATCGTCCGGCCGCAAAAAAGTCCTCGCGTCCCTCGGTGACGTCAAAGCCTGTTATGGGCGCCAAGCCTGCCCGTCCTATGGCAACTCCTAAGCCCTCGACGGGAGCTAAAGCGGCGCGTCCGGGTCGCACACTGGGCGCATCGAAACCGCGCTCGCTGACATCGGTGCCGGCTACCGCCAAGAAGCCTTCGGGTAAAAAAGGCGTCAACCCGTTGTCTTCACTTGGGGCGATGGCAAATAAAACGTCAGACGCCGCTTCTCTCGTTACAGGCAAAGGCAAAATCGTGGGCGGCGTTCTGGCCGCCTTGGCCGTGCTCGTCGTCGTTGCCATCGTGGTGATTAACTCTGGATTGTTTACCGCCACTGATATTCAGATTCAAGGCAGCGAGCATGTGACGAAGCACGATGCTATCCAGCTGATCGATTTGCCCGAGGGAACGTCGCTTTTTAACGTCGATCCCGACCAGATTACCGAGGATCTCAAGCAGAACCCGTGGGTGTCGGGCGTGGATGTCCAGCGTCAGTTCCCGCATACGCTCATCATTACGCCTATGGAGCGCAAGGTCATTGCAATTGCCTATATCAGCTCCGATGACCTTGCTTGGGCCATCGGGGATGATGACACCTGGATCGCCCCGCTGTCGACGTCGGTCGAAGTGGACGATCAGGGCAACGTCATCACGACGGGGCAGGGCTCAAATACCCTGACCGGCATTGATGCCGCGCTGGCGCTCGCTAAGCACTATGGCGCGGTGTTGTTGACTGATGTCTCGGCGGATGTCGCTCCGGTTTCCGGCCAGGCGGTGAGCTCCAAGGCCGTTAAGGCTGGCTTGGATTATGTGCGTGGTTTTTCGAGCGAGTTCTTGGGACAAGTCAAGGATATTTCCACGCCTTCGGTCGAAGCCATCTCGGCAAACCTCAATAACGGCATTGAGGTGTCGCTGGGCGATTCGAACGATATCGTCAAGAAGGAGCGCGTAGTCACCAAGCTGCTTTCGCAGGTAGAGGGCGTAACGTATATCAATGTGCGTTCTCCGGGTAACTATACATTTAGGAACACTCCGACCTCGTAGCGCTGGTTGATGCTTTGTTGAGGGGCCATACCACGCCGTTTATCTGGTTTGTTTGGTTTTCACGGTCAATTATTTGACTGATACGTTCATAATGTGCAAACATAATACAGTTTACCTTTGCATTTACTTTCAACCTGAAGGTTAATGTGCGCAGGGGTCGACCCATGCTATGGCTATAACCTTTGTTCGGAGGACCGACATGCACGAGACAGAGATCAACAACTACCTTGCCGTCATTAAGGTGGTCGGCGTCGGCGGCGGCGGTACCAACGCGGTCAATCGAATGATCGAAGAGGGCATCCGCGGCGTCGAGTTTGTTGCCATCAACACCGATGCTCAGGCACTCGCGATCTCTGATGCCGATATCAAGGTGCACATCGGCACCGACCTTACCCGCGGCCTGGGCGCCGGCGCCAACCCCGAGGTTGGCCGCAAGGCTGCCGATGAGTCCCGCGACGACATTGCCGAGGCGCTCGCTGGCGCCGACATGGTGTTCATCACCTGCGGCGAGGGCGGTGGCACCGGTACCGGCGCTGCCCCCATCGTTGCCGATATCGCGATGAACGAGGTCGGTGCGCTGACCGTCGCCGTCGTGACCAAGCCCTTCACCTTCGAGGGCCGCAAGCGCAAGAAGAGCGCCGAGGAGGGCATTAAGACCCTCTCCGATTGCGTCGACACCATGATCGTCATTCCTAACGATAAGCTGCTCGACATCGCCGAGAAGAAGACCACCATGCTCGAGGCCTTCGCGATTGCCGATGGTGTCCTTTCCCAGGGCACCCAGGGTATCACCGACCTCATCACCGTCCCCGGTATCATCAACCTGGACTTCGCCGATGTTAAGACCATCATGAAGCAGGCCGGTACCGCCATGATGGGTATCGGTACCTCTTCTGGGGATACCCGTGCCGTCGATGCTGCCCAGCAGGCCATCTCCAGCCCGCTGCTCGAGAGCTCCATCGATGGTGCCACGCGCGTGCTGCTCTCCATCGCCGGTTCCAAGGACCTGGGCATCCAAGAGATCAGCGACGCCGCCGACGTTGTCGCCAATGCCGTCGATCCCGAGGCCAACATCATCTTCGGTACCGTTGTCGACGAGTCCCTGGGCGACCAGGTGCGTATCACCGTCATCGCTACGGGCTTCTCCGACTCCAACGTCAACCGCCAGGACGAGCTCTTTGCTGCTCAGCAGTCTCAGAGCAAGGCCGCTGCCTCCGCTGAGCCGCAACGCACCGCTCCGGCCACCAGTCCGGCTCAGGCCGCTCCGACCCGCAACGTTGGTGGCACCGAGCTTCCTAACTTCGGCAACGATCAGTTCGAGCTTCCCGACTTCCTGAAGCGCGGTAGCTTCTAAGTCGTTCTTTGCATTGTTGTGCACAGGGGCGTGTCCGTATGGACGCGCCCTTTTTATTTCGACTTTGTAAACTAGAACCTCCAATCTCTTTACGTTCCCTTTACGATTGCCTCCAGCGCAGCAGGTATCCTTTTAGAGAAGTATGACAGCCGTATAAACGCGGGCTGTAGCGGCGATGCCGCGGTACTTGTGTTATTAGGAGGCTTTAGTATGGCAGCACGTGCGGACAACGTTTCGCGTGTCGACCATGATGGAGTTACGTTGGTGGAGGGCGCGACATCCGATGTTCGCTTTGCCTTCACCGAGCGCGCCGGTGGCGTTTCCGAAGATGCGTACTCCTCACTCAACTTGGGCTCGCATGTTGGCGATGACCCCTTTGCTGTTCAAGAAAATCGTCGTCGTGCGCTCGAAGCTATGGGTGCCGCCGAGTGCGAGCACAACCTGCTCGTTCCCAATCAGGTCCATGGTGATCATATCGTTGCGGTGACCTCGAACGGCGCCGATGACCTTGAGGACGTTCGCGAGCAGATTGCCGAGGGCTGTGATGCCATCGTCTGCACGGCGCATAACGTGCCCGTGCTGCTCTGCTTTGCCGACTGCGTTCCCGTGGTGCTGGTGGCCCCTGGCGGATTTGCCGTGGTGCACTCCGGTTGGAAGGGCACGATTGCACGTATTTCTGCCAAGGCGTGCCAGGCGCTTTGCGATGCTGCCGGCTGCGATGCGAGCAACGTTTCCGCCTATATCGGCCCCCATATCTTGGGTGACGAATATGAGGTATCCCAGGAACTCATGGATCGCTTTGCCGCCGAGTTCTCTTGCATCGATGCGAGTGCCTCTCGCATGCTCGATCTTTCCGCTGCCATTCGCGAGGCGCTGGTAGATGTCGGTGTCGACGCGGATGATATCGTGGATACCCAGCTTTCGACTGTGCGTCAGAACGACCGCTTTTATTCCTACCGTAACGAGGACGGCACCTGTGGGCGCCATGCTGCGATCGGCGTGATGCTATGAGAAAGATCGTATCGGTCCTGAGCGCCGCTGTGCTTACGCTTACGCTGTGCGCCTGTTCTTCGGGATCTTCTACCTCTTCCATTACCGTCGCCGGCTCCACGACCTGCCTTCCTATCGCCGAGATTGCGGCCGAGGGCTTTAAGGAGGAGACCGGCATCGACGTGCTCGTTTCCGGTTTGGGTTCTTCCGCTGGCATCGAGGCCGTCAGCGCCGGCACAGCCGATATCGCCAGCTCCTCCCGTGGACTCAATGCCGACGAACAGGATCTGGGCCTGACTCCCATCGTCATTGCCCACGACGGTATCGCGGTCATCGTGAACGACGATAACCCGGTCGATAACCTCTCGACCGAGCAGCTCCGCGATATTTACGCCGGCAAGATCACCAACTGGAAAGAAGTCGGTGGCGAGGACCTGAGGATCCAGGTCATCAATCGAGATGAGGCGTCCGGCACGCGTGAGGCCTTCCGCACCATCGTGATGGACGGCACCCCGTTCGATCGCCGCTCGGCCGTTCTTTCGGGCACGGGCCAGGTGCGCGACGTGGTATCTCGTTCGCGCGGTGCCATTGGCTACATTTCGCTGGGCTTCGTCGATAGCCTCAACGCCAAGACCTCGGTCAAGGCCGTCTCGGTCAATCATGTTGAGGCGTCCGAGAAGACGGTCGCGAGCGGCGGCTATCCCATCTCACGCGACCTTTACTTCTTTGTGAAGGGTGCGCCTTCGCAGCAGGCGCAGGATTACATCGACTATGTGACGTCCGAAAAGATGGACAAGCAGATTCGCGAGGCGGGCTTTATTCCCGTCACCAACGACGAGAAGGGGAGTGAGTAGCATGGAAGCACAGGAAAACTCCCAGACTGAGCAGAATGTTCAGACGCCCAAGAAGCGCGAGCTGGCGCTCGTATCGCACAGTACCTATATCAAGGAGAAGGCGCTGCAGTGGATCTTCTTTGCCTGCGCGTTCTTGGCGGTCGTTACCGTCATCCTGATTTTTGTCTTTACCACGTACTCGGCGCTGCCCGTCTTTACCGACATCGGTCTGGCGGACTTCTTTAGCTTTACGTGGGCGCCTTCCGAGGGCCACTACGGCATCTTGTCGCTGCTTGCCGGCTCGGGTCTGGTGACCGTCGGTGCGCTCGCCATGGGCGTGCCGCTGGGCGTGGGTACGGCCGTTTACCTGGTCGAGATTGCCAGCAAGCGCGTGCGCAAGCTCATCAGCCCCGCCGTTGACCTGCTGGCGGGCATACCCTCCATCATCTACGGCTTCTTTGGCATGATCATCATCCGCCCGTTTATCGCACAACTGACCGGCGGCCTTGGTTTTGGTGCGCTGACGGCGTGGTTTGTGCTCGCCATCATGATCGTCCCTACCATCACCACGCTCACCATCGATGCTCTCAATTCCATTCCCATGGGCATTCGCGAGGCATCGTATGCCATGGGCGCCACCAAGTGGCAGACCATCTATAAGGTCGTGCTACCTGCCGCGAAGCTGGGTATCGTTGATGCCATCGTGCTGGGTATGGGCCGTGCCATCGGCGAGACCATGGCCGTGCTCATGGTCGTAGGTAACGCCCCGGTTATTCCCGACAGCATTGCGAGCCCCATCTCGACGCTCACGAGCCAGATTGCGCTCGACATGAGCTATTCCTCGGGTCTGCACCGCTCGGCGCTGTTCGGCATGGGTGTGGTCCTGTTTATCATCTCCGCCACGCTGGTGGGCATCGTCCGTCTGATTTCCAAGAAGAAGAGGGGGTAGGCTATGTCCGATTCCGTTGACACGACGGTCGATACGACCTCGTCGCGCGAGCGCATCCAGCGTGCCCTTTCCCACGGCAAGAAGGGCCGCATCAACAAGGACCTGTCCAACAAGATCATGCTTGGCGTGTTCCGTGCCGCTGCCTACATCACCACGCTGGTGCTGGTCGCTATCATCGCCTACGTGGTCATCAACGGCCTGCCACACATCTCGCTCGACTTTATCTTCGGTTGGCCCCAGGGCGTCAACGCCGAGGGCGGTATTTGGCCCACGATCGTCTCGACCGTCTATGTGACGGCGCTCGCCATGCTTATCTGCACGCCGATCGCTGTGCTGGCAGCCGTCTATCTGGCCGAGTACGCCAAGCAGGGCAAGGTCGTCGAGCTCATTCGCTACGCTGCTGACGCTTTGGCCTCGGTGCCCTCCATCGTTATGGGTCTGTTTGGCTACGCCTTGTTTGTCGAGGCCATGGGCTTGGGCCTTTCGATGGTCTCTGCCGCCCTGGCACTCGCGCTCTTGATGCTTCCCATCGTCATGCGCACCACCGAAGAGGCCATTCGCGCCGTTCCGCGCTATATCCGTTGGGGCGCGTACGGCCTGGGCGCCACCAAGTGGCAGGTTGTCTCCAAGATCGTGCTTCCTTCTGCCTTTGGCCGTATTGCCACGGGCATCGTCCTCGCCATCGGCCGTGCCATTGGCGAGACCGCGGTGGTGCTCTACACCATGGGGCAGGCCATCAATCTACCTATTTCGCCGCTCGATTCCGGCCGCCCCATGACGGTTCACCTGTACCTGCTTGCCAACGACGGCATCAACATGAACGCAGCCTACGGCACCGCGCTCTTGCTGATGGTGATCATTTTGGCCTTCAACCTGTTTGCGCGCTTCCTGTCGCGCAAGCGTCGCTAGTTAAGGAGTCCCATGTCCGTTTATCAGTCCGCTCCCACGCTGGAGCAAGCGGCCATTACGGCCAAGGATTTCAACTTTTGGTACGGTGACTTTCATGCGCTGACGGGGCTCGACCTCAACATCGCCAAAAACGCCATCACCTCGTTTATTGGCCCTTCGGGCTGCGGCAAATCGACGTTTTTGCGCTGCATCAACCGCATGAACGACCTGATCGAGGGCACGCGCATCGAGGGCACCATGACGCTCGACGGCAACGATATCTATGCCGAGGGTGTCGACCCGGTCGATCTCCGTCGTCGCGTGGGCATGATCTTTCAGCAGCCCAACCCGTTTCCTAAATCCATCTACGAGAATGTCGCCTTTGGCCCTCGTCTGCAGGGCGTGACTAGCAAAAGTGACCTCGATGACATCGTGGAAGAATCGCTCAAGCGCGCCAACCTCTGGAAAGAGGTATCCAATCAGCTCAACAAGGATGGTTTGGCACTCTCGGGCGGTCAGCAGCAGCGTCTGTGCATCGCGCGCGTGCTCGCGGTGCAACCCGATGTCCTCCTGATGGACGAGCCCTGCTCCGCCATCGACCCCACGTCCGTCTCTAAGGTCGAGGATCTGATGGCCGAGCTGGCGCCCGAGATGACGATCATCATCGTCACGCATTCAATGCAGCAGGCAGCTCGTATTAGCGACTACACCGCATTCTTCTTGCAGGAAGTTGCCGGCGAGCCCGCCACGCTCATCGAGTATGGTCAAACCGACGCGATCTTCACCAGTCCGGTGGACTCGCGGACGGAAGACTATATCACCGGCCGCTTTGGCTGATCGGTGCGACTAGTCCCAAGCTGATCGGACCTGGTCCGGTGTATATTCACTGTGCGGGCGGCATGACCGCACCCAACTGATTGGAGTGAACCATGCGCAAACTGTTTTCCCGTCAGCTCGTCGAGGCCCGTCACGAGATGCTGAGCATCTATGAGGCCGTCGATCTGGCCCTCCACGATGCCGTTAAGGCCTATGTGACCGACGACCGCAAGCTCGCCACCAAGACCAAGAAGCGCACGCTTTCGATTGACGCGCGCTGCGCTAACCTGGAGGCCGTGTGCTACAACCTGATCGCCACGCAGTCACCGGTCGCCTCCGACTTCCGCTTGCTGCAGACGATTATCTACGTCGACTTTAACCTGCAGCGCATGACCGATAAGGTTCGCCAGATCTGCCGCGCCACGCGTCATATGATCAAGGCCGACATCTCGCTGCCCCAGGAGCTCGTCGGTACGGTCGAGGCCGAGGCTGAGGCCGTCTACCAGGTGCTGGGCTCTTCGCTTTCTGCGCTCGTCACTAACGACATGTCCATCATCTGCAGCCTGGCCGTCGAGGACGAGCCGGTGCATGCGGCGTACGAGAAGTTCTTCCGCACCTTTAACCGCATGGACACGGGCGATTTTATGGACGACGACAGCAACTATGACGACCTGCGCCGCGCCATCATGGTTTCGCGCTACCTCGATCGCATCGCCTCGATTTCCATCGATGCCGCCTGCCGTCTGACCTTCCTGTTGACCGGACAGCGTATGACTGCCGGTGATATCGCCTGCACTGATGAGGATGAGCTCGAGAGCATGCGCGTGCCTTCGGGCGAGGGTGTTATCATGAGGCCCGCCGTCGATGCACGCTACGTTGCCAAGGTGCCCGTTAACGAGGTCAGCGAGGGTCTTCGCTACCTGCTCGATCATCTTGAGGATGAGGACGATGGCGAGGACGACGAGGAGTAAGTAACCCCGTTCGTCGAAAGATTGTAAATACCTAAGTGAGCGCGGCCTTGCACATGCGGGGCCGCGCTCTTGCGTTAGCATGGGACTACTTGTTTGGCTGTCAGCGGAGGCGATTAGCAATGGATAACTATTTGGACTTGATGCGCGCTCGCCGCGAGCAGATTCTGGAACGTTTTTATGCGGCGCTCGATCGCGCAGGCCGTCCCCACGACGCCGCGCGCCTCATTGCCGTGTCCAAGACCGTTGGTGTCGATGAGACCGTTGCCGCCATCCAGGCGGGGTATCGCCATTTTGCCGAGAACCGCCCGCAGGAGCTGGTTCGCAAGCTCACGGGTCTGGCGGAGCATCCGGAGCTGCCCGAGGTACGCTTCGATATGATCGGCAACCTGCAGACCAATAAGATCAATGCGGTGCTGGGCTCAGCCGAGCTGATTCACTCGGTGGGTTCGCTGCATCTGGCGCAGGCGATCTCGAGCCGTGCTGTCCGCAAGATTGAGGCAGGCGAGCTCGCCGGCCCCCAGCGTGTGCTCATCGAGGTCAATGTGAGTGGTGAGGAGTCGAAGGGAGGCTTTTCGCCCGATGAGATTCGCGCCGCCGCGGGTGAGCTTGCGGAACTTGAGGGAATTTGCGTGCAGGGGCTTATGACTATGGCGCCCCGGGGGAATAAGGATGTGGCACGCCGCACCTTTGCGGGGCTTCGTGAGCTGAGGGATGAGCTGGAGGCGGCGCATCCCGATTTGAACCTGCCTGAGCTTTCCTGCGGCATGAGCGAGGACTTTGAGTCTGCCCTTGAGGAGGGCTCTACGCTCGTTCGCCTGGGCAGGGTAGTATTTAGCCCGGAGTTTGCAGTAAAATAAGGCTCTGAAGTGCGCACTGATTATCGGGGCGCCTGCACTAAACCGCGAGAGGACACAACCATGGGCTTCCTTGACGAGATTAAAAATAAAATGCACCTGGGCGGCCAGCAGGGTTACGACCAGGGTTATGGCCAGGACGACGACTACGGCTACGATGACGGCTATGACGATAGTTATCAGGGCAACGGCTACAGCGGTGCTTCGGGCGAGGGCTTCTACACCCAAGACGAGCCGAGCAACGGCCTGCTTGGTCAGACGCGCCGCGGTGAAGCTGAGTCGGTTGCCGTGTATACGCGCTCCGGTCAGCTGGTCGGCGATGACTCCCGCCATGCCACGACGTATAATCCGCCTTCGCGCTCGCAGGACAGTGTTGCGAGCGGTTATCGTCCTGGTGCCTATGACACGCCGTCGAGCTACGCCGAGAACACCCGCGCCCGTGCCGCCGCTGCGCCCGCGCCTGCACCGAGCGATGCCTCGGCCTATGCGAGCAATATCATCAACGCCACACCGCAGCTGCCGGCCTATGTCCTGCGCCCCGAGAGCTATGACGACGTGGAGACCGTGGTGCGCCGCGTTCGCACCAAGCAGCCTGTCGCACTGATTTTTGTGGGCGTACGCACCGAAGTTGCCAAGCGCGTCTTGGACTTCTCTTACGGCTTTGCCTGCGGTCTGGGTGCCACGGTCAAGGAGGTGGGCGACCGCGTGTTCATGGTGCTGCCCGCCGGTTGCGAGGTCAAAGATTCCGATCTCAAGAAGCTTCGTGCGGACGGCTACCTTAAGTAAAGACAAGACGAGGAGATTCCCATCAACATCTACACTATCGTCCAGCTGGTCAACACGCTGTTCAACTTCTATTCCACGCTTATTGTCGTCTACTGCTTTATGACGTGGATTCCCATGAAGCAGGGTGGTTTGCTTCAGGATATTGCCGCGGTGCTTGATAGCGTGTGCGGTCCGTGGCTCAACCTGTTCCGTCGTTTCATCCCGCCGATGGGCGGTATCGATTTTTCGCCGGTCGTTGCGATTATTGCGTTGCAGTTGGTGCAGAGGCTGGTTCTGCAGCTTCTTATAGGTATACTCGTGTAGAACTGACTTAGTAACTTACGTCGGGCGTGTAGCGCCGAGGCGATGAAAAAGGAGACTTGTTATGGCTATTACCCCTGCAGACATCCAGGCTCAGACTTTCTCTGAGGCCAAGCGTGGCTACGATCCTGCCGAGGTCGACGTCTTCTTGGAGACGCTGTCCTCTGAGGTTGACGCTATGCTCGCTAAGATCGTCGACCTTAAGGGTCGTCTGACTGCTACCGAGCAGCAGCTTGCCGATGCGCAGGCTCAGCTTGCCCAGGCTCAGGATGCCCCCGCCCAGGCCGTTCCTGCCGCCCCCGTGGCTGCTCCCGCCCCTGATTTCTCCGCTCAGGAGCGCCAGATTTCCGCTGCCCTGATCGCTGCCCAGCAGACCGCTGAGACCATCGTCAACGATGCCAATGAGAACGCTGAGCGTATCCGCAACGAGGCTGACGCCAAGGCACGCGAGGTTATCCGCCAGGCTCTGACCGAGAAGCAGGCCGAGCTCGAGGAGATCGATCGTCTCAAGGCTTCCCGTGAGGAGTTCAAGGCCGAGTACCTCAAGCTCATCCAGCACTTCATGGACGATGCCCAAAACTCCTTCCCGGCCGACCTCATGGCCTCCACGCCGGTCGGTTCCGCCGCTTCTCCTGCGGTGACTGTTCCCGCCGAGCCGCTGCCCGTCGCTGACCCGGTTGTCCCCGTGGCCGATCCCTTCGCCCCGATCGACAACTTCGCTGCCGACGACCTGGACTAACATTCGGCCTACAATTTAGTGCCTAGAAAGGACCCGCAGCTTGCGGGTCCTTTTTTATGACTGTACCGGGGCGCGCAACATAAAAAACCGAGCCCTGCACATAGTGGCGCAGAACTCGGCGAACCGGTGAGCGGTCAAGGATAGGTTTTAGGGCATGTCCCAAAATCTACTTGAGGAGGAAGTCGGAGAGGGGAATGGTACGGGCCTCGCGATGCTCGGGATCGGCGATGTGGTCGGCGGGATAGCCACAGACGAGCATATGATAGGGATAGACGCCCTTGGGCAGATTGAACTGCTCTTGTGCCACCTCGGGCTTAAAATGGCATACCCAGCACGTTCCCAGGCCATGCTCGGTGGCCTCCATCATCATCTGATCGCAGACGATCGAAGTATCGATGGCACTCGAGTTCATCTGATCATACGGGCGCACCCAAGCATCATCGGTAACGCTGCAAATAAGAAAGATAAGCGGAGCTCCAAAGATAGATCCATCACGAGCAAAGCGCGGCTGACAAGCAGCAGCCTTCTCCAGAAGCTCAGGCGTATCCAACACCATCACACGGGTTGGATGGTTATTACAAGCAGAAGGAGCAATGCGTCCAGCCTCAACAACGGCATCCACCACAGCCTGCTCAACAGCCCGAGCCTCAAATTCACGACAAGAATACCGAGACCGAGCAAGATCCAAATACCCCATAACCAAACCCTCCAAAGTCAGCGAATCAATCCAAGGTAAATCAAAAGGTACCCAAGGCTACGCTCAGCCAAACGCTCAATGCAGCCCCAAAGTATCCAATCGGGCATAAAAGGCCGCATCATCCAGGTTCCCATCGCATTCTAACCATCAGCCAAAGTTCCCAATGGTGGTATGTAAGGCGAAGGGCCGGCACCTGTTTACTTTCGAACGACTCTGCCACGCAGCCGGAGTGAGAAAGCAAACAGGTGCCGGCCCTTCGCCGCCGGGACACATACCCCCAATTAACTGTTCTTCATGACAATCGAATCCACAACATCGGCCACATTCTCACAGCAGTCAGCGCAGTACTCCAGGAAGGCGTACACGTCGCGCCAGGCGATGACCTCGAGCGGATCCTTGCCGTTGACATGCAGGTTGCGCATAGCGTTGATGTAGAGCTCGTCGGCCTCGGACTCGATCGTGTTGATCTGGATGACGAGTTCGCGCAGGGTCTTGGACTTGCGGTAGTTGGGCAGCTCGACCATCAGGTCTTTCATGGCGCGGCAGGCGTCAGTCACCTTGTGGGCGATGACGATGGCGTCGGGATGGATGCTCTGGATGTTGGTGAAGTAGACGCGCTGCACGACGCCCTCGATACGGTCGAGCACGGTGTCGAGTGAGCAGCTCATCAGGTCCAGGTCCTCGCGCTCAAGCGGGGTGATAAAGGCCGTGAGCAGGGCGTCTTCAAGCTCATGGTGCTTCTTGTCGGCCGCATGCTCGATTGAGTGCATCTTGTCGAGCATATCGTGAATCTTCGCGGGATCGAAGTTCTCGAAAATCTTTGTGAGCAGCTCGGCAGCCTGTACGGCTAGGTCGGCGCAGGCAACGTAGTTGTCAAAATAGAACGAATCGGGTTTCTTTGCCATGAGTGGGTCCTTTCGAGGCGAAGACGGGTGTGAGAAGTATTACGGTCCGGATGGACGCTCGGTTTGACTAGATGAACATCATGAACAGCTTGGCCATGACAAAGCTGATGAGTCCGCAGGCGGGGAAGGTGAAGAACCAGGTGAACATCATGTCCTTGACGACGCCGAAGTTGATGGCCGAGAGGCGCTTGACGGCACCGACGCCCATGATGGCGCAGGTCTTGATGTGCGTGGAGGACACAGGGATGCCGGTAAGGGTGGCAAGCAGCAGGTTCGCGGCACCCGCGAGGTCGGCAGAGAAGCCCTGATACTTCTCGAGCTTAACCATGCTCTGGCCGACGGACTTGATGATGCGCTCGCCGCCCACGCTGGTGCCGATGCCCATAGTGGCCGAGCACAGCAGCATAATCCAGATGGGGATGCCTGCATCGCCGACGCTCGTCTGGCCGCTGGCAAAGGCCACGCCTAAAAAGAGCACGCCGATGAATTTCTGTCCATCCTGCGCGCCGTGCATAAAGCTCATGGCCGCAGCGCTCGCGATCTGAGCGTATTTAAAGAAGACATTGGCACGTCGCCTGTTGGCGGCGACGAAAAGAATCGAGACGAGCTTGCACAGGACCCAGCCCATGACAAAGCCCAGGCCGATGGAGAGCGCCAGGCCGTAGATGACCTTCATCCACTCGTGGACGTTGACGCTGCTCGCACCGCCGAGGGCGATGGCGGCACCGGTCAGGCCGGCGATAAGGCTGTGGCTTTGCGAGGTGGGGATGCCAAAACGCGACGCTGTGGCGCCGTAGACGACGATGGAGAACAGCGCCGCGCATAGGCAGGCGAGCGCCATGGTGCTGTTTCCGCCAAAGTCGACGATATGTGAGATGGTGTTGGCGACGCTCGCGTTAAAGTGCGTCATGATGAGCACACCGAGGAAGTTGAATGCGGCGCTCATGAGAATGGCGGCGCGGGCGGGCATGCAACGCGTAGTGACGCAGGTCGCGATGGCGTTGGGCGCGTCGGTCCATCCATTGACGAAGATGGCGCCCAACGCGAGGATCACGGTGACGGCAAGGACTGGGTTCGACACAATTTGGCCGAGGAAGGTTGAGAACGTTACGTCCATATATGGGCTTTCTCGAAGTTTGCAGACACGTTACAAAAACATGATAAATCGTATCACCTCCTGCGGGTCTCTTTACCGAGTTCTGATGGGAGAAGTGAACTTTTTGGCACTAAAATTGAATATTAGCCCTGTTGACCGCGGGTGTTCTTTTTGCTAACACGCCATGCGGACACGTGCGATTACTACGACACTCCAAAACCACAGTCTGTTCGCTTTACAACATGCAAACATGCGTTCGATAATAGGAGGCATGGAATATCGACAGACAGACGGCAAAACTCGGCGCGTACACAAGCAGTATGTGGACGTCGTGGCTCGCATCCTCGCGGGCGGACAAGTCGTGCCGGTTACCGTCTGCTGGGTCGACGGTCGCTGCTTTACGATTGACGAGATTGTCTCGTCCACGGGCTTTGGCTTAACGGTTCACGGTGTTCGTACGGCGACCTATAAGGTGCGTTTTGGCGGGCACGCGACCGAGTTGTATCTGGAGGACCAGACGCGCGAGCGGGCGGACGGCTCGCAGGCACACGTGATGCGTTGGTGGGTCTGGGCCTTTGATCGCACGCTCGAGGGCGAGCGCCGTAGGTAAGGACGTACGGCATTCGGGTACAATGACAGGAATCTTGTCAGCTACTGCGCTGTCGCGGCGCTTTTGAAAGGACGAAATTATGAACGATATTCAGGGCTATCAGAACGGCCCCATCGAAACCGGCGCAAGCCGTGCCAAGGAGATGTCGCCGCGTGCGTATAATCTTGCCATGTCTGCCCTCATCTTCTTGGGCTTTTGTGCCATGGGCGCTGGTGCTTACTTTACGAGCACCATGGCGTTTGCCCGCATGATGATGAGCGGCGCCGCCCTGCCACTGGTCTTTGGCTCGTTTATTTTGACCATCGTCGGCATGGTCATGATGTCGGCCGCCGCCAGTAAGCAGTCCGTGGGCCTGTCCCTTGTGGGCTACGTAATCTTTGCGAGCACCTTTGGCCTGACCGCGTCGTTTGGCCTTGCCAACTACGACCTGCCCACCATCAACACTGCCTTTATCGCCACGGCCGCCATCACCTTTGTCTTTGGCGCCTTGGGCGTGACGTTCCCCAAGTTTTTCCAGCGCGTATATGGCATCGGTTTTGGCATTCTGCTCGCCACTATTCTGGTTGAGATCGTGCTGATGTTCATGGGCGTCTCGCAGACCATCACCGATCTGATCGTAATCGTGGTGTTCGCCGGCTTTATTGGCTACGACACCTATGTTGCCACGACGGTGCCGCCTACGCTGCCCAACGCCGTGCTCATGGCGTCCAATCTGTTCGTGGACATTATCAACGTGTTCCTGCGCATCCTGAACATCCTTGGCCGTCGCGACTAGTGGCGAATTGCGGCGGTGCTTGCCGTGCGTGTAAATCGATGCGAAAGGCGGTCCTTCGGGGCCGTCTTTTTTGTACTCGGCGGGGTATCATGGATGGGAAAAGCCGATAGCGGCAGCGACAGGAAAGGTGACCACTTATGGCAGACGTCGACAACAGGAACCGTAACCGCAGGTCCAACCGAGCGGGTCAGCCCAATCCCAAGCGCGAGGCCCGTGCCAAGGCCGCCGAGCGTCACGTGGCAACTGTGTCCGAAGCGTGCGCCAAGGATATCGAGCGTTCGCTTGCCGGCGTGTGCGAGTTCGATGGTATGCCTGCCGGTTTTGTCGCGGCGATGAAGGCCAAGGTTCAGAGTGCTGTGGCCGCCGAAGAACAGGTTGCCGAGGACGTCGAGGGCGCGGAGACTGCCGAGACCGAGACGGCGCCCGAGACCGAGGCAGCGCCTGAGCCTGCCGAGGAAATCGCCGAAGCTGAGTCCGCGCCTGCTGAGGAGCCCGCTCCGGTTCTGCCTGAGGTCACCGTGCTCGATGCCTCCGCCACGCAGGCCATCCTGGACAACGGTCGTGGGTATGCGCAGTTCTGCGACATGGCCGTGCTCGCCTTTGCCTCGTTCACCAACCCGGGCGGTGGCTACATCCAGGGCTATCTGGGCCAGGAGGCCACGCTGTGCGCCGATTCGTATCTGTACAACGTTCTCGATAAGCAGCGCAAATGGTACGGCGAGAACCGTCGCCGCAACATCAACTGCGAGCTTTACCGCAACCGTGCGCTGGTGGTGCCTGCGGTGCGCTTCGACCGCAACCACGTGCATGCATACGCCGACGTGATCGTGGCCGCCGCGCCCAACGTTAAGCGCGCCCGCCAGGAGTATCGCGTGAGCGACGATGCTCTGCTGGACGCCCTGCGCGACCGCATTCGCTTTGTGCTTGCCATCTGCGACGAGCTAGGTCGCGAGAAGCTCGTGCTGGGCGCTTGGGGCTGCGACAACAACGGCTTTGACGCAGAGGCCGTGGCCGAGCTCTTCCGCAAGGAGCTCGCGTCGGGCGACTTTAAGGTCAAGCAAGTCTTCTTTGCCGTGCCTTCTACGCGCTGGGATGAGGATTTTGCCAAGTTCGAGCACGTGCTGGCAAACTTCCCCGAGCGCAACGAGGAGTCCTATGCCCAGGTTGCCGCTCGCGCTGCGGCAGCTCGCGCCGCCGAGCAGACCCAGGCTGCTACCGAGGATGATGAGGACGAGGACGATTGGCGCAAGTACCTGTAATCGGTACGTGCTGACAGATAGGTCGAGCCGGCGGGAGAGGCTGCTTCCGTCGGCTTTTTACTGAGCGAGGGGCTTACGATGAAAAACGTTCTATGCTTTGGCGACAGCAACACCTATGGTTACGATCCGGCGGGCATGCGCGACGGCACCGCGGTGCGCTATGCGCAGGATGTGCGCTGGTGCGGCGTGGCCCAACGTGACTTAGGCGAGGGCTGGCATGTAATTGAAGAAGGCCTCAACGGCCGCACGACGGTACGCGACGACATGTGCCATCTGGACACCAATCTTAACGGCATCCGCGCACTTCCGATGCTGCTCGAGGCCCATAAGCCGCTGGACGCCATTGTGATCATGCTGGGCACCAACGACTGTAAGACGGTCTTTAACGTGACAGCTTCCGATATCGCCCGTGGCGCCATGGCGCTGATTCGCGCCGTCCGCGCGTTTCCGTGGACCGACGCTGCGCCTTGTCCGCGCATTCTGCTGATGGCGCCTATCAAGATTAAGCCGCAGATCGCCGACGTATATATGACCGATTTTGACGAGCATTCCGTAGAAGCCTCGGAACATTTTGGTGAGTACTACGCGCATGTGGCTGAGCAGTTTGGCTGCGACTTTTTGAATGCCGCCGACTTTGCCGAGCCGGGCGATATCGACTATCTGCATATGATGCCCGAAAGCCATGAGAGCCTGGGTCACGCCGTGGCAGCCAAGCTCCAAGAGATGCTCGGAGAGTAGCGCGACCCCAAACCACCGCAAAGGGGGCGGGCGCCTTTGCGGTGGCTTGGGCTGTGAATCTTAATACTGCCACATGTGGTTGACGGGGCCGGAACCTTTGCCCATGTCAAAGCCGGCGGCGAGAGCGCCGGTTAGGTAGGCCTTGCCCGCGTTGACGGCATCGGCAAGATCCATGCCCTGGGCCAGCGCGCAGGCGATGGCGGACGAGAGCGTGCAGCCGGTGCCGTGCGTGTTGTCGGTCTCGATGCGCTTGTGGCGGAACCACGTGGTGAGTGGATCTCCCAGATGGTTGCCCTCGTCATCGAGTGGCGCGGGTTCGGCCAGTACATCGTTGGCCTCGTTGACAAGATGCCCACCCTTAACGAGGGATGCGCAACCAAAGCGGCGGGTGAGGAGCATGGCAGCATTTTGCTGCGTGCGCTCGGAGTCGACCTCGTAGTCGAGCAGGGCCATGGCCTCGGGAATATTGGGCGTGATAACCGTCGCTAGCGGGAACAGGCGGCGGGTGAGCGCCTCGGCGGCATCTTCGGCAATCAGCCGTGCGCCCGAGGTGGCTACCATGACGGGGTCGACGACCACGTTTGTCGCGTTCCAAGCGCTCAGGCGGTCGGCGATAACATCGATAATCTCGGCAGAGGAAACCATGCCAATCTTGACGGCGTTGGGGCGGATATCGTCAAAAACGGCATCGATCTGCGCCGCGACAATATCCGGGGAGATGTTCTGTACGGCGGTGACGCCCAGGGTGTTCTGTGCGGTGATAGCGGTGATAGCCGTCTCGGCATACAGGCGGTGCGCCGTGATGGTCTTGATGTCGGCCTGAATGCCGGCGCCACCGCTGGAATCGGATCCTGCGATGGATAGAACGGCAGGTACCTTACTGCGATCCATGTTCGCTCCCTTGTTCGGTTGGAATCAAATGGGTCTATAAGCCAGCATTATAAAGATGCCCGGGCCGACTCTATGTCGAACCCGGGCGGGCGATGCAATCTTTACGCAAATGCAAGCAAATGTTCACACGTCAACAATTGACAGGCACCAGCTCGCCGCCAGAAGCGGCCGCGGCGACAGGGCTAGTCCTCCATGCCGAGGTCGATCGTGGTGCCCTCGAAGATCTTGTTGACGGTGCGGACGGCGCACATCTTGCCACACATGGTGCAAGTGCCCTCGGTGGCGGCGGGGGACTCCTCGTAGCGCTTCTTGCCCGTAACCGGGTCGAGCGCGCACTTCCACATGGCGTCCCAGTCGAGCTTGCGGCGTGCCTGGCCCATCTTGTCATCCATGTCGCGGGCGTGGGGCACCTTTTTGGCGATGTCGGCGGCGTGTGCGGCGATCTTGGTGGCCATGAGGCCGTCGAGCACATCCTGGGCGTTGGGCAGGCATAGGTGCTCTGCCGGTGTCACGTAGCACAGGAAGTCGGCACCGGAGCTGGCGGAGATGGCGCCGCCGATGGCAGCGGTGATGTGGTCGTAACCAACGCCGATATCGGTCACCAGCGGCCCGAGCACATAGAACGGAGCATTGTGGCACAGGCGCTTCTGCAGTTTCATGTTGGCGGCGATCTCGTCGAGCGCCATGTGACCCGGGCCCTCGACCATGACCTGGACGCCGGCGGCCCAAGCGCGCTTGCACAGCTTGCCCAGCTCGATCATCTCAGCGGTCTCGGTGGCGTCGTTGGAGTCGTAGAGGCAGCCCGGGCGGCAGGAGTCGCCGAGCGAAATCGTCACGTCGTACTCGTGGCAAATCTCGAGCAACTCGTCGTAGAACTCATAGAACGGGTTCTCGTTACCGGTGACCTCCATCCAGCCAAACAGCAGTGAGCCGCCGCGGCTCACGATGTTCATCAGGCGGCCGGTCTCCTTAAAGGTCTTGGTGACCGACTTGTTGATGCCGCAGTGAATGGTCATAAAGTCCACGCCGTCCTCGGCATGCGCGCGCACGACTTCGAACAGGTCGTCCTTGGTGAGCTTGACCAGCGGCTTTTCCATGTAGCCGATGGCGTCGTACATGGGGACGGTGCCTACCATGAGCGGCGTCTCGTCGATGAGCTGCTGGCGGAACTGGCGCGTCTTGCCCGAGTTGGAGAGGTCCATGATGGCGTCGGCGCCAAAGTCCTCGGCGATCTTGACCTTCTTCCATTCCTCGGCGGCATCGGCCTTGTCGCCCGAGATGCCCAAGTTCACGTTGACCTTGGTGGACAAGCCCTCACCGACGCCAAAGGCGCGCATGCCCTTTTTGATGTGCACGATGTTGGCGGGAATGGCGATGCGGCCGTCGGCCACGCGCTCGCGGATGTACTCGGGGTCGCGATGCTCGCGCTCGGCGACCTCCTTCATCTGCGGTGTGATCTGCCCGGCGCGGGCGAAGTCGATTTGCGTGACGAGCTTGGGCTCGGTCTGTGTGCTCATTGGCACGGCTCCCTTCGTTGGCATTACCCATATCAGGTTTGCGGGTCAGGGCGGGCGCGCCCAGTCTCAGCCTGCCGTCTTGTCCTGCAAGCTCCCCGTTTATGTGGTGGGCTCAAGTATAGCCTGAATGGGTACGATTGGGCCAACAAGCGTGCCTGTGGGGAGGCGAACATGGAAGACAAGCATCTATATCGAGAGACACAATGGGATGTATCGGCCGAGGAAAGCCGTGCGCACCATGGCCTTGTCGCGATTGGTTTTGCGGTGCTTGCCGTGTTGGTGATTGCCTTTTGTATTTGGACGTTCGGCGGTCGTGGCGGCGTCACCTGGGGGTTTGAAGCCGACGATGCCCTGCCGATTATGACCATGAAAGTTTCTGGTGGCAACACGGTTGCCGCACCGGGCGACTATTGGTATCCGCGCGACGAGTTTGTGCAGCTGCAGTTGAGCGGCGGGTCTATTCCGGGCGAAGAAATCGAACGCGTGACGTTTGATGAGGCACTCAAAACACTCATGGTGAAGCTCAAAGATCAGGGCGATGTGCCCACGACCATGGATATCGCTCTGACGGAGTGGCGTCTGGAACCTCCGTCGGGCGTTACGGTATCCGACGTAGAGCACGTTAAGATTACCTACCAAGATGGCTCGACGAGCGAGATTGCAAAGGCCGATGGCTTGGCGGAGTAACGGGGTGTTTGGAAACGGCGGGCCTATAGTGCCTGCGCGTTCATGAAAACCAGGGTGTTTTTGTCTGAAAGCTCGGGGATGTGCCGATAGCCGATATTGAATGCGGTAAGTTCGCTTGCATCCTCGAGCTTGTTTTCTGCCATCCACCGCACCATGGAGCCGCGTGCCTTTTTGCTGGCGGTCGACTGTTGGATGGGCCTCCCGTTGCGGATGCCCTCGCCAAAGAGGCATGTGACGGCTGTGGCGTCGCCCGCGAGGTGGGGCAGAACGGCTTTGGCATACTCTACGCTGGCGAGGTTGACGATCGTGGTGTTTGAGCCTGCCGGGGCGATAGCCCGCGCGAGCTTATCGCTCCAAAATGCGTAGAGGTCTCGGGCACCGTCGACGACAAGCTTCGCGCCCATCTCCAGCCGATACGGTTCGACGGCATGAAAGGGACGAACGCACCCGTAGAGGCCGGAGAGGATCCACAGATGGTCTTGCAGCCATGCGAGCTGTGCGGAATCCATCACCTCGGGTGCCATGCTCTGGTATTGAATGCCGTGATAGGACATGACGGCAGGGGAGAGGTGACGGGCGAGTGCGGGATTGTCGAGATCGCCGCTTTTCAGGATGGGCCCGAACTCATGCAGTGTGTTGAGGCAAGGTCCCAGCAGTTTGTCACTCACGTTCCACAGCGCCTGCAGGCCGCCGCTGCCTTCATTCCGCTCGATATCTAGCAGTGCGCGGTGGAGGCGAGCCGTCTCGCGCACAAAGGGTGGGATGCCCAGGACTTCAAAAGCATCTTGTGCCGCGCGCATTTGCTTGGCGGGCGAAATGATGACCTGCAGCATGGACTCTCCTCTGCCAAAAAAAGAAGTTGCGGTGGAATACGGTCTGTTTGGTCTATTGAAAGACCAAATCAATCCGTATTCCACCGCAAGTTATGGGTGGGGTGGATTAGGCGCGCTCGAGGAAGGCTTTGTAGCCGCGGTAGGCCTCGTAGATATCGGCCTTGTTGGCGACCTCCCACAGGGCGTGCATGGACAGGACGGCAACGCCGGAGTCGATGACGTTCATGCCGTACTTGGCCATGATGTAGGCGATGGTGCCGCCGCCACCAGCGTTGACGCGGCCGAGCTCGCAGGTCTGGAAGTCCACGCCGGCCTCGTCCATGATGTCGCGGACGAGGGCCACATACTCGGCGTCGGCGTCGTTAGAGCCGCCCTTGCCGCGGCTGCCCGTGTACTTGTTAAAGCACAGGCCGCGACCCATGAAGGCGGCGTTCTTGGTCTCGAACTTGCCGGCATAGCCCGGGTCGAAGCCGGCGGACACGTCGGAGGAGAGCATACGGCTGCGGGCGAGCGCGCGGCGCAGAGCCAGCGGGCTGTCCTCGCCGGCGAGCATCATGATCTCGGCGACGGTGTTCTCGAAGAAGCGACTCGTCATGCCGGTGGCACCCACGGAACCGATCTCCTCCTTGTCGACGATGAGCGTGATGCTCGTGCGCTCCACGTTGGTGACGTTGATCTGGGCGAGCATGGAGGGGTAGGCACAGACGCGGTCGTCATGGCCATAGCCCAGAATCATGGAGCGGTCGAGGCCCATGTCGCGGGCGGGGCCGGCGGGCACGACCTCGATCTCGGCGGAGAGGAAGTCCTCCTCCTCGACGTCGTACTGCTCCTTGAGGATATCCAGGAACATCTGCTTGACGGGCTCCTTGGGGGCGTCCTTGTCGTCCTCATCGAACTTGACGGGACGGCCGCCCACGATCACGTCGAGGATCTCGGCGTCGACGGCGTCTTTGGCAGGCTTAGACATCTGCTCGCTCGAGAGATGGATCAGCAGGTCGGAGATGGTAAAGACCGGATCGTCCGCCTTGTCGCCGATATTGATGTCGACGGTGGTACCGTCCTTTTTGCAGATGACGCCCACGAGTGCGAGCGGGGAGGCTACCCAGTGGTAGCTCTTGACGCCGCCGTAGTAGTGCGTGTCGAGATAAGCCATGTCGCCGGCCTCGAAGGCGGGGTTCTGCTTAAGGTCCAGGCGCGGCGAGTCCACGTGCGCGCCCAGGATGTTAAAGCCCTGCTCGAGCGGGGCGGTGCCCAGATTGACGAGCATAAGGTCCTTGCCGTGGTTAGCGGCATACACCTTGTCGCCTGCCTTAAGCTCGCGGCCTGCGGCGATTACGGTCTCCAGGTCGACGTATCCCGCCTCCTCGGCCATCTTGATGCCGGCCTTGACGCACAGGCGCTCGGTCTTGTTCTCACTCAAAAACTGCTTATAGCCGCGGCAAAGCTCCTCGAGCTCCTCGATTTGCTGTGGCGTGTACTTTTTCCATGCGCAGGGACGCTCCATGACGCAGGCTCCTTTCGGATCGATCGTGCTGGTTGATGTACCGTGAGCCATCGTATCACGCGCGGGCTCACGGTGGCGGGGGAGCTTGATGTGAGGTGGCCGCGGGGCGGGGAGCGTGTAAACTGGAGTGAGCAAACCGTGCCCAGCCCAAAGCGAGGTATTCAATATGTCTGACAAGCGCCGCACCTTTGCCGTTATCGACGGCAACTCGCTCATGCATCGCGCCTTCCACGCCGTGCCGCCGACCATGAACGCGCCGGACGGTCGCCCCACCAACGCGATCTTTGGCTTTCTGAACATGTTTCTCAAGATGATCGATGCCTTTAACCCCGACGGCGTCGTCGTGGCGTTTGACAAGGGTAAACCGCGCGTGCGCATGGAGATGCTGCCGCAGTATAAGGCGCAACGCCCGCCCATGGACCCCGATCTGCATGCGCAGTTCCCTATGATTAAGGAGCTGCTCGCCGCGCTCAACGTGCCGATTCTGCAGTCCGAGGGCTGGGAAGGCGATGACATCCTGGGAACCATGGCGCGCCTGGGTGAAGAGGCCGGCTGCGACATGCTACTGGTGACCGGCGACCGCGACATGTATCAACTCGTGACCGAGCACGTCAACGTGGTCTCGACCCGCAAGGGCCTGTCCGACGTGGCGATTATGACGCCCGAGAGCGTGGACGACCTGTATCACGGCATTACGCCGGCGCTCGTGCCCGATTTTTACGGTCTAAAGGGCGATACGTCCGACAACATCCCCGGTGTACCGGGCATCGGTCCCAAAAAGGCGAGTGCGCTCATTGCGAAGTACGGTAGCCTGGACGAAGTCATCGCGCATGCCGATGAGGTCAAGGGCAAGATGGGCGAGAACCTGCGTGCACACATCGATGACGCACTACTGAGCCGCAAGGTTGCGACAATTCGCACCGATGCGCCCGTCGAGCTCGACTTTGAGGCGACGTCCTTCCCGGCGTTTTCTGCCGACGAAGTGTCCGCGGCGCTGGGTACGCTTGGTATCACCGCCATGCAGAACCGTTTCTTGGCGCTGATCGGCGGCGAGGGCGGGACTGCTGCCTCCAGTGTGTTTAAGATACCTGCTATGGTTCGCGCAGCCGCCGGCGATGCCGACGCGCTTGGTGCCGTTGCGGCTGAGGTCTCCCGCGCGATTGATGCCGGCGAGTGGGTCGCCGCCGTGGTGGACGACGACAAGGAAGAGGGCGCGCTCTTTGGGCTGACGCGCACGCTGTGGTTGGCGACGTCCAAGGGCCTGTTCGCGCTCGAGGAGGGCGACAGCTGTGCGGCGGCTGAGGTTGAGGGCTTCAACTTCGCTCACGGTGTGATCGCCGGCGTGCTTGCGCGCCTGTTTATGGAGGGCCGCGTGGCGAGCCCGGATACGAAAGCGCTGCTGCACGAGCTTTCTCCCATCGATTCTTCTGAGCCCGAGCTCATGGATCCGCTCGCTGCCGATTCCACGCGTATCTTCGATACCGTGGTCGCTGCCTATCTGCTGGATTCCGATCGCTCCGAGTTCGATGAGGCATATCTGGCCGATACCTATCTGCAGATGGCGTTGCCTGCGGCGCGCGGTGCAGAGGGTGCTGGTGAGGACGCTCCGGCGCCTGCCGCCCGTACTGCGGCTCTGACGCTGGCGCTCGTGGCGCCGTTGCGCGAGTGCATGGCCCGTGAGAACGCCGCCAACGTGTTCGATGGCATCGAGATGCCGCTCGTTCCGGTACTTGCCAAGATGGAGCGCGCGGGCATGCTCGTGGACCCCGACCGCCTGCACAGTCTGTCCGAGGGTCTGGCGACCCAGATCACCGAGGTCGAACGAAGCATTCGCGACCTTGCCGGTGACGAGACCTTTAACATCGGCAGCCCCATGCAACTTTCGCATGTGCTCTTTGATGTGATGGGCCTTCCGACCAAGGGTCTCAAAAAGACCAAGCGCGGTTACTATTCGACCAATGCCAAGGTACTGAGTGATCTTGCCCGTGACCACGAGATTGTTCGTTTGATCTTAGACTGGCGCGAGAAGTCCAAGATCAAGTCAACCTATCTGGACACGTTGGGCCCGCTGCGCCGCGGTGACGGTCGTGTGCACACCACGTACAACCAGACCATCACCGCGACGGGGCGTCTGTCTTCGAGCGACCCTAATCTGCAAAACATTCCGACGCGCTCGGAGCTGGGGCGTACCGTCAAGACGGCGTTTTCGGCAGGCGAGGGAAGCGTCTTTTTGGCGGTGGACTACTCGCAGATCGAGCTGCGTCTGCTGGCACATCTCTCGGGTGACGAGCACTTGGTGCGCGCCTTTAACGAGGGCGAGGACTTCCATGCCGAGACGGCGGCGCGCGTGTTTGGTGTGCCGGTGTCCGAGGTAACGCCCGACCTGCGCAGTCGCGCCAAGGCCGTGAACTTTGGCATCGTGTATGGCCAGCAGGCCTACGGCCTGTCGCAGTCGCTGCATATCTCGATGGCCGAGGCGCGCGACATGATCGACCGCTACTACGAGGCCTACCCGGGCGTGCGTACGTTCCTCGACAACGTGGTGGCGCGCGCCAAGCAGACGGGCTACGCCGAGACCATGTACGGCCGCCGTCGTCATATTCCGGAGCTCAAGGCCAAAAACCCGCAACTCCGCGGCTTTGGCGAGCGCACGGCCATGAACCATCCCATGCAGGGCACCGCAGCAGACATCATCAAGATCGCCATGGCCCGCGTAAGTCGTCGCCTGGAAGAAGAAGGCTTTGCCGCCCACATGATCCTGCAAGTGCACGACGAACTGGACTTTGAGTGCCCCATCGACGAAGTCGAGCGCCTAACCACCATGGTCCGCGACGTCATGGAGCACGTAGTAGACCTCCGCGTCCCCCTAATCGCCGAAGCTTCGACTGGAGTGACCTGGGCAGACGCCAAGTAGGGGCACGACCACAATTCAAAAGTAATACAAAACCAGAAGGACGCCCCTCATCAACAAGGAGCGTCCTTCGTTCAATAAAAATCAGCCAAAGTATCTAGGCGCCAAGACGCCATCCATGTGGCAAGCAAGTCAACGTAGTCATGCCCGGGGCCGGCCGTTTGATTTTTGTAGATTCCGCACGAGCCGGAAAGCACTTAATGTGCTTTCCGAGAGAGCTCAGGA
>UQXB01000021.1:0-36180 GCA_900544935.1 uncultured Collinsella sp.
CCATCGGCCCAGCAGCTGCAGACCGACATGATGCAGCGCTATCGCAAGATGAAGGAAGACGCCACGCCCGTCATCTCGCGCGACGATGTGCCCATTATCGACCAGGTCGCCGCCGCCGAGGTCAGCCAGGTCGAGAACATGAATCCCGATGTGCCGATCCCCGACGAAGTCATCGAACGCGTCGCTTCGATCCACGATCATATCGAGGAACGTCGCGCCAACCGCGGACTCAAGCCCTCGCTGCACGGCTTTTTCTTCCGCGGAAAGAAACGCTAGCCGCAACAGAAAAAGGCCCGTCCCGCAAACAACGGGACGGGCCTTTTTCTGTTATCAAGTGTCAGGAGGGACAGGCGCAGCCGTTAAAACCGTCAGCCAGCCCACAAACGCTAATCCACGCGCTTGTCGCCCATAAAGAAGACGGCCACCGTGCCGGGGCCGGTATGCGAGCCAATCAGGGCACCGATGCTATTGATCTCAATCTTGCCTTTGAGCTGCGGAACCTGTTCCTCTATCAGTGCCGCAACGGCCTCGGCGTCCTCGCGGCACGCCGAGTGCGACATGATGCACTTGCCCGAATAGTTCGCGCCGTCCTGCACATGCGCCATCACGGTCTTGGCCATCTCGGAGATCGCGCGCTTCTTGGTGCGAATCTTCTCGCGTGGCGCCAGCTCACCTTCGCAATCGACCGTCATGAGCGGGCAAATCTTGAGCGCCGTGCCGATAATCGCGCTCGCGGCCGAAATGCGACCGCCGCGCAGGTAACTCGACAGATCGGTCGAGAAGAACCAGTGGTGCAGGTTGAGTTTATGCTCCTCAATCCAAGCGGCCGTCTCGTCGAGCGAAGCGCCGCTATCGCGAACGTCGGCGGCACACTCCACCAGCAGGCCAAAGCCCGAAGACGCCGCCAACGAATCGATGACGCGCACCTTACCACCCCGGGGATAGCGATCCGCGAGCATCTGCGCCGCAACGCAGGCCGATCCATATGTGCCCGAAATACCCGACGACAACGTCAGGTGCAGCACGTCTTTACCCTCGGCAACAAACGGCTCCCAAAACTCCTCGTACTCACCCACGCTCACCTGAGACGTCTTGGGCATGGCGCCCGCGGCAATCTGGGCAAAAAACTCGTCCGGCGCAATCGACTGATACAGATCGTCCGTATAGACAACATCGTCGATCTCGTAATGAAAACACACGACAGGGATATTGCGCGATTCAAAGAACTCGCGGGTTCGGTCGGCGGCGGATTCACAGGTCAGGACAAAATCACTCATATGAGGCTCCTTACTTATTACTGCGTAAATTATCGCACAGCAAGCGTGAATACAGTACAAATGTCCACTATTTACCAAATTGAACCAAAGGTAGTGAACATCTTTACCGTCATCCTCTCTATCGATCCAGGAGGCATGCGCCTGCAAAACGACCCCGCGTCTCCATTCAACCGCCATATCCACCTCAACTAAATCGATTTACCAAACCGTTCGGCCAACAATTCGACCTCCCATCTCCAATCGAAACAAAAGCAGCGCATACTGATAAACGTTTGACGCTGTTTTATCAGTTTTACCAACCACATCGGAAGGTGCCTCATGGTCGCATTCGATCGCAATCCGCAAAACTTCAAGTATCTGCGCCTGCTGTCGAGACAGTTCCCCACCGAGCAATCCGCATTCACCGAGATCATCAACCTCTCGGCCATCCTCAACCTGCCCAAGGGCACCGAGCATTTTATGAGCGATGTGCATGGCGAATACGAAGCCTTTATGCACATCCTCAACAACTGCTCGGGCGTCGTGCGCGAGCATGTCGACGAGATCTTTGGCGACACGCTCTCCTTTGACGAAAAGGGCGAGCTGTGCACGCTCATCTACTATCCGCGCGAGAAGATCGATCTTGTCCGCAGCCGGCGCGAGGACTCGCCCACCTGGTACAAGACCATGCTCGACCAGCTCATTGTAGTTGCCCGCTCGCTTTCGAGTCGCTACACCCGCTCCAAGGTGCGTAAGGCCATCCCGCGTGATTACGCCTACATCATCGACGAGTTGCTGCACACGCATCCAGACGAGAACAACTACCGCGTGCGTTATCACGAGCGCATCATTGAGTCCATCCTGGAGACCGCCAGCGCCGACGACTTTATCGAGTCGCTCGCCTCACTCATCAAGCGGCTCGCCGTCGACCACCTGCACTTGGTGGGCGACATCTTCGACCGTGGCGGCGGTGCGGCCAAGATTATGGACCGCCTGCTCACCTATCATTCGCTCGATATTCAGTGGGGTAACCACGATCTGCTGTGGATGGGCGCCGCGGCCGGTGAGCCCGCCTGCATCGCCACGGTGCTGCGCAACAACCTGCGCTACGACAATTACGAGATCCTCGAGAACGATTACGGCATCTCGCTGCGCGAGCTTGTCGCCTTCGCCGACGCCACCTATACCGCCGGCGAGTCCATCACCCCGCTGATCAAGGCCATCAACGTGCTGCTCTTTAAACTCGAGGGCCAGATTATCCAGCGTCACCCCGAGTTCGACATGACCGACCGCCTGCTGCTCGACAAGATCGACCACGACGCCGGCACGGTCACGCTCGCCGACGGCAGCGTGTGGCCGCTCACGACCAACGACTTCCCCACCGTCGACCCAACGGACCCTTACACACTCACGCCCCAGGAACAGCACATCATCGACAAGCTCGTGTCCGAATTTGTCACCGCCGATCACCTGCACCGCCACATCGATTTCCTCTATACCCACGGCTCCATGTATAAGGTCGCCAACGGCAACCTGCTGTTCCACGGCTGCGTGCCGCTCAACGAGGACGGTACCTTTAGCAGCATGAACTGCCTGGGCACCTGGCACGCCGGCCGCGATTATCTCGATTTTTGCGACCACATCGCCCGCCGCGCCTGGCGCGTGGGCGACCGTGACGCCCTCGACTGGATGTGGTACCTGTGGATCGGCTTTAACTCACCCGCCAGCGGACGCCTGGTGCGTACCTTTGAGCGCGCCTATATCGCCAATAAGAGCACCTGGGTCGAGCCGATGGACCCGTACTTTACGCTTACCAAGTCGCCCTCGGTCTGCGACGACATCATGCACGAGTTCGGCGTTGCCCCCATGGCATGTTCGCCGACCGGCCACATCATCAACGGCCACACACCCGTCAAGACGACCAAGGGCGAGCAGCCTATCCGAGCCGAGGGCAAGCTGCTGGTCATCGATGGCGGCTTCTGCCGCGCCTACCATCCCAAGACGGGCATCGCCGGCTACACGCTTATCTCGAGCTCGCGCGGATGCCGTCTTAAGTCGCACCGGGCCTTTACGACGGTTGCCGAGGCGCTCACCCGCAACGTGGACATCGAAAGCGAGACCAACCGCTTTGACGAGGCCGACCGCCGCCGCATGGTCAGCGATACCGACACTGGCGCCAAGATCCGCAGCCAAATCCAGGACCTACGCCAGCTGCTCGATGCATATAGAAACGGTGCTATCGAGGAGCGCGCCTAGCCCCGCCTGCGGGGATTGGCTAAACTTGCTGAGTTTGTCATCCCCGCGGCGCTCCGGCGCCACTCTAAGGCAGGTACCATGCAAAAGCTCCTTGCGCAGATCATGAAGTTTGGCGTCGTCGGCGTCGTCGCCACGATCATCGACTTTGGCATCATGAATCTGCTCCACTACGGTTTGGACCTCAATATCCTGATCGCCAATACCAGCGGCTTTATCGTCTCGCTCATCTTTAACTACGTCGCGAGCATGAAGTACGTGTTTGCGCACAAGGAGGGCATGAGCCGCCACCGCGAGTTCATCATCTTTGTCGTGCTGTCCGTGATCGGCTTGGCGCTCAACGACGGCATCGTGCTGGCGCTCAACGCCGGCCTGGGGCTCGAGGCCAATATCGCCAAGATTTGCGCCACCGCGCTGGTCATGGTCTACAACTTTGTGACCCGAAAGATCTTCCTGGAGGGCGACGAGACCAAGTAGCTCGACCTCCTCGTTGCACTACGGGGCCCACGGACGATGCGCATCGAGTGCTGCGTTGTTCGTGGGCCCTGCTCGTTTGCGGGAAGATTTGCAACGTTTGCGGATTACCTCTTGAATATTTGGCGAGTTCGTATAGTTCTTGCCAAAGACCTTACGTTTCCCTTGCAAAAGCTCTAAAGTATCTCGTTGCTCGATTCGTCAACGCATTGGATGTGATTACGTGCGCAAGGCACTGGCACAACCTCATACCAAGCAGTTCCTCAAGTTCGCTGTCGTGGGTCTTATCTCCTTTGGCATCGACTGGGGCATGCTCATTGCACTCGTCGAGCTGTTCCACCTCGACTTTTTGATGAGCACCACGATCTCGTTTATCACGTCCGTCGTGGTCAACTACTGGCTCAGCATGAAGTACGTGTTCGACCATCGCGAGGGCATGAGCCGCAAGCGCGAGTTTACGATCTTCACCATCCTGTCGGTGATTGGTTTGGGCCTTAACGATCTGTACATGTTTGTGGGCGTCACGTTTTTGAGCATCGGCTACCAGGCCATGAAGGCCATCGCCACGTTCCTGGTCACCTGGTACAACTACTTCAGCCGCCGCTTCTTCCTCGAAGGCGCGCAGTCATAGTCGATTCGACATTTGCTTGAATATATAACCGGTTGGAATTCACGTTCCAGCCGGTTTTTTTGTTTGACGAGGCTGTCGAGGAAGACGTACGGGACGGGCCACGGTGCCGAAATGGGACGCGCCTTCCCCATGGGCGCCGTTCCGGAAAGCGCGTCCCAGATTGAGGCCTCAAAGCGGGACACAGTTTCCGCAACGCCACTCAAGCGGAAAGTGCATCCCGGAATCCGACCTCGGAACGGGACGCGGTTTCCCAATGGCCATCGAAGCGGAAACTGCATCCCGGAATCCGCCTCCAGAGTGGGACGCGCTTTCCGGTTGAGCCTCGATTGGGAAACTCCGTCCCATTCGCATCAAAAAACGGGCGGCCTGGATGTTTGTCCGAGCTGCCCGTTCCGTGCGTTATGTTGAGATCCCTAGCCTGTTACGTAATACCAGACGACGTTGTCGCCGTTGGAGAGAACGTAGTTGCTGCAGGCCGTCATGGGCGTCGAGCCGTTGACAGAGTACATCCAACCGCTCGTGCCGCCATACTGCTTCTCGGCCAAACCGCCGATCGCGGCGACATACGTGCCGTACGATGAGCCGTGTGCGTTGACGGAAAGCCCGAGCGCGCATAGGGCGTCGTAGACGGTGGCACCTTCGTTAAAGGTATAGGTGCCGCCGGCGGACACAGGATTGCCCACGGCGCTCGATGTGACCGCAACCGTCACCGTGACGTAACTGGGCTCCTGCGTGCCGCCCTGGCCGCCCGAGGAGGCGGTTCCGCCGTTAGAAGCAGAGGCGCCGCCAGACGATTGGCCGCCGCCCGAAGAGGTACCACCAGACGTGTTAGAAGTATCGGCAGTTTCGGTATTCTGAGCAGCCGATACATCGCCAGACTTCTTGCCACGCTGGTCTTCAGACTTTTTGCCATCCGAGTTTTTATCCGAGCTCTTGTTCGAAGACTCGGAATCGCCCTTGGCGTCACCCGAGTCCTTGGACTTATCTTTCGCATCGCCCGAAGCCTTGGAGTTCTTAGAGTCAGCTTTGCCAGAAGCAGCAGCCGAGCCAGCTCCCCTGGCGTCGTTGGCAACGACGCTCTCCCCCGTCACGGCCTGAACGATCCAGTCGATGGACCAGGCACCGCTTGTGGAGGGATGGACAAACCCCAGCGAGACGACAATCAGGGCAACGCAAGCAGCCGTAAAAACGCCGACAAGTGCCTTGCGCCGCGGGGCGGACGCCGCCGAAGCGGCGCCCTTTTGCTTTG
This sequence comes from uncultured Collinsella sp., assembly GCA_900544935.1. Lineage (GTDB taxonomy): Bacteria > Actinomycetota > Coriobacteriia > Coriobacteriales > Coriobacteriaceae > Collinsella. Next base: position 5,864 of record UQXB01000021.1, read on the forward strand.
CATCGTCGAGCTGGATAAACGAGGAGTCGGGCTGCTGCCCGTTGGTCTCCTTGGGCTTATCGGGCATTACCGTCACCCTTGCCGCGCTTGGTCAGCATGAAGACGGCGATGAGCGCGAGGCCGATCACGCCGGCCGCGATGCCGACAATAGCGAGCGGGTTGAGGCCAGACTCCTGCGCGGAAGCCTCAGTGGACTTCTTGGCAGTGGTCGTGGAAGCGGATGCCTTGTCGGACTTGGAGTCGGACTTCTTGTCGGACTTGCCGTCCTTCTTGTCAGACTTCTTCTCGTCCTTCTTGTCGGACTTGTCGGAGTCCTTCTTGTCGGACTTGTTGTCCTTGGTCCCGGTCTTGGTCGACACCGTCGTCTTGGTCACCGGCTTCTGACCCGGGGCGACAGCGCCACCCTTCGAGCCGGAGCCAGTGCCCGCGCCAGCGCCCGTACCGGTACCAGCACCAGTGCCGGAGCCGCTGCCACCGTTAGAGCCAGAACCGCCATTGCCGTCAGGGTTAACGGCGTTCTTGGTCCACTTGGCATACAGCGTCATATCGGCCGTCACCGGCGTGCTGAAGTCATACGCCTCCGTGCAAGCCTCATCGGTGTACCAGCCACCGAAGGTGTAGCCCTCACGCGTCGGATCGGCAGGCTTAACCAGCTTGCCGTCGGCCGTAGTCTGGAAATCGACCTTGGAACCATCGCCAGTCTCGAACGAGACCTTAACGCCACCATTCAGCTTGAACAACGTGCCGGAATCGTTGATGTAGTAGAGGTTGCCCTTGGCGTCGCAGGCAATCGGCGAGTCGCAGTAGTTGTTGTGTCCCGTTGCGCTAAACGCACCGGTCGCCTGCGCGTCACCCAGCTTGTAGCGATAGACACCGCCGCCCGAGGTGTAGTTCACATAGTCGGAAGTCGCACCGTAGTTAACCGTGAAGTAGACATACGTGCCATCTGCCTGGGCGCTCACGAGCGGTGCACCCTTGATGCCGCCGATGGGAAGCGCGGAGCCATCAGCAGACGAAACCAACGTCGTAGCAAAGTCATTATCAAGGTCGACAATCGCCAGCGCAGAGCCACCGGAAACCTCGCCGCCGACAATCAGCTTGTTGCCATACAGCGTAGGCATGCAGGCGCATCCCGTAAGACCCAGGTCGACGACGCGCTCTTCGGAAATGCGCGAAGCGGCATCCGCACCACGCGAACTACCGTCAGAAATCGCCAAAACGTGCAGCTTGCCATCGCGCGAAATCAGATAAGCATGGCTACCGTCGGCGGAGAGCACACAGGAGGAGTTAACGATAGCCCCAACGGAAACGCTTCCAAGCACAGCGCCCGAAGACTTGCCGAGCATCTCAACGGTACCGGCGCTGGTGGGAACCAGAATAAAGCCGTCACCCACGGTAGCACCCGTCCAGTAATAACCCTCATCGGCGTTGACGTGCTGCCAGGAAACGGCACCGGTCAGGATATTGATGCGCGTCAGATGGCCGTTGTTATACACGCCCTTACCATAGTCGACATCAACGGTGCCGACATAGAGATAGTTGCCATCGACCGTCAGCTGAGAATTCGACTGAGCAGTTTTGCTCACAGGGTCGGTAACCCAAACCGTCGTGAGCGTATCGGCCGTCAGAGCCTGGACCGCACCGCCATCGAGCGGGACGATGACCAAGCCGTTCGTATAAATCGGACGCGTCGTGTAGCCAATCGTAGTCTTAAGGTTCGACTCGGCAAGCACCTTGCCCGACTCTGCGTCGATCTTAAGCAAGCGCTTGTTGACGGCGAGATACACGTTGCCGTTTACGACAATCGGCTCGCTCGCGTTGGGATACGTGGCGCCCGAGTAGGCCTTCCAATCGAACGTCCAAGAGCTTGCCAGCGCGCCCGTAGGGGTGGACACGTTCTCGACCACCGCATTGGAATTGCCGTTCCAGTCGGCTTTCCAATCGGTCGGGCGCGAAGCGCTCGGATCCACGACGATTTCGTCAGGATTGGGCACCGTGTCGCCGGCAGCATATGCCCAGACGATCTTGTCGCCCGACTTGAGCGCGTAGTCACCATCGAGCTGAGTCCCGGGGTCCCCGTTTACAAAAAACGACCAGGAGCCCGTCAGCTTTGTGCCATCAAGCGGGGACACGAGGCTATGGACATTCCAATAGCCGCCATCATTGAGCATCACGGAATCAATGCCCAGGGCATCGAAATAGGCAGCAGATGCATCCTTAATCGTCGTGCCCTCAACGAACACCTGCATCGAAGGATCAGTCCAGCGCTGAGCCTTATCGTCCTTCTTGCCGATGATCTCCATCGAAACGGAGACCTGACCAGGCATGGTGCCGTCGGAGCCATAGACCCAAGCAATCTCGTCGCTTGCCTTAAGCGTATAGGCGCCCGCACCAACATCAACAGGCTTGCCATTGACAAAGAACTGCCAATATTTCCAGGTGTTTTCGTCAACCTTCTCGCTCGAGAGGGTCACGTTCTTTTCGAACGGCGAGGTCAGCGACTCGAGATACCAGCCAAACGAGCTCTCCCCCGTTTTGGCGCCAATGCCAGACTTTTTAAAGATCTGCTCGGAAAGGTCAGCAGCGGTTGTTCCCTCGTCCACGAGAGCTGTCGTAGGCTGTGCCCACGTCTGCCGGGCGCCCGAAGCATCCTGGCCGATAACGGTGCAGCTTACCGAAAGCTGATCGGCAGGAGCGGGGTCGTTGTACTTCGAGTAGTACCAGACGACGGAGTCGCCGGCCTTGAGCGTGTAGCCGCCGGCGCCGACCATGGAGGACTTGCCGTTGATGAACAGCTGCCAGTACGCTTCGGTCGTCGGGTCGTAGGCGAGCGTGCGGCCGGAGTCGAAGGGCGACGTGATCGAATTGAGCGCCCAGCCCCAGGAGCCGTTGGGGTCGTAGTCGGCCTTGAGGCCGGTCTGCTTGAAGAGCTGCTCGGAGAGGTCGGCCGCGGTCGAGCCCTTCTTCAGCGTAATGCTCTGAGCGGCGGCCCAGGTCTGCTGAGCACCCTTGGCGTCGGTGCCGACGACCGAACACGTCGCGGAAACCTGCGTGGAAACCGTGCCCGTGGGATCCTCGTACACCAGCTCGAGCGTGTCGCCATCGCTCGGGTAGTAGCCCGTGGCATAAGAGTTGGCAGCCTTGCCATTAATATCAAAACGCCAGTACTTATAGCCGGACGCCGTGTTTTCCATCGCGAGCGTCTGGGACTTATCGGGGTTCGTAACCGAATAGGGAACGCCGCCGTCCGTGCTATAGCTATAGCCGGCGTCGTCAAGCACCTTGGCAAAGATGTCCCAGGCAGACATTTTTTGGGTACTCGACCACTCAAACGAGGCCGTCGGCACCCAGTCCACAAGGTCATAGGACTGACCGGCATCGTGCTTGCTTACGCCTACAACCCTGACGTTAACGGAAAGAGACTTTTCGTCGGAAGAATTAACGAGCCAAGCGGTGCTCTTGACATCGTTGTTGCCGGCGTTTGCCACGACATAGGCGTATTTGCCCTCAGCCGAGGCGGGAAGCGTGATCGCGCCGGTCGTTTCGTCGGCGCCAAACAGCTCGTGGGCATTTGTGCCCTCAGCGTCATCGGCGAGATACCAGCGGTAATCGACGAGGGAGCCCTCGGGGAGTGCCGTCTCGTAATCGCCCCAATCGCCCGTTGCCATGTAATTGGCAGTAGGGGTAAGCGTTCCGCCGACCTGTGCAAGGTTGCCGCTCGAAGCGACATTAACCGATGTCAGGGTATACGCCTTGGCATCTTCACCCTTAGCGATGGCATAACGTGTGGAGGCATAGTCGGTGTTGTAGCCACCGTCGACGATGCACTTGAGGTACTTGCCGACGTACTTTTGCGAAATTACGAACGACGGCCTATGGGCGTTCTCATCCGTCAGCGTCGTGAACGGACCCTGGGAGCTATCGGCAATCTGCCACGTATAGGTCAGTTGATCAGATGTAAGCTCGGCACCCTTTGTTCCTGCAGGCGTCTTCTCGAATGCAGTAACACCGATCTTTTCGCCACTCTTGTAGACAAACTTGGCGTCATCGCTCTGATCGCCGACGATCTTTTTGAGATACGTCAGGAACAGCTCGTGCGAGCCTGCGGCCTTAACGGCCACAGCAGTAGTCGCCTCTACGGTGTTATCGCCCGCAGTGGCCGACACGCTCACCCAGCGCTTGGCGTAGTCATCGGGAATCGTAAAGCTGCTGTCGGTTTTGCCCTCGACCACATGCCAGTCGGTCTTCGCATCAAACGCAGAGGAAGACGGGTCGACAGAGGACCAACGCCACGTGTAGGTAACGCCCTCGGTAACCGGCTCAGACGAGTAATCGACCGCCTTGTAGGCGCACGCCTCAATCGTAGAGCCAGTGTCCTTGGCGCCCTTGCTCGCATTGGTAAATGCAACTGAATCGAGCGTCGTCGCGCCCTTGGGCAGAATGCGGCCCGCCTTGGTCTCACAGCTATCAGAGCCGGGGATACCCTTCTTGGCCTTAGCGACAACCTTGAGGTAGCGGTTCGCGCACTCCTTGGTAACCGTGTAGGTGTCACCAGTTGCAACCTGCTCGAACGAGCCGTCGGCGGAATCGGCCACCCACCAAGAAAAATCGACCTTGTCGGAACCGTAGAGGACAGTCGGCGTGTCGTAGTTGAGGTAGTAGGCAGCAGCCTTAATCGTGTCGCCGACGTTGGCACTCGGAACGCTCTCGTAATCGTTGCCAAATTCGGCACCGTTATAAGCAAGAACGATATGGTCTAATGCGATCTGGCCGCTCGCGGCAACAGGACCCGGAGTATTGTAGTCAACAGACGAGGGCGTCTTTAAAGAGCTGCTCGGGCCGAACAGCTCTTGACCGTCACCGACAACCTTAACGCGAATGTACTTGCCCGCAAGCTGCGATGCGAGTTCATCCGTGATCGTCAGCGACTGGTCGGTCTGGCCCGGAATTGCCTGATAGGCGGAATCCTCGGCATCGCGCACGTCAGACGCAAGCCACTGATAGGTCCAGCCGGCCTGTGCCGCAATACGCTTGTTGGGAACCGCTTCGCCGTCATAGGCATTCGCCCAAAGCGTAGTGCCAGGGTTCAGTGTCTCTGCCTTAACGGACGAAATCGAACTCGAATCGTCTGCCGAAGACTGGATGAGGACATAAGACTTTGCATCCAGGGCCGTCTTGGTAGGAACGGGTGCCTTGACGGCGGTCGTTGCCGTCAGCTTTTGGTTGTTGGCGCCCCTAGTCGGGCCGTAGATAACGTTACCGCTTGCATCGGTAATGCGAACGCGCAGGCACTTGCCGTTAAGCTGAGTGCGCAGGGCATCGTCCAGAACGATCGATGAGCTCGTCTGGCCCTCGACAGCAACAAACGCAGAGTTGTCCGCATCGCTCTTGTTGGCGATATCGGCAGCAAGCCACTGATAGGTGCAACCCGAAACACTGGCGCGCTTGCTGGACGAAGTCCAGACATTCGCATAGAGCGTAGTATTGCTCTGGATAAAGCCAGTGACGTTAGAGCCAGTCCAGCGAGAAGGCGACTGGCTCTTTCCGACGCTGACACCATTTTTAGAGGAAAGCGTGGCAGCGGCACGGGGTGCGGCCTTAGCTGCATTGGGCTCGCTGACCACCGCGGGCGCATCGCCGGTCTCGGCGGTGGTGTCGGACGCCTCGTTCGCCGGAGAGGCCGAAGCGGGGTCTGACGCAGCGGGGTCGCCTAGCGCGTCATTGCTCGCGTTGTCAGGCGCGACTGGACTCGTACCCCCAGTTTCGGAGGATTTATCGGCAGCCGAATCGTTTGCGCCAGTAGCAGCCGCGGTGTTATCTGCAGCACCGTCCGCAGCTCCCGCGTCCTCGCCCGGCGTCGTAGCCTGAGCCACAGCCTCGGCAATGCCCTCGACGCCGTCGGCCCACAGCTGGGCCGGCGTGGTGCCAAAGACCATCGCGAAGGCCAGGAATGCCACCAGGCCGCGCTTTGCTACACCGCGCGCAATTGCGCCACGACGATGCGAGGCGCGCTGGCGCTCGTCCTCGAACATATCCATTTGTCTCCTACTGTCTGTACTTGGAGCGTTGCCCTGAGGCTGGCCCACGTCATCGCGCATGCTGCGCTCGAGTTCCCCCATCGGGGTCCCCCTTCCCTCCAGAGCCCTATGCACACCGGCGGCATACGCCGCAGCCGCATGCAAGATGGGAGGCGATCCGACTTAACCTTAACGGCTCGGGCGCGTCGTCCGATCTGCGACGCGAGCATCCCGAGCCAAGAGGAATTACGGTTACTGGTACAGCCGGGGATTCGCACCCCGATTCTCCCAAATGCGCAGGAAAACCGCGCATTCGTGCGTCTCCGCACCACCATCTAGGCCATTGATTATTACCGTCAGTATGGTATCACGCAAAAGGGCCTCGCACACAGGCGAAGCCCAAGGTAAAAGCTATTGTTTGCGATAGGAAAGAGTTGGGTATGGAAGGGCGCCGTGGGACAAGACACCGTGCAGCTACGCTAGTGCTTGCCGCCGTGACTGTTGCGCCAGATATTGCGGCCCAGCATGAGCGCCAAAACCAGCGCGCTCACATAGCCAAAAAAGCCGATGACCGGAATACCGAGCACAACAGGCTCGATGCGCGCATAGTAGACCACCGAGGAGCCGATAAACAGACCGGCGATAACAATGGCCATTGACATGCGGTCGACGATGCCGCCTATCTGACGCAGCGCCTTGTCGCTGCTCATGAGTTGCAGATTCACCTTAAGCTGGCCGCGCGTGAGCATGCGCGATGCCAGGCCCAGATACTCAGCCGCCTCGAGTGAGCCCTTGGCCGCACGGTAGCTGCTCGCCGCAAAGTCACGGCCCATCTCGCGAACTCGGGCATAGGTGCTCTTCTCGTTTTTGATATGCGTCTGGATGATCTGGATCATGTTGACGTTGGGCATGTACTCGGTCAGCAGGCCCTCGAGCGTCACCATGCCGCGCGCGAACATTGTCACCACGCTCGGCAGCTCAACGTCGTTCTTGCGCGCCAGATTGAGCAGCGAGGTCAAAAACTCGCCGATATCCAGGTCCTTAAGATCAAGACCCGCAAAGTCGGCGACGATAAAGTCCAAGTCGGACAAAAAGGCCGAATGGTCGAGCTCGGCGGAGTCGCCGCGCGTCACGGCAAAGCGCATGAGCGAGTCCTTGAGCTTGGGCACGTCGCCCTCGGCCACGGCGAAAATCATGTCCTTGACGATACCGCGGTCGTGGCTCGACATGCGCCCGACCATGCCCAGGTCGATAAAGTAGACGATGCCGTCCTTGAGGATGATGTTTCCCGCATGCGGGTCAGCATGGAAAAAGCCATCATCGAGCACCTGCGTCGAATAGTCCTCGACAATCGCCGAGCCGATCTTTTCCAAGTCATAGCCCTCGGCCACCAGGCGCTCGGGATCGGCAATCGAGATGCCGTCAATGTAGTCCATGACCACGACGTGTTCGGTGCAAAGGTCCAAGTAGGATTTGGGACACGACACGCCATGGACGCTCTTATGGAAGTCATAGAAATCGTTGAGGTTTTTTGCCTCGGCCAAAAAGTTGGTCTCCTCGCGAAAGGAGGCCCACAGCTCCTCGACGACGGCGTGCAAGTCAACAAACTGATCGGTGTTGACGAACTTGGAAACGATGCGCACCACCGAACGGATGATGTCGATGTCCTGCGCCATGACCTGTTGCGCGCCGGGGCGCTGCACCTTAACGGCCACGTCCTCGCCGGTCACCAGGCGGGCGCGGTGTACCTGCGCGAGCGACGCGCTACCGAGCGGGTTGGGGTCGATCGCGTCGAACATCTGCCCCAGGCGCTGGCCGTATTCCTCTTCCAGACAGCGGAGCACTACCTCATATGGCACCGGCTCTACGTCGGAGCGCAGGCGACGGAGCTCGTCGCAAAACCGCTGCGGCAAAATCTCGGAGCGGTTAGCCAGAATCTGCCCCATCTTGACGAACATGGGACCGAGCTCTTCGAGCAGACGACGCAGACGCACCGGCGTGAGGTTATCCCATACGCGGTACTTTTTGATCAGACGAACGATCTGCCCAATGCGCTCACGACGACCTGCCGGTGTGAGCTGATACTCCTCGTCCGGCGCCATCGCGTCGGGCTCCTCGGGGACCATATCGACAGCGCGTGGCTTCTTACGAGCGCCCGAGACGGCGGCCTCAACCTCATCGACAACCGCCGTCTCGTCACCCAAGGGATCTAGATTGTTGTAATCGGTGGTGGAATCTGCCATCTGCGCTGCTACTCGGCCTCTTCGGTGTCCTCTGCATCGTCGGGCTCAACGGACTCGACGGGCACCGAAGTCACGTTGTCCTCGACCGAGTCGACGATGTCGCGCACATGGGCCAGGAAGGCCGTGCGCTCGGGGGCGGTCATAACGCGGACGCGGGCCAGGATGAGCTCGTCGAGCACGCGCTGTGCCGCAGTCTCGCCCTGCATGCCCAGACGCTCGGTCAGGTCGGAAATGGTGCCACCGGCCTGCTCGAACATATCGGACACGCTGCGGGCGATATCGGGGGTGCCGGCGTCCTTGCGGACCTGCTCGCCCTTGGTATTGAGGTCGTCAAGGACCTTCTTGCCGCCCTCGACGGCAACGGCAGCGGCGCCGAAGCCCACGTTGATGGCACCGTTAACAAGCTGATCGAATTTCATAACCATGGTTGGCTCCAATCATGAACAACTGTATTGGCGTTCTTGTACCCAAGATTGGGTGAACGACACAAAATCGTTTTATCGCCAAGATAGAAATCGAGCGGGGCAAAGCCTTTGACGGCGTTTGTCCCGCTCGCTCGTTGCAAGGTTATCTTTACCTTACGTTATCGTTCATCGCGAAGGAGTTCTTCATGGCACAGCTCGTGGTGTAGAGCACCTTGCCCAACAGAGCATCGGTCTCCACGCGCACGAGCTCGGCAAAGGCCTCGTTGGCGCGGGCGAGCTCGGCAGGTACCTCAGTCTCGGGCAGCGCGGCTACGACAGCGTCAACGTCGTGAATCTGCTTGTGGCCCATGCCGCCGACCTTCTCCTGATAATCCTCGACCGCGCGACCACACTCGTGGAAGCGAACATCGGCCAAGGCACCGATCAGGCGATTTGCCCAATAGAAATTCTCCGACGTCACGCGGGCCTGCGTGTCGGCATAGTACTCGGGCATGGTCTCGACATTGGCGTACAGCGGCACGAGCGCGTTAAACGAGTTAGAGCCAAACGCCATCCACTGTACGGCGCGATACGCCGGCTGTGCATAGGGGCGCAGCTGCAGCACGGCGAGCTGGCCGTTGCGGTTGATGCCGATGGGACGATAGGCGCCGCGCGTAGCGGGGGTACCCTTGCTGCCGTAGCAGTCGTACTCCGTGCCCTGGTAGTGGCTCGAAAGCACGTACTTGATGTCCTCGATGGTCACCTTGCGCTCGGGCACGCGGCTCCAGGGGATGTCATCGCTCTCGGGCGTGTAGTCGGCGTCGGGACCGTCCCACACATCGCTGGGGTTGAGGCAGCGCTGCATATACCAGGCGCGCGGCGTGTTGTAGACGTGGTCGCTGTCGCTGTGCGAGCCAAAGGCCTCGCGCGGGTTAAAGACCGCAGCGGGACCGTCGCCCTCGACGCCCAGCGTCAGGTCCAGATGCCACTCGGCCATCCAGGAGCGCAGGTCGGCGGAGCACATATGGTCGACCTGGGCGCCCTCGGCATCGTCCAGGTCAAAGCTATCGATACCCAGCTGGTTAGGCATGGTCACATAGGCGTCATCGGGCACGCGCTTGGCGATCCAGTGGTGGCCGCCAATGGTCTCGAGCCACCAGATCTCGTCCACGTCACTAAAGGCGATGCCGTTGTTCTCGTAGGTGCCGTAGCGCTCGAGCAAGTCACCCAGGATACGCACGCCATCGCGGGCAGACTTGGCGTACGGCAGCACCAGGGTCACTATATCCTCCTCACCCAGACCGCCGGGCTGCGCCGGAACATAGCCGTCCTCGCCCTCGTTGCCCTTGGCGGGCACGTAGTCCACGAGCGGATCGGCGCCGCGGACGCGCTCGTTGGTGGTAAGCGTCTCGGTTGCGGACATGCCAACGTTGAGCTCGTTGAAGCCGGCCTCTGCCCAAATGCCATGACCAGGGACAACGTCGGGGACGCTTGTGTAACGCATGGGATTGTCGGGCAGTTCAACGGTCAGGTGACTCAGGACGCTCGTGTAGACGCGCGGCTGCTCGTCGGGATGCACAACACGCATGCGCTTGGGCTCAAACACCCCGTTGGACGAGTCCTCGTTACGCGCGACCAGGGTCGACCCGTCGTAGCTTGCGTTTTTACCGACCAGAATCGTTGTGCACGGCATGCGCATCCTCCTTGAGCGAAGAAATCAAACGGCAACAGTGTATCGCTTCGGCGCAAAAAGGGCGAAACAGCCGCCCCGGCAACCCCTGTGGTCAAAAACGACTATTTCGATGCGCGCTCCGCCGCCTCGATCACGTGCTTGGCGAGAATCGCCGTGGTCACAGCCCCCACGCCGCCCGGCACGGGAGTAATTGCGCCAACGACCGGTTCCGCTGCATCAAAATCGACGTCCCCGACCAGCTTGTCAGCGGCCTCGTCCCAGTTAATGCCAACATCGATGATCGTTTGGCCCGCGCGGACCGCATCCGCGCCAATCGTGCGCGCACGTCCAACCGCGGCAACAACAATGTCGGCAGAACGGCACTCGGCAGCCAAGTCACGCGTATGCGTATGACACGTCGTCACCGTGGCATTGCGAGCCGTAAGCATGGCGGCAACGGGACGGCCAATCACCAGCGATCGACCGACGACCGCGACCTTGGCCCCATCCAGCTCAACGCCGTAATGGTCCAGCAACGCCAACACGGCCTCGGCCGTGCAGGGGGCAAAACCCTCACCTCGCCCCGAAAGCGTGGTGAGCAGCGATGCCGGCGTCATGGAGTCAACATCCTTGTCGGGATCGAGTGCCGCGGCAACTGCATCCTCATCAAGCCCAGCGGGCAGCGGGCGAAACATCAGGCAGCCATGAACAGCGGGGTCGGCATTGATGTCCTTAATAGCCGCCAACAGCTCGTCCTGCGAAACATCGGCGGGAAGCAAAACGCGACGAGCCTCGATGCCAACCTTCTCGCAGCGCTTGAGAGCACCGCGCTCGTAGGACAGGTCGTCCTCGCGCTCGCCCACACGAACGATGGCCAGTGTCGGAACAACGCCGCGCTCACGCAAAGCCATGCAACGAGCGGCAAGCTCCTCGGTCAAAGCGCGGGCAACGGGAGCACCCTTCTGCAGCTCGGCCATGGCTATCTCCTCTTCCTTGCGGCGTCGGCAGCGCGGCGCGCCAGTGCATCGGCGCGCGGCAGCCACGTATCCAGCAGCTCATCGCACGCCGCCTCGAGTTCCTCGGCGCGCGCCCGGTCTTTCATAGATGTGGTGTTGGCAAAGAGCGTCAGGCTTGCGCCCTGCATGGCAGCGCGGCAGAATACGGCGCCGCATGCCACGTCGGACAGCAGCTGGCGCGAGCCCTTGTCTGCCATGTCCTCGAGCAGCGACAGCGCGCGCCCGCAGGCATCCATGATCCGATACGGAGGCATGGCCGCCACGCGCAACGCGTCCTGAATCGCCGCGGGTCGAGCCGGGTCATCACGAGGAATACCGTATGCCGCAGACACCTGGCCGTACGCACGAACATCCTCGGCAACCAGGTCCACAAGTTCCTGCGCCAACTCATCCGCCTGGGCAAATGCACGCGTCAGATCGTCTGCGCGACCGGCAAGCGCGGGATTGGTCGCCCCGTAGCGAGCGACCATCCCGCAAAGCGAGGCGCCCAGCGCGCCCACAAAGGCGCTCGCGCTACCGCCGCCAGGAACCGGCTCGCGCGCGGCAAGCGCCTGGGCAAACTCGCGACAGGTTTTATCCATCATCTCTTGGCTCATACGCATGCACCTTCAAGTCATATAGATCGGTTGGTCGGCAACCGTCGTCCAACCGCGTCGAACACGTAATGGTGCTAAGTCTAGCCCATAAGCACATGAACGTCAGCGCACCCGGCCATCGCGGATTTCTATGACGAACGATAGGCGTCGGCGCCACAAACATGGGACACATGGCCCACCTTTCGAGACTTCCGGACGTCACAAACTGGGGCATATCTATAAACAAGGAACCTGTTGGGGCACGGCCGCGCAACGGCCACAAGCGATGAACGGAGGCATAAGCCGCACAGTACACAGAGACATCCGCCGCCAGCGCAATCAGTACCCCAACAGCATGCGGCGCCGCGATGTCACCGACAGACAAGGAGGACGCCACCATGAAGAAAAAGACCCTATCGATCCTTTCCCTTTGCATCGCCCTCTTTGCCGCACTCGCCCTTGTCGGCTGCGGCGGGATCGCATCAGGCGGAGGCGGCAGCACCTCAAAGAGCGAAGGCAAGGAAAAGGCCCCCGTCGCCGAAAAGACTGACTTTATCTGGTTTAAGGTGGAAATGCCCGAGGGCGTTGGCGTAAGCGATTCCGCTGGCAAGAATGCCGACAGGGTCCAGCTCACCTTCCCCGAAGACGAGAACGGTTCGGCCGATCGCTTTATCCCCGTTTGGAAAAAAGCGCTGACGGCAGAGGAATCCCACGCCGACCAGGCAGAAAAGAAAGGTGATACGTTCCAGTGGAAGGATGGCGGGTCCGTCGAGTATAACGGCAGGACGTGGCTCGTCGGAACGTACGAGGACAACAGCGGCGTCTCAACCCTCCTCTTTACCGATGTTGAGCCGGGAAGCGTCTACGTCCTCATCTCGAACTTCGATCTGCATAAGAAAGAAGCCGAGGCGCTCCTCAACTCCATCGAGTTCCCCGATGACATGGCGAAGGCAGTTGCCGAGGCACGCGAAGTCGAGATTTCGAGCATCGAGATCAAGCATTAGGGGCTCGCACGCAGCATCGCATGCGCAGTCATTAAATGATCGGACGCCCAGCCAGGGGAGGATCGGATCGGCCGGCCCTCCCCTCTTTTGCGCCCGGACATATTGCCACTTGCCGGCGCAAATCCGGCCCTCAGAATGGGACACATGGCCCACCCTTACGAGCCGCTCGCGCGTACAGTAAAGGCAGGTAATCCATGGACGGTTACAGATCGAGGAGGACACGACCATGAAAAAGAAGGCCTTTGCGATTCTCACCCTCTGCATCAGTCTCTTTGCCGCAGTTGCCTTGGTGGGTTGCGGTGGCAGCGGCGGCGCTACCGGCAGCGGCGGTGGCGGTGGAGCGGAAAAGCCAGCCGTGGATATGAGGACCGACTTCATTTGGTTTAAGGTCGAAGTCCCCGAGGGCGTCGAAATCACGGACGTCGCAGGCGATACCGCCGACAGGGCCCAGTTTAAGTTCACCGAGAGCGAGCATGCCAGCGACCGCTTCATCCCCGTCTTCGATCCTGACAAGAAGGCCGATGAACTGTTTGACTACGAGGCAAAGTGGAAGGCCAACTCCGGATGGACCGAGAGCGATCCCGTTAAGTACAACGGCAAGACCTGGCGCAGCGCCTACTTTACGCACTCGGGCGGCGTGACGACCGAGTACTTCACCGACGTTGACGGCGGCAGCGTGTACGTGCGCATCGACAACGTCGAGGAACACAAGGACGCCGTCGAGACCATGATGGAGTCTCTGGAATTTGCCGACGACATCGCCAAGGCCAAGACCGAGGCCATGGACGTCAAGCTCGACGATATCGAGATCAAGCGCTAAAGCTCCAACGGCATGCAGCAGCGCCGTTTTAGCTCAGCCGGGATGCAAGGTGTGACTCCTTGCATCCCGGTTTTTTGTGTTCGAAAGCGCCCGGTCACATCACCATATTGAGCACGTTGACGAATTCCTGAGCCCGGGAGCGGTTGCTCAGGCTAAAGACACAGGCAGTTAACAGCCTGTTGCGAAGAAAAACATTGCGGCCCTTGATCCTGTTAACGCCCGTGATGTCCTTAAGGTAGACAATCTCGGTATGCTTGCCACCAAACGTGCCCTTCTTGAGCACCTCAATGCGGTTAGGGTAGATCTTGACGTCTTTAAACCTGCCCGAACCTTTGTCCTGGAACAGCAAAGTGTTGTTGTCCATAAGCGCCACCCCTATGAGGTTCGATAAAACTGTCTCTATGGTCACATTCTAGTCACCGAAAGGCTCCCATGCGAAGGTGCCAGACAGCACAGCAATTCGTGTCCGCGCGAGGCTTTAAACTAAATGCGATAAAGATGCATTCCACAAGATGAAAGTGGGGCGACAGTGATGGGCGAACTGGTAAACCGTGGAGAATCGGCAATCGTGCCAGAAGTTTTTTACAAGCAGGTTTCCTCGATTCTCAACGCCGCTCGCGACAAGGCCTATACCGCCGTTAACTTTGCGATGGTTGAGGCGTATTGGGAGATCGGCAAGAGCATTGTTGATGAACAGGGCGGAGAGGAGCGCGCCAAGTATGGAGAGGCGCTGCTCAAGGCCCTCGCAATCAGACTTACCAAGGATTTTGGTAAAGGTTTTGAAGCAAGAGAGCTGCGTAAAATGCGTCAGTTCTATCTTGCATTTCCAATTCGGGACTCACTGCGTCCCGAATTGAGTTGGACACATTATCGCAGGTTAATACGCATTCCCGACCCTGATGCTCGCACCTGGTACATGAACGAATGCGCCGATTCTCGCTGGAGCACGCGTCAGCTCGAGCGCCAGATCAACACCATGTTCCGCGAGCGCCTGCTTGCCAGCAAGGACAAGGAGGCCGTCACCCAGGAAATCCAAAAGAGCGCCCCGGCTCGTCGCCCCGAGGATATCATCCGTGACCCATATGTACTGGAGTTTTTAGGTTTCTCGGACGATACTGCGTTTCGCGAGAGCGATCTAGAGCAGGCGCTCATCACGCATCTTCAGAAGTTCCTGCTGGAGCTTGGCCGTGGTTTCGCTTTCGAGGCGCGCCAAAAGCGCATCACCTTTGATGGGCGCCATTTCTATATTGACCTTGTGTTTTACAACTATCTGATGCGCTGCTTCGTGCTCATCGACCTTAAGACCGATGACCTTACGCATCAGGACCTGGGCCAGATGCAAATGTATGTGAACTACTACACGCGCGAGCTCATGAACGAAGGCGACAATCCGCCTATAGGCATCGTGCTCTGCGCAGACAAAAGCGACTCGATTGTCGAGTACACGCTGCCCGAAGACAACGACCAAGTGTTTGCCGCCAAATACTTGCCGTATCTTCCAAGCAAGGAAGAGCTGGCGCGCGAGCTGAGTGCCGAGTACCGCGCCATCAACGAAGCGACTAATGGCGAAGCGCAAGGGTAGCAGCACGTTGCGACCGATACCCCCGACGGCGTTTCATATCCCCCGACATAAGAGGAGCGCTCCATGACAGACAGACCGAAAACGACACTGCGCGACTGCATCTATGGGCTTGCCGTCGGCGACGCGCTGGGCGTTCCTTACGAGTTTAGGCCCCGCGGCACGTTCAAATGCACGGACATGACCGGCTACGGCACGCATGGGCAGCCCGACGGCACCTGGAGCGACGACACGTCCATGACGCTTGCTACCTGTGACTCGATTAGGGAGCTCGGGCACATCGACACCGCGGACATGCGCGACAAGTTCGTAAGCTGGATTGCCCGTGGCGAGTATACGATCGACGGCGTTTTCGATTACGGCGGCACGACCGCCCGCGCTTTGCACACCGGCAAAGGAGGCTCCGGCGAGCGCGACAACGGCAACGGATCGCTCATGCGCATCGCTCCCCTAGCGTTCACCGATGCGACGGACAACGAGATCCGCGAGGTCTCGGCAATCACGCACGCCCACAGAACGTCGACCGATGCATGCGTCATATTTGTCGAGCTGATGAGGAATGTGATGAACGACGCGCTCCCCTCGTGGGCACTCCATCTGAAAGGCATGCCTGAGCAGGAGATCAAGTCAGGTGGCTTCGTGCGCGACACGCTTAAGGCAGCCACCTGGTGTTTCGTCAACACTAACAGCTACGAAGATTGCGTGCTTGCCGCCGTCAACCTAGGCGACGACACCGATACCACCGCAGCCGTTGCCGGCGCCCTCGCCGGCACGGTATACGGCATCGACGCAATTCCGCAGGAGTGGACCGACGCCTTGCGCGGTAAAGAGCTGATAGAGCAGTGTTTGTTTTAGGGCGCACTTACGATAGAAACTGACCAGGAGGCACCACGGAAAGAAAGATCGCAAATATAGACGAGTTCCAAGTGGACGAAAACGGGATTCCGCTATTTCCAGCAGGACTGAAGGAAGAAGCCAACCTCTATGTTCTCCCCGACGGGCGTTACCTCCCCTGCGGGGTCTACCGAACCGAAGATGGCGGCTCACTCATTTATGAGCCATCCGGGCTCAGCTTCTTCGGGCAGATGCTTGCTCAATTCAAAGAGTGCTAGGGGTTTGATTGCCCGTTAGATCGACACTGTTCCAAACCATGGAATGGGCAGGATGTCTCCCACCGCGGCCTGTGAGGTAAAATCTTGACTGCCGCGGAATCCGCCTGCGGGCAACGCTCCGATCTCCGATTGGGGTGAAGCCTATGAACTTGTTTCTTGAAATCCTGCGCCTCTCGATGTATGTGACCGGCATTGCCCGGAACCTCTACTCGATCTGGCGGGAATATAAGCAGTAACGGATAGCGAAGGGAGTCATAAAAAGGGCCGGTTGCAGCCGGCCCTTTAGACGATAATACCTGCGTTGCCCGCGCTTCCGAAGTGTGACTAGCTGAGGAGCGGGTTCCGCGGCACATCCTGATTTTACCCAGCGAGACGGCTCTTTTGCAGCCGCTCCACCGATTATTTACATCTGGCACCCTCAAACAATCAGACGACAGTCCGCACTCCTGCGAGCTGCCCCGTTCCTCTAGCTATCGGATCGCAGCGCCGACCGGCACTACTCCCCTACTTCCCAAAGATCGCAGCGAGCAAGCCCTTGCGTTTGGGCTTTTCTTCTCGGTAGGAACCCTCGGCAACCGCTGCCACCTGGCGCGGTTGCTCGCCGCCTCCCTTGCGCACGATCTGGTAGAGGAAGGGCGATTTAACGTATTTGACCTCGATGGGCGTGGCGTGCACGGTGCTTTCTCCGGACAGATGCAGGCTCGGGTTGAGCGGCGCCACCACATGCGTCTCACGCTTGTCGCTAAACACCACCGCGGCCGCGCGGCCCGTCTGGCCGTTTACGGCAATGCGCACCTGCTCGCCATCGCGGCTGTCCGTCGCTGGGCGATCGACAAAGTAGACCGGTACCATCACCAGGCCGTCCTTATGCTTGCGAGCCTTGCGCGCCCAGGTGCGGATGCTCTTTTTATTGAGCCCCAGCACCGCCTCGGCATCATTGCCGGCAACGTCGAGCGCCAGCTTATCAATGACCACCTGGTCCTTGGTAGATGCATCGACGGAGACAACGCGGAAGTCGCCTTCCTGCATGGCGGGATCGAACGGACCGACCTTGGCAAAGTCCCACGGCTCCAAAATGCCCATAAGGCGAACATCCAGATAGTTTGCCCGCGGGTATGCCCAGTCGAGCACCTCGTAGTACACCAGGGTCTCCTTGCTCAGGCCCCTGCCCGGGAAGGACGCCATCATGCGCAAATCCGCGAGCGCCATGGGAAAGTAGAAGAGCATCATGTCATTTTGAATCGCGTCTTCCACGTCGTGCCCAGCAAAGGCGTCGGGGTACTGGCGCACCAGCTGCAGCGCGTTGGCACGCGCCTGTTGCGGCGAGATTTCGCAGGGAATACCCTGCTCAGGCACATGCTCGGCACCAACGCCCAAGGTCAAGCGTTTACTAAACGTACCGGGCTTGAGCAGGTCGGCTACACCGATTTTATTGCCGCAGGACGGGCACTCAAACACGCGCTGGGTCGATGATCCCTCAAAGGACGCGCCGCAGAAGGGGCAGGGAATGCTCACGTGCGTGGCCTCTTGGAACTCCTGCGCTGTGCCGCGGTCCTCCCACAGCAGATGCTCCAGAACCGACTGGTTGCGCCAGTACGAATTGAAGAAATACCAGTCCGGGTCCTCCGGGCGCTCGAGCTGCGACACGTGGGTGAGCTTAAGCAGTCCATCGACAACCGTCAGTGGCGTATGGCGAATGCCCAGGGCGCTCTTGGGCTCCCCCGCATCGGCCTGCCACGGAACGACCGTGCCGCAATAGGCGCACTCAAAGCTGCGTTTAGCCTGGTGTGAGTACATAGGGCCGCCGCAGTTTTGGCATTTAATGGCAAACATCTCGTCCATGAATACGTCCTCCTTTGCGCAGGGGCTGTCGACATTAAGTATGTCGGGCAGGCAGGCACATGCCCATACCCATGTGGCCCAAAATGGAGCACCCGGTCGGACAAGAAGGGCCGCTCGTTAGCTCCAGCAGACCATTACTGCATTTTCTGAGCACCGGCGCACGGTGCGCCCATGCGAGCTACACTATCCCCTTAACCATGATTGTGAGGACGATCGCCATGCTATTTGTAAATCGGCTGGTACATACGCTTGTTCCCGGCAGCGAGGGCGAGCCGGTCGATACGACTCGCCGTACCAACGCGGGCTTTGCCGCAAGCCTCATTTGCATTGGCCTCAACATTACCCTGTGTCTGGCCAAGGGCATCGCGGGCCTACTCGCCGGCTCCGTCTCGCTCATCGCCGACGCCTTCAACAATCTCTCCGATGCGTCGAGCAACATCGTGAGCCTGCTCGGATTCCGACTTGCCAGCCGCCCGGCAGACGAAGACCACCCCTATGGCCACGGCCGCTACGAATACCTCGCCGGTCTGGTTGTCGCCGTCCTCGTTTGTGCCGTCGGCATCAACCTGGTGCTCGAGTCCGTTACCAAGATCATCAAGCCCTCCCCCACCGCTTACACACTCGTTTCCCTTGCGGCACTGGCTACATCCATGCTCGTCAAGTTCTGGATGGCGGCGTTCAACCGCACGCTGGGCAATCGCATCGACTCGGAGACGCTCATCGCCACGGCGCAGGATTCCAAAAACGATGTCATCGCCTCGGGCTCGGTCTTGGCGGCGGCGCTCATTTCGCAAACGACCGGCTTTGACCTCGATGGCTGGGCGGGCCTGGGCGTGGGCATCTTCATTTGCATCAGCGGCATGGGCCTGGTGCGCGACGCCATCAGCCCGCTGCTGGGACAAGCGCCCGACCCCAAACTCGTCCAGGAAATCCGCGACAGGATCATGTCGTACCCCCAGGTCCTGGGCACTCATGACCTCATGGTGCACGACTACGGCCCCGGCCGCCAGTTTGCCAGTGCACACGTGGAAATGCCCGGCGAGGGCGATGCCTTTGAGCACCACGAGATTCTGGACACCATCGAACACGATATCAAACGCCAGATGGGCATCGCCATCACGTTGCACTGCGACCCCATTGCAACAACCGGCGATGACTTGCGCGGCTGGGTCAAGCGCGGCGTAGCGCAGATCGACCCCGCGCTTTCCATCCACGACTTGCACGAGCACGACGGCTTTGTTTCGTTTGACCTGGTGCGTCCCGACGGCTTTGACATATCCGACGAGGAGCTGCTGGAGCTCGTCACGCGCATCGTGCACGAGCGCAGGCCCGATGCATCATGCGTCGTCACGTTTGACTCCGGCTTTAGCTCGCCCGAGCGTCCGGCAGAGCAGCTGTAATCGACAGCAAAACGGGACGCAGGACCGCCGACCAGCGCGCCTATGCGCCCGGTCACGCGATCCTGCGTCCCGTTTTTGTTTGCACCGCTAAGGCTCTAGCCGCTCGGCCGCTAGTTTCCCTGTGCGCCCGAAATGCCGTTTTGTAGGGCGTTCCAGGCATCCGTCGCCATGTCTCCCAAGTTCTGCGCGGTATCGCCCAGGTTTTGTGCCGTATCGCCCAGCTCTTGCGCCTTGTCTCCCAATTCCTGCGCCTTATTGCTCAGGTCCTCCAGCGTGTTGGAGCTCGAGCTGTCCGTGGTGCCTTGATCGCCGGACGCATTGCCCGACGAGCCGTCCTTGCGCGTAAGCTGGACCTCCAGGTTGCCGTCAGCGTTGTAGTAGGCAGATGTGACGACCCAGTTGGCATCGACAACAGGCGTCGAGCCGTCGTCAGTCAGAATCACAGCATTCGAAAGATCGGCGCCGCGCGACTTGAGGAGCTTCTTGGCGTTGGACCAGTACTGCCCCGGGATATCGCTCAGATCGACGGTGTTAGATGAGGCGGACTCGGTTTGCTCGGCAGTGGTATCGGCCGTTGAACTCCCCCGTTTGTTGAGCATGCCCGACACAATGGCGAATACAACCGACAGCGCAAAAAAGATCGCCAGCACAATGAGGATCTTCTTGATCACACTCGACGAACGCGACGGCGCCTCTTCCTCGTCCTCACCATACTGCGGAATCGACTTGGGGTACTCACGATAAGGCTGGCGCGCATACGGATCGCGCGACTCATAACGAGGCTGGGACTGTGCCGTGCGCGGCATATACGTCGTCTGCTGAGGCTGCGGAATGGGATTTTGCGGCAGGTTATTATAAGCGCCTGCCGCCGCATTGCCATACGGGTCCGGCGTCGCATTGCCATACGGGTCCTGCGGTGCATAATCAAACGGATCCCGCGGTGTATCGCCATAGCCCATAACTCGTGTGGGTTCGGCGGACGCCTGCGTCGCGGCGGGGTCGGTATAACCGGGGTTGGGAACAACGCGGGTCGCATCGGCGCTATCGTCAGCCTGCGCGGAACCATATCCGCCCATCACGGTCGTCTTGTCCTGGTCCATGCAACGTTTCCTTTCCGTCGCCTGTAAGCATCAAGTTATCCATGCATTCTACCCGCGCAAAAGCCTATGATGGGCAAAGGCCGTCGGTATCTACAAGACATGCGCGTGCCTAAGGATCAAAAAGCCCCGCCAGGCCATGGGGGCGCGGCGGGGCGGGCAAGCGGCTATGAGCGGCAGGCTTAGAACAGGCCGGTGATGTTGCCGTCGTTGTCGACGTCGATGTTTTCGGCCGCGGGAACCTTGGGCAGGCCAGGCATGGTCAGAACGCTGCCGGTCAGCGCGACCACAAAGTGGGCACCGGCGGAAACCTTGAGCTCGCGCACGGTGATGCGGAAGCCCTCGGGAGCGCCCAGCGCCTTGGCGTTGTCGCTAAAGCTGTACTGCGTCTTGGCGACGCACACCGGCAGGTTGCCAAAGCCGTTCTCGCGCAGCTCGGCAAGCTGACGCTTGGCAGCCGGCGTAAAGTCGACGCCGTCGGCGCGGTAAACCTTGGTGGCAACGGCCTCGAGGGCATCGGCAACATCGGCGCCGTCCTCGTAGGCAAACTTGAGCTCGCTCGGCTGCTCAATCAGGCGCATGACCTCATCGGCCAGCTCGAGCGCGCCCTCGCCGCCCTTGGCCCAGACCTCGGAAAGCTTAACGTTAACGCCGAGCTTCTGGCACTCGGACTCGATGAGGGCGAGTTCAGCCTCGGTATCGGTCGGGAAGCGGTTAATGGCGACCACGCAGGGCAGACCGTAGACGTTCTGGATGTTGTCGACGTGACGGAGCAGGTTGGGCATACCGGCCTTGAGCGCCTCAAGGTTCTCCTCGTTGAGATCGGCCTTGGCAACGCCGCCGTTGTACTTAAGTGCACGGGCGGTGGCGACAATCACGACGGCGCTGGGGCGAACGCCCGTCATGCGGCACTTAATGTCGAGGAACTTCTCGGCACCCAAATCGGCGCCAAAGCCTGCCTCGGTAATGGCGACATCGCCAAAGCGCATAGCCATGCGCGTAGCCATGATGGAGTTGCAGCCGTGGGCGATGTTGGCGAAGGGGCCGCCGTGGACAAACGCGGGCGTACCCTCGAGCGTCTGCACCAGGTTGGGCTTGAGCGCATCCTTAAGCAGCGCAGCCATGGCGCCCTGAGCCTTGAGGTCGCGGGCGCGGACGGGCTCGCCGGCATAGCTGTAGCCGACGACGATCTCGCCCAAGCGCTCCTTGAGGTCGTTGATACTCGTGGACAGGCACAAGATCGCCATGACCTCGGAGGCAACGGTAATGTCAAAGCCGTCCTCGCGCGGCACGCCCTGAGCCTTGCCGCCAATGCCGTCGATAACGTGGCGCAGCTGACGGTCGTTCATATCGACGACGCGCTTCCAAGTGATGCGCTTAACGTCAATACCGAGCTGATTGCCCTGCTGGATGTGGTTATCAAGCATGGCGGCCAGCAGGTTATTGGCGGCACCGATAGCGTGGAAGTCGCCGGTAAAGTGCAGGTTGATATCCTCCATGGGGATGACCTGAGCCCAGCCGCCGCCGGCAGCACCGCCCTTAACGCCAAAGACGGGGCCGAGCGAAGGCTCGCGCAGGGCCACGGCACTCTTGACGCCGCGACGACGCAGGCCATCGGCCAGACCGATGGTCGTGGTGGTCTTGCCCT
Organism: uncultured Collinsella sp.; assembly: GCA_900544935.1. Taxonomy (GTDB): domain Bacteria; phylum Actinomycetota; class Coriobacteriia; order Coriobacteriales; family Coriobacteriaceae; genus Collinsella. The sequence goes on from UQXB01000021.1 coordinate 28,293, forward strand.
CGCCCGCAGGCGTGGGGTTGATGGCGGTCACGAGGACAAGCTTGGCCTGGTGATCAGTCGGCTCGTTGAGCAGTGAATAGTCGACCTTAGCCTTGTCGAAGCCGTACGGAATCAGGTGCTTAACGTCGACGCCGGCGTTCTTGGCCACCTCGGTAATAGGCAGTGGCGTGACAGAACGTGCGATTTCGATGTCAGTAGGCATGGGCGGTCCTTTCGTTACCGAATGAGAAAAAGACCAATTCAGCATAGCACGGGCGCGCAATAGTAAAACGCCCATAACCGATGAACGGCGATATGTTTACCCGATGCCCAGCGATAGTCCAACAGCCCGCCAAAACAAAGCGCCCTAAACGGTAGGTTCAATCCCCAGGTGCTCAAAGGTGCGAAGGGTTGCCTGACGGCCCTGCGGCGTACGAATCATCAACCCGCACTGCAGCAAATAGGGCTCATAGACATCCTCGAGCGTGCCCGGGTCCTCGCCCACCGCGCTGGCAAGGGTCGTAAGTCCCACGGCACGACCGGAGAACGTCTTGGCAAGCGTCTCCAAGATACGAATATCCATCCAGTCCAGACCGAGCTCGTCGATCTCGAAGAACTCGAGCGCCTGACGGCAGATATCGAGCTCAATGGGACCGTTGCCGCGCACCTGTGCATAGTCGCGCACGCGCTTGAGCAGGCGGTTGGCAAGACGTGGCGTACCGCGCGAACGCGAGCCGATCTCGAGTGCACTGGGATGATCGATCGTCACGCCCAGGATAGTCGCCGAGCGCGTCACAATCTGCGCGAGCTCCTCGACCGTGTAGTAATCCAGGCGATATGAAATGCCAAAGCGGTCGCGCAACGGGCCTGTCAACATGCCTGAGCGGGTCGTTGCCGCTACCAGCGTAAATTTGGGAATATCCAGGCGAATCGAGCGCGCCGCCGGACCCTTGCCAATCACGATATCGAGGGCAAAGTCCTCCATCGCGGGGTACAGGACCTCCTCGACCGAACGGTTGAGGCGGTGGATCTCGTCGATAAACAGCACATCACCCGGCTGCAAGTTAGTAAGGATGGCCGCCAGGTCGCCCGTGCGCGCGATGGCAGGGCCACTCGTGGTCTTGATCTGAGCGCCCAGCTCGTTGGCGATAACGGTGGCCAGCGTGGTCTTGCCCAGGCCCGGAGGACCCGAGAAAATCACGTGGTCGAGCGTATCGCCACGGCTCTGCGCCGCTTCGATCAACACGCGCAGGCTCTGCTTGATGTGCTCCTGGCCACAGTAATCGTCCAGGCGCTGGGGGCGCAAAGTGCGGTCGACATCGAGGTCCTCGGCCGTCAGCCCCGAGCCCACCATGCGCTCGCCGTGCGCCATGGATGCCGCCGGCGAGTTGCCGGGCGTCGCCCACAGGTCCTGAGAGTCATCGGCTTCCCACATCACGCATCCATTCCAAGTCGCTTAAGCGCCGCGCCGAGCAAATCCTCGACACGCATATTCTGCCCATCATACCCGCTCAGGGCAACATCGGTCTCCTGCGGGCTAAAGCCCATGGAAAGGAGTGCCGCACGGGCATCGTCGATCGCCGAGGGAGCGGCAGCGGGCACGGGCATCGCAACCTGTCCGGGAATCACGTCGACCGGCACAAAGCCCTTATCCTTGGCAAAGGTGCTCTTGAGTTCCAGGATCAGGCGCTGAGCTGTCTTTTTGCCCACACCGGGTACCTCGGCCATGCCCTTGTCGTCCTCGGCCATCACCAGCGAATACAGCTGCCCCACGGTATAGGTGGAAAGCACGGCAAGCGCCAGGCGCGGGCCAACGCCCGAGACGGACACGAGCCGGTCGAACATCGTGCGCTCATCCTTTGAGGAAAAACCGAAAAGTGTCATGGCGTCCTCGCGCACCTGCATACGCGTGTAGAGACGGACCTCGCCGCCGGGCGTCGGCAACGTGGCCGCAGTGCTGCCCGAGATGCCGAGTTCAAAGCCAACGCCCGACACATCGACGACAGCAGAGCTCATCGTGGACTCGACAAGCGTTCCGTGGAGCTGGGAAATCATCAGTATCCGGTTCCTCTCTGTTGATAGAACTCGCCACCGGTGAGGGCGCGGGTGCGGCTGAGGTTTACGTGGCAGATGGCGCAGGCCAGGGCATCGGCGGCATGGTCGGGATGCGGGTCGTGGTCGAGCTGTGTTAGCGTGCGTACCATGTAGGCGACCTGCCGCTTGTCCGCGGCGCCGGTGCCCACCACAGCCTGTTTGATCTGCATGGGCGTGTACTCGCCAATCTCGAGCGCGCATTCCGAAAGCGCTACGAGTGCAGCACCGCGGGCATGCGCCGTAGGGATGGCCGAGCGAACGTTGGCGCCAAAGTAAATGCTCTCGACAGCAGCCGTGTCGGGTCGATAATGCTCGACGACATCCTTAAGGTCATGGGCGATATGCGACAGGCGCACCGCGAGCGGACTTCCGGCACTGGTCTCGATGCAGCCGTAGGCACGGCAGCGAACCTCGCCACGCCGCTCCTCGATAATCCCCCAACCCGTATGAGCCAAACCGGGGTCAATGCCCAAGATAACCAAGCCGACCTCCCCTCGCCACAAGCACAGCGCAAGACAAGGCCCCGCGCATCATTCACGAACGTCTGTTCTAGAATAACACAACGGGGCCAAGATGCTTAGTTGAAGTGTCGGGGCTGGAAGCGAATCCTATCCCATAGTTAGTTCTGCGAGAAAAAGGGGAACTGCCTCGGATCAACCGGCGGATGCGGCATCGGGCCACCCTGGGGACTACCTTGCGAGCCGCCCTGACCGCCCATCATCTTATCGATGGCGTCCTGAACCTCGCCCTCGAACTTTTTCATTCCCTCGTGCAAACGACGCTGACCGTCCTCAGAGCGCAGCTCCTCCATCTGCTCGGGCGAAATACCCAGAAGCTCGCCCAGCACGCCCATCATCTCGTTTCGCACGCGCTCGCTCGTATCCTCGTCAGCAAAACGGCGCACCTCGGCGCGCGCCAGCGAATCGACCGTCATACGCTCCTTGCCGTTAAGCCCCAGGTCGGACCACGCGAGCATGTACGGCCAGGCACGCTCGGCAAACGAACGGGCCGAGACGATCGGCGCCATCGGCAACATGCGGCGGGCAGCTTCACCCTGTCGAACGAGCATCAGCAGCAGCGAGCAGGCCTCAGGCTTGCCAGCGGCCATCGGGATGTCGTCGAAAGATCGATTGCGGTCCACGTGCGCCTCGAGCGCCCCATCGACCTCACCCGGCTCAAGCCCGCCGAGCAGCTGCGCCGCGCGGTCGAGCATATCGACCGGACCGTCGAGCGTTGAGAGCGCCTGCGCCAGCACTCGCTCCATACAATCTTCCACCGCGTTGAGCGTCACGAGCTCTTGGGGCACCACGGCAGACGTGCGGTTGCGCACACGTGCCACAAACTCAAGCGTCGACAGGTACACATCGCCAAAGGGCGCGTAATCGCCCTGGTAGCCGCCGCAAAGCGCCGGCGCCGCCAGCGCGTACTCGGTTTTGGACAGCGGGCTCAGCGCCATCGCACCCAGCTCGAGCGCCGTGTCCTCCAGCATGAGGCCCAGCGTGCGCGAGCGCAGACGCTCGGCATCACCCGCCGACACGTCGCGATCGAGCACACGCGCCGCATCCGGTGCATCGCGCTCGACGGTGCGAATGTGCAAACGCTCGGCGATGGCGCGGACGGCGGCACAGCGGGCAGCCTCGGCCTCTTCCTGCGCCGGCGTAAAGATACGGTTGCGCCCCAGCACCAGGCCAATCACATTGCGCGGGCCCAGAGCGTCGACGGCCAGCGCCGCCAGCAAAGACGACGGCAAGTCACCCTCGAGTGCCACCACAGCACGCGACGCACCGTGTGCTCGGGCGTTGTCGCGCACGGCGAGCACCAGCGCCTGCCACAGCCACTCCTCGGAACGGAACTCGGGCAGTTCGTGATCTTCCAGGGCATCAAGCATCACGCCGCGCTGAATCTCCTGGACCAGCAGGCTCTCCTCAAAACACGGCGCCTGGGCCACCACGCGACCGCAGTCGTCGAGCACAAACGATCCGCCGGTATACACCGACTCGTCATAGGCGCCGACCGGCGCCATGCAGGCAAACCATACGCTGCGCTTGGACGCAATCTTGCGGTAGGCACCGCTGCGCACGGCGGCAATGGCGGCCGTCTCGCGATCGGTCATGTCAAACGCGTTGAACTGGAAATAGGCGATGAGGTCGACGCCGGTCGGCAGCATCTCGAGCTCGCGGTCTAGGTCAAACACCACGGCGATGCGCACGCCGTCCACGTCAAACACCGGCGGTGCCCAACGCGCGTCGTTGCTCTCGCCACGCTGCAGGGCGATGCTTGCGCGCGCGGGCACCACGCGACCATCCTTAAGCATCATGTAGTCGAGCAGGGGCTGGCCCTCAAACGAAACCGCAGAGGGCACGATGCAGATCATGTCGAGCTCTTGGATGCGCTCGGCAACGCCCGTCAAGCCCGTCAGCATATCGTGCTCAAAATCGGCAGCGCCCACCAGGCTGCCCGGCATGGCACCCATAAAGAGCGGGGCCGGAACGCACAGCACGCGCGCGCCGCGCTCATGAGCCAGGCGAGCCTGGTCCTCGATGCGGCCGCAAATGCCCTCGATGTCACCCAGGCGCATATCGATCTGTGCAAGTGCGAGCTTCATGGCCCAGCCCTTTCCGTCGTAAATCGTCGTTGTCGTAGTAAAAGCGCCGGCCGCATAATGCAGCCGGCGCTCGCATGTGCATATGCTAGCTATGATACCCCGAGCGGGGGCGCGCTCCTAGAACGTCGCGGACCACAACCCGTGCAGGTTGCAGTAGGCATAGACGGTACCGGTCTTGGAGCCGCCAGCGAAAAACGTCGTGGGCTTCATGCCGGGCTCAAGGTAATGGACCTCCAGGCGGCCCTCGGCCTCAAGCGCGATCCACTCGATGTAGTGCTCGGGCAGCATGGGGTGCTCCGTCGAGCCCACACGTGCGCGAATGACGTGGCCGTCGCGCTCGATCTCGACAACAGGCACATGCTTCTCGTGCGCCGCATCCTCGGTGTTTGCCGTCAGCTCCGTGCAGCCGGCAGGAGTTGCAACGCCGTCGCCAAGGGCGGCAACGAGCTTGCCGTCGGAGTCCTTAAAGAATTTCGCCATGATGTTCTCCTTTGCTGATGTGCCGATGTTCTTGATGGTTCTTATGCCCAAAGGCAGGCAAACCATCCACGGCATGGCAAATGAACACATAACGGGCGCGGCAAGCGGTCGGGCCAGGACGAACCGGTGACCTGGTCCGACTCGGCAGCCCCATCCCGCGCGCAGCTAGCGACCGTCGCCACCGAGCAGTGCCAGAACATCCTCGCGCGTGAACAGCGCCGACGAGATGCCGTCGCCACCGAGCACGCTGTTGACCAGATCGCGCTTGGACTCCTGCATCTGCATAATGCGTTCCTCAATCGTGTCCTTGGCGATGAGTTTGTACACGGTCACGGTGTGCTGCTGGCCAATACGGTGGGCACGGTCGGTCGCTTGGTCCTGCGCCGCCACGTTCCACCACGGGTCGTAGTGGATGACCACGTCGGCAGCCGTCAAATTAAGGCCCACGCCGCCCGCCTTGAGCGAAATCAAGAACACCGGCACCTCGCCCGCTTGGAACTGAGCAACCATCTTGGCGCGACTCTCTTTGGACGACGCGCCCGTAAGCTTAAGGAAGGCGATGTCCTCCTTGGCCAGGCGCTTGCCAATGATATCGAGCATGCCCGTAAACTGGCTAAACAGCAAGATGCGGTGACCGCCGTCGAGCGCGCCGTGGACGAGCTCCATGCATGTATCGAGCTTGGCACTTCCCGCCTTGTAGTCCGCATAGTGCAGATGCGGGTCGCAACAAATCTGGCGCAGCTTGGTGAGCTCGGCAAGTACCTTGAGCTTGTCTTTCTTAAACTCCCCCGCCTCGCGGTGCTGCACTTGCTGGGCGATGCGGTCCTGGTTGGCCAGGTAGAGCTTGCGCTGCTCGCCGGTAAGCTGCGCCATCACCGTGTCTTCGATCTTCTCGGGCAGATCGGCCACCACGTCTTCCTTTATGCGACGCAGCACAAACGGCGACACGAGCGCCTGCAGACGAGCGGCGCTATCGCCCTCGGCATGCTCGACGGGACTCTCAAAGCGCTTGGCAAATGAGTCACGCGTACCCAGAAGGCCCGGCATCAAAAAGTCGAAGATGCTCCAGAGCTCGGACAGGCGATTTTCGATGGGCGTTCCCGTCAAGGCAAAGCGCACGCCGGCCGGCAGGCGCTTGGCGGCGCGCGCCACCTGGGTGAGCGGGTTTTTAATGTACTGGGCCTCGTCGAGCACCACGCGGGCAAAGTCCTGCTCGACGTATTCGTCGATGTCGCGGCGCATGAGGTCATACGACGTCACGACCACGTTGTGCTCGGCCACGCCGGCAATTTGCACGCGACGCTGGGCCTTGGCGCCCACGATGGCACACACATCAATCGAGGGGGCAAAGCGCTCCAACTCGGCAGCCCAGTTGTACACGAGCGACGCGGGGCATACCACGAGCGTGGGCTTGGTATCCCCCGCCTCCACGCGCGCCAGAATGTGCGCAATCATCTGCAGTGTTTTGCCCAGGCCCATATCGTCGGCCAAGATGCCGCCAAGGCCCAGATGCTCGAGCGAACCGAGCCACTGGTAGCCGTCAATCTGGTAGCCACGCAGCGTGGCCTTAAGCGAGGCGGGCACCGTAAAGTCCATCTTGCCGAGCGTGTCCAGACGCTCGACGGTGCGGCGGAACGCGGCGTCGCGATCGGCCTCGAGCGCCGGCGTGCGCGCGAGCATGCTGTCGACAAAAAGGGTGCTCGAGGCGGGAAGCGACACGCCGTCGAGCAGGTCGACGGCATCGACGCCCAGGTCCTCGGCAAGACCAAACGCGGCACGAGCGCCCTCGTCCAGGCGAACGATGTCGCCGGATGTAAGGCGAGCGAACGTCTGGTGGCGCTTGTAGGAATCGAGGTAGATGGCAAGGTCGGCCGCTGAAAGCCCGCTCGCACCCAGCTCGACGTCGAGCAAGTTGCTCTTGACGGTCGCACGCACCGAAAGCTTGGGCGCAGGACGGACCGAGATCTGGCGCAGGCGGTCGCTGAGCATGACCTCGCCCAGCTCGGACAGGGCAGACAGGCCCTCGGTCAGCAAGTGGAACAGGCGGGCGTCGTCGCGTTCCTCAAACGCCAGGCCGCCCTCGTAGAAATCGAAGTACAGGGCCGCCGTGTCCATAACGCGAAACTCCGCCACCGTATCGCGGGGCGGCACGCCGGGGCGTTGTTCTTCGAAGGGACTGCCCGGAGCACCAAGACTAAAGAGATCTGCCGACCAATCGCCGTAGGTCACCGTAATCTTGCAGGTCACAAGACCATCGTCGACGCCGATCGCCATAGCAAAGCTCGGCTCGGGTGCCACGGCATCGAGCGCGGCGGGCGCGGTGAGGTCGGTGTAGTCGCGCAAGATAGGTAGCGCCATGCGGCAGAACTCGCCCACCTGGTCGGCGGCGATATGGACCGGCGTGCGGCAGGGCAACAAGTGCGAAAGGAACGACGCCGCATGCTGGGCAAACGCCACATCGGCGCGGCGCGCACGGCGGGTGTCGACCAGATAGGCAACGTCGCCCGAAGCAAAGCAGTATGCATCGGCCGGCAGGCGCAGATCGTAGCTGCCACCAGCCGCCGGCGCGATTTTGGCGGCAAGGAGCGGCGGGCGCTTAGACAGAGCCTCGTCCTCCCCTTCCGGAGGCATCTCAACCGCCACGTCATAGGCGCGATGCGTCGTCGTCCCCCGCGACCAAGCGGGCTCAAAGGAGATGGTCTGGCCGCGCAGCAGGTCCAGCACATATAC
>UQXB01000022.1:0-32360 GCA_900544935.1 uncultured Collinsella sp.
ATACGCAATCGCCAGGGTAAGCTGCTGCTTCATGCCCTGGCTCAGAGTGCGGATCCTCATCTTCGCGAACTCGCCTATCTGCGTTTGTTCCATTATCTCTTCGATATCGCGAGCATGCGGCCACATATCGCAAACCATCTTGAGGTGATCTTCCGCACGCAATCCGGGATACAGCAGCGTCCCCTCACCAGGTGCATAGAAGATCATAGAACGGACCTCTCTCGCACCCGTACCCTGCACCTCATCCAGAACGATGCTCCCGTCCACGCGAGGACCCGGCAAACCTGCCATCGCACGCAGCAACGTCGTCTTTCCATGCCCGTTCGGAGCGACGAGACCGTAGACCGTACCCGGGGCAAACTCAGCGTTCACCGAATCTACGAGCACCTTCTTTCCATAAGAGATCGTCAGCGTTTGAAGGTCAATCATCGAGATCATCCCCTTTCGATCTTTGGAACACTCAGGCGCACCATCAACGGAGATACGGCGCCCAAGACCACCAGCAGAGCGCCCGATGCGCCGACGACCTCTCCAAAAGGCATCGCGTTCGTCCCTCGCCCAAGGAACCCAATCGTCCCCACCTGGGAAGCGGGATCAAACGAGGCGAATGGAGCCAGCAGCGCGACGCCCATGCCCACGCTTTCAACATGAGCGCTCAACGAACCCAACACCAAGAGAACCGCGCAAACCATTCCGGTGACAACGGGGTTGCGGCTAATCGCTGCTGTCAACGCAGCGACGACGGAAATCACGCCGTATGCCATGACCAGCAACGGAATACTGCACAACACCGCCTCCCCCACCATGGACGTTGTCGAAGCTCCCGCCCGAATGAGAGCGACGGGATACTCCGATCCACCCGCACCGTTCTTAATCACGGACACAACGACAGCGGGAACCATCGACACCAAAAGCAGCACCAAGCCAAGCAGGAGAGCCAGCGCAACAGCCGTCAGAAAACGCACATGCGCTGTTGCGGGGATCTGGAGAACCAGAAGGGAACGACACTGCAGGTGGGTGCACGCGAGCGATGCGACAACCACGGGCAACAGCAAAAATAAGGAGGGAAGCGCTGCCTGGAGATACGAAAGGAGGATTAATGGGGGCATCTTCGTACTTAACTCGTAAACCTTGGGGTCCGGCAAGCTCGCGATCGACTCAAGCAGAAGGGCGCGCGCCTCCGCACGAGAAGGAGTCTCCGGCTCGATTCCGATCGATTGCAGGAGAGTCGCATCTGCCGCGCCCAGCTCACCTCGAGCGCGCTCGTACGTCGCAAGGCTTCGAAACCCCTCCGCAGGCATAGGCGCGTACACGAAACCCGAAAGAGCATCCCGCATGTCTTCCAGGGCCGCTTTGCCCTCGACGTCCATATTCGCAGCGTTCTGCTCTAGATACCGATCTATTGAACGGAGCTCCCCATCCCTATACCGAACAGCGGAAACGTTATCAGCGTCAGGAAACATCTCGACCAGAGCCGGGGCCAGCATCGTCGTCGACATTGCAATCGCGCATACGGCGAGGGTAGGAGAACGCAGGAGCAGTTTCCCCATCGTTCTTACGTATGCAACGGCGGAGGCACAAGCGCTCGAACGAGTTGCCGTTCTCGATGCAGTGAAGGAACCTCTCTCAAGACAAATCGGGGATATCGGGCACGCGCAGCCGCTCTTTCCAGCAACGCAAAGCAGGCTAATTGCCAGCACCTCGATCCCGATTGCGCATACGAGGGCAATCGCGCCACGCTCGAAGCAAAGTCCAGGCAGATTCACTATCTGCGTTGTCGGGTACGGGCTATAGGCGCCGACGGTCAACTCAGTGTTCGCATACGTAAGGGGATTCAACAGGGCGAACTCACGTAAAGCGATGGATCTTCCGTAATACCCGGGAACCATCGTCACCCCCATCAGGGCACATACGAACACGATTCCAAGCGTAGGGTTATTGGCAATCTTCACGGCAAGGTGAACGACAAGCGAGATGAACGCTGCCACCAAGAATTGCAAGATGGCCGTCTGCGCGAACACCAGCCAAGCCGGTTTGATAACCGGAGTCGCATATTGAATGTAGCCTATCGGATAGAACGGCGAGCCCGGGCCATTCTTCACAAGCGCGGCGATTATCCCTGGAAGATTGATGGCGAGGACGGCAAGCATTGCAAAAACACTCGCCCATACGCTCGATGCAACAAGTCTACCCAGCTCGCCCATCGGTGCCTGGATGATGAGCTTTTCACGTTTGTTAAGACGCGCGGCAAGGAACGAGACGGCAACGGCCGTTGCGACCCATAGCAAGTACTCCTTCGATCCGTCATAATAGGTGTACTCTCCATCCGATATCTGCAGAAACGGAAGTAGGGGAGAGAGCGGTGCCAAGATAAGACGTCCCGCGGCAAGAGGGTACAGAAGCGCGGGCATGCTTGATGAAGAGGTATAGACACCGTCCTCCCCCGCATTCACAAGCGCATCCGCATAGGATGCTGACAATTCCTGCTCAACACGGGTTATTCCCGACTCGAGGTATTCGACCCGTCCGTCGATGCCAGCCGCGCTCCTGAAGACGGGCAGAGCACAAAGAACCATCAACGCAACAACGACAACACAGAGCGACCTGGAGGAGAGAAGCGACCTAAAGATCGCCTTCGAGATTTTGAGCATATTCATCGCCAACCTTAACCTCATCCAGTCGGAACAGAGGGGCCGAACAAAATGCTCGGCCCCTCCTCGCATCTAGTAGGTGCTATAGACAAATTGCCATTTATCAGTTGTGCCAAGAACACCACAGGAGCACATTGCAGCGAGGCGGGATTCCCTATGATGCGCGGATCGGCGATAGCCATTTCGGTAGGAGATCGTCTTGTAAGAGATGTTGAACATCGAGATGCTGTGCCCGCTTACGCCGCGAGGACAGCTGTAGCTCCAGTAGGTATCGACGACGTCGTCCGTATACCCGAGGGGCTCAACGAGGGCACACTGGCTGCTCTCCTGGGAAGGAGGCATCGGGGTATCCGCAAAAGCGGGGGCTCCCGGCAGCAACAGACAAAGAGCGAGGCCGAGGAAAACCAAGAGCTTACACGACTTAACAGTACTGAACATAATCCTCTCCAATCTAGAGGGGTTTCGGTTGCAGTATGCTGTGATTACTTGCCGGCAAAGTCAATTTAACATAAACTGTTAAAAAGTAACCTGAGTTTTTTAAATTCTTCGGAGGTTATTATGAGTTCCGACAATCGCACTCCCCGGCTTCATTCCTTCCGCATCGCATGTGCGATAGCCTCTGCGACCCTTTGCGCCACCGCCATCGCACAAGTGGCGTTCTCCTTAAAGCCAGCAATCGAAGTGCTCGACAACCCTGTAATTGCAGACTCCCCCGCGTATCCAGCCCTTGCGATCTCGACATTGGTCCCTGCCGTCATCGGTATCGCTACGACCATCCTCAGCGCCGTTCTCGTGTGGACGATCAAGAGCGGAGACCCCTTCAAGAAAGGGTCTGCGACATGCTTGAAGGTGCTCGGCATTCTCTTCGTTGTTCAAGCTGCCACCAGCCTCTACGCCGGCTCACTCAAAACCTCCGTTTCGATGTTTGGCGGCGAGGGGGCCGTCGGCGCCCAAGAGATCGCTTCATCATTCGATTGGACCTCTCTGGTTCTCGGCATCGTCCTGTTCATGCTTTCCCAGCTCTTCTTGTACGCCCGAGAGCTGTACCTCGACTCCGACGAGATTGCGTAAGGAAACGCCATGCCCGTAATTGTTCGCCTCGACAAGATCATGGCCGAGCGAAAGATTTCCTCGAACGAACTTGCCGAAAGGATTGGAACCACGCCCGTGAACCTGTCCCGTATTAAAAAAGGGCATATTCGCGGCATTCGCTTCAACACGCTCGAGCAGCTATGCCTCGCCCTTCGTTGCCAACCCGGAGACCTTCTCGAAGTCATGAGCGAAGAGGATGCCCGAAAGGAGTTCGGACTCGATTGGTCCGCCGAGGATTAGAGGGCGGTCGTACTCGCCCTGCACACGGGGATGCGAATCGGCGAGGTCTGCGGCCTTCGGTGGTGCGATGTGGATTTCGAGACGGGCCTGATCTCGATCAGACACTCGGTGGCGTACGCGAAGGGAATGGGTTCGTTCATCAAGGACACCAAGACCCATGACGCCAGTGGTATCCCCATCGACCCGGTCGGCCTACTCCCCTTCCTGAAGGAGACCCACGAGATCGACTGCGGAAAGCTGCGCTTGCGCGGCCTTACCGGGGCGGTCGAGATCGGGGACTGCTACATCCTGTCGGAGCCGGGCGCGACCTTCGCGACGACAAGCTATATCCGCAGGGCGTTCAAGACGTTCTCGGAGACCAACGGCCTCATGGGCACCAACGACGAGCTGATCACGTTCCACGGCCTTCGCCACACGTTCGCAACGCAGTGGATCCGCCAAGGCGGCGATATCAAGGCGCTCCAATCGATCCTCGGCCACAAGGACGCCATGGCGACGCTCAACGTCTACGCCGACATCGAGCCCATCTCCAAAATCCATAACATGCTGCGCGCCACGCCGTGCCTTTGGCGCGGGCACCTCGGGCCGAGGGTCGATCCGGGTCCCATGTTCCAACAGAGGATCCAGGAGTCCATCGAGACGCTCCAGGCGTTCGGCTACGGCATCACCGAGCCGGACGACCGAAATATCGCCATACGCGACGTGAAGATGAACAGTTGGCTCTAGCTCACCGAGTACGCGGCAGTGCTGGGCCCATCCCAACTGAGGTCACGGTGGTCCGATAGGGGCGCCGCCCGCGGCATGCGCCGCGGAGCGGTATCCCCTACCGAAGGGCGGGGATGCCCTCCACTTCCAGTTCGGAATCAGCCGTCGGAGGCGTTCGGCTGACTGCGGGAACGGCCTGTCCGCTCAATGTGTTCGGCTGAGATCGGAAATCAACCCAACACGAGCCGGACACGCGCCAGACGGCTCTTCCCCGTACGGCCTTCCCCCTTACGCTCATGTTGCAGGCATGTAACGCCGCAGCGAGCGCGCCTTTTTTGCGCCAGACAGGTACAATGATGAACACTGTACCGTAGCGGAGCGCCCCGCGCGCGCCGCAACCACGCGAAAGGGTTTCCCATGGCCGAGATCTCGTCCTCCCGTATCGTCATCACCGTCCTTGGCAAGAACCGCCCCGGTATCGTCGCCGGCGTCACCCGTGTTCTAGGCGAGGCCAACGTCGACATCCGCGACATCACGCAGTCCATTATCGAGGACATCTTCACCATGACCATGCTGGCCGACACCGCCGAGTCCAAGCTCGACTTCGCCGAGCTGCAGAAGGCCCTGGCCGAGGCCGGCGAGCTTTCGGGCGTCAACGTGTCCATCCAGCGCGAGGACGTCTTTAACTTTATGTACCGCCTGTAGCGAACAAGCCGCTCGGGGCAGCTTGACGTCATATCGTCCAAGCGCGCGGCCCCAAAGCGGACCGGAGAGGAGCGCGCATGGCCTACGACGCCAAGAAAATCTACTACCGCTTCGACGATCACCTGAGCCGCCTGGTTCTGGATTACGAGGCGAGCCGTCAGATTTCGCCCGAAAGCGAAAACCTCTACCACGGCCTGCCGACCGCCCCGTACGACGAGGGCCTGTTCGTAGAGCATAACGTCAAGCGCGGCCTGCGCAATGCCGATGGCTCGGGCGTGGTCGCGGGCCTTACCCGCATCTCGGACGTGCACGGCTACAACAAGGTCGACGGCAAAGTCGTGCCCGACCAGGGCAAGCTTACGCTGCGCGGCTACAGCATCGAGGACCTGGTCAACAACGCCCAGGCCGAGAATCGCTATGGCTACGAAGAGGTCGCCTACCTGCTCATCACGGGCTCGCTGCCCAACAAAGAGGAGCTCGACGGTTTTTGCGGACGTCTGGGCGCTTTTAGGCACCTGAGCGATGAGTACGTCAAAGAGTTCCCCATGACCACGGTGTCGTCGAGCATCATGAATGTGCTTCAGCGCGCCGTGCTGCTGCTCTACGCCTTCGACGCCGAGCCCGACGCCATTACGCCCGAGCACGAAATCGACGTCGCCATCTCCATGCTCGCCCGTCTCCCCCGCATCGCCGCCTTCGCGCATATGGCCTCGGTCGCCAAGCGCCGCGGCTCCGAGGTTCATGTACCGCACCCCACACCCGGTCTCTCCACCGCCGAGACCATCCTGCAGGTGTTGCGCGGCGGCATGGCATTCACCCGCGACGAAGCCATGCTGCTCGACGTGATGCTCATGCTGCATGCCGAACACGGAGGCGGCAACAACTCCACGTTTGCCTGCCGCGTGCTGTCCTCCTCGGCCACCGACCCGTATTCCGCCTACGCCGCGGCTATCGGCTCACTCAAGGGCCCGCGCCACGGCGGCGCCAACGCCAAGGTCGTGTCCATGCACGAGGACATCCGTGCGCACGTCTCCAATTGGGAGGACGAGGACGAGGTCGCGGCCTACCTGGGCAAGATCCTCGACAAGCAGGCCTTCGACGGCACGGGTCTCATCTACGGTATGGGCCACGCCGTCTACACGCTGAGCGACCCGCGCGCCGAGGTCTGCCGCCGTTACGCGCGCACGCTTGCCGCCAAGAAGGACCTGGGCGAGGAGTTCGCGCTCATCGAGCGCATCGAGCGCCTGGCACCGCAGGTGATGCGCGACCACGGCATGACCAAGCCCATCTGTGCCAACATCGACCTGTACACGGGCTTTATCTACAAGATGCTCGGCGTACCCGAGACGCTTTTTACGCCGCTATTCGCCGTCGCCCGCATGGCCGGCTGGTCGGCACACCGCATGGAAGAGCTCTTCTGCGCGCACCGCATTATTCGCCCCGCGTATCGCCCGGTTATCGAGCCGCTGGAGTACAAGCCGCTCGCCGATCGCTAGGACGCGGACCGTTATAGAACCCGAGCGTGGCCAGGGCATCATCGCCCTCGGCCACGCTTTTTATGCCAGCAGAAAGGGCTGCATCAAATGATTGTGTTTTCCGATATGGACGGAACGCTGTTGACGAGCGATAAGCAGATGAGCGATGCCACCTGGGCGATGCTCGACGAGCTCGCTCGACGCGGGATTGAATTTGTGCCCTGCACGGGACGTCCGCTGTCGGGCATCTTTGAGCCCATCCTCGCCCATACCGCCGTGCACTATGCCGTTTGCGCCAATGGCGCCAGCGTCTGGCAGCTCGACGACGATGTGCCCACCGACGCCTCGCGCGCCACGTGCATCTTGAGCCGTCCGCTCGATTGCGGCATTGCCCATCGCATCCATCGCATCGCCGCCGGCCACGATGTGACCTTCGATATCTTCGCGGATGGGCAGTGCTTCCTCCCCCGCTCGCTATACGGGCGCCTGGATGAGTTCTGCGGCGGTGACCCCCACATCGCGGCTTCGCTCAAGCGCACACGAACACCGATCGACATGGATATCGACAGCAAGATCGACGAGGTCGAGACGCTCGAGCGCATCGCCATGTACTGGCACAACCCGGCTGATCGCGACGCCATCGCGGCGGAACTCGACACGCTCGGAGGCATTGAAGTCACGCGTTCGTACGCCATGAATATCGAGGTCATGGGCGAGGGCGCCACCAAGGGAACGGCCCTCACGTGGCTCTGCGAGCACCTGGGCGAGCGTCTCGCCGACGCTTGGGCGTTCGGCGACAACATCAACGACATCCCCATGCTGCAGGCAGCGGGCCACGGCATGGCCATGATCAACGCCGAGCCCGAGGACCGCGAGGCCGCCGACGCCATCACCGAATACGACAACGACCACGACGGCGTCGCCCGCACCATCATGGCCGCTCTCGCCTAGTCATTGGGGACGTTCTTAAACGACTAGTCGTTGGGGACACTCTTCGCAAAAAGCTGCAAGGACTGTCCCCCACTGTCGGCAGAAAAGGAACGTCCCCATCTGCCGGATTAGGAGAGACTCTCCAGCACGCGACGGAGCTCATGCTGGACGGCGTGGTCGCGGTTACAACCCACCACGCGATCGGCCACCGCCTTAAGCGCGGGGCGCGCGTTTTCCATCGCGCAGCCCGTGCCGACAAAGCGAATGATCTCGTAGTCGTTCATCGAGTCGCCAAACGCCATGACCTCGTCGCGACCAATGCCGTAATGCTCCGCGAGCTGCGCGATACCCGAGGCCTTCGACACACCGGGCTGCATGGCATCGATCCACGCGTTGCCCGAAGGCGCAAAAGTAAAGAGCTGACCGAGTTCGCGCTGTAGCACGTACGCGCTGTCCATAACCGCACTGTCATCGCAAAAGATACTCGCTTTGATGATATTTACGCTGGGATCGGGCAGCTCCCAAATGCGCTCGGCATTGGGAAGGTCCTTATCGACCTCACGCACGAACTTGCACTCGTCATCGAGCAGGAAGGACTTGGTTCGGTCAAAGAGTGCAAGATGCAGATTGGGAAACGTCCTGACGGCTTGGGCGAGCCTTCGAATCGCCAGGTGGGAATACACCTCACGGTCTACCATCTTACCGTCGGCGTAGACCTGGGCGCCGTTAGCGGCGACAAAGTCCATCTTGTCGCGAACGGGCGCAAAGAACTCGCACAGGCGATCGTAGCGACGACCTGACGATGCGGCGAAATGCACGCCATGCTCGTGTAGCGCCAGAATCAGTTCGTAGGTCTCGGGAGGCACCTGGCCGTTTTCGTCAAGCAGTGTGCCGTCCATATCGGATGCAATCAGTTTAAACATAGAAAAGCTCCCTTCGGGCTTGATGGAATCGGACGTGTATCCGATTCCAACGTACCCAAAGGGAGCTCAAATAAGACTCCGCGGGCGTAAACGTTACAAGGACCTGGCAAATAGCTCACACATGCCAGAGGTCCTACGGTCGCGGCGTCAGGCAGCCCGCCAAAGAGTGTCCCCAACGACTAGTCGTTTAAGAACGTCCCCGATGACTAGTCGGCGTAGGTGAAGGTCGTAACGTCAAACATGCCCTCGGGGCGGATGCGGAGCGTCGGGATCACCGGCAGGGGCAGGAAGATGATGCCCATGATGGGGTCGAGCGGCGGCTCAATACCCATGGCGCGCGCCTTGACCATAAAGTCATCGTGCTGCGCTGCGACATCCTCGGCCGTGCCCTCGCTCATCAGGCCACCAAGCGCCAGCGGAATACGCGCCACGACCTCGCCGTTGCGCACCAGCACGTGGCCGCCCTGGCCCACGGCCTCAACAGCAGTCATCATATCGGCAGCGTTGTCGCCCACCACGCACACGTTGTGCGAGTCGTGGCCGATCGTGGAGGCAATGGCACCACCGGTGATGGTAAAGCCACGCACCCAGCCGCGACCGATATGCTTGCCAACCAGGCCCAGGCCAGCGGGGCCGTCGCCGTCGACGCCCTCGGCCTGCAGCGACACGCCGCGGCCATGGCGCTCGATAAGCATAATGCGACGCAAGTCCTCATCAGTCTCGGGACGAACCATGCCCGTGATAGCCATGCCCGGGATCACATCAATAACCGCCTCGCCCGGCTTAAAGGCATAGTCGAACACGTCGAGCGATAGCTTCGGCAGCTTAACGGAAGCACGCAGCTCATCGGCAAGGGCCGCAACCTCGGCCATCTCGGGTGCGATCTCGCCCACAAAGGTGCCGTCCTGCGCCACCAGAGCACCAGCGGCATACACGCGATGCGGAGCCGTGACAAACGTCAGGTCGTTGAGCACCAGCAGGTCGGCACGCTTGCCCGGGGCGATGGCGCCACGCAGCTCGTGC
The DNA here is from genome assembly GCA_900544935.1 of uncultured Collinsella sp. GTDB lineage: Bacteria > Actinomycetota > Coriobacteriia > Coriobacteriales > Coriobacteriaceae > Collinsella. Next base: position 9,745 of record UQXB01000022.1, read on the forward strand.
GGGTCGCGGCAACCGTGGTCCAGGCCAAACGCCTCGGCCGTGGACAGGGACGCCATAGAGATGGCAACCACGGGGTCAATACCGGCCTCGATAGCCACGCGGCAGGCATTGTCGATCATACCGGTCGAAAGCGCATCTGAGGGAGCGCGGTCGTCAGTCGCAAAGCAGCAGCGGCGGGCACGAGCGGGGTTTTCCAGCAGCATCGGAGACAGGTTGGCCAGGTCGTGGCTACACGTACCTTCGCGCAGCATGACATACATGCCGCGGGATAGCTTGTCGAGCGCTTCCTCGGGAATCGTCGACTCGTGGTCGGCGATAATACCCGCTGCGGCATAGGCGTTGAGATCCTTGCCGGCAACAAGCGGAGCATGGCCGTCGACCTGTTTGGACGGCGTCTGATTGGCAGCGTCAATGCGAGCGCAGGTCTCGGGATCGGCCATAAAGACGCCCGGCAGGTTCATCATCTCGCCCAGACCAAAGACATCGCCCGGATGCTCGGCAAAAAACGCCTGCATATCGGCAGCCGAAATAACGGCACCGGCCTGCTCGTCGGGCAGCGCGGGCACGCACGAAGGCATCATGTACTTGATGGAGATGGGTGCGCGGCGGCCGTCCTCAATCATAAAGCGCAAGCCGTCGAGACCGGCAACATTGGCAATCTCGTGGCTGTCGGCAATGGCGGTGGTAGTACCGCGCGTCGCGGCCATGCGAGCATACTCGGCGGGACGGATGTTCGAAGACTCGATATGCAGATGCCCGTCAATAAAACCGGGAGCGAGATAGCGACCCTGGCAGTCGATAACCTCGGCAGCCTCGTAGGTGCCAGCGACATCGTCGCGACCATCGTAGAGCACGCCGACGATCACACCGTCCTTGACGGCAACGCTGCCGGGCGCCACACGCTGGCCATACACGTCGACGATCTGCGCATTGGTAAACAGCGTGTCGACGGGCACGCGGCCCTCGGCGGCCTCGATCACAGACCTCATGACCTCAACGGACATACATACTCCTTTAACCGTAGAAAACAGCTGCGGAGCGGACAGGCCTTCACCGCAGCAAGTCAATAGCCATTGTATGCCCAAACGATGGGTCAACAATACGCCTCTCCGCTTAACGGCACACGCCGCTCAGCGCAATGGGGGCAGGTTACTTTGCACCAATGCCAAGGAGTGTCCCAAAGTGCCGGCACAAAAGGAACGTCCCCAAGTGCCAAAAAGGCCGCAGTCGGGATTCCCGGCTGCGGCCTTGTTGCACTTGTGAGGTCAACTCGCTCGTTAGACCAACTTGAAGCCCTTGCGCTTGCCCACGGAGAGGGTATCGCCCAGCTTGAGGGCGCTCGGATCGATGTTGTAGCTCTTGGGAGCCACGGCCTTGCCGTTGATTTTGACGCCGCCGCCGTCGATATCGCGGCGGGCCTGGCCGGCGCTGGCCGAAAGACCCAGGTCCTTGAGCAGGCCGGCGAGGTAAATCTGGCCCTCGTCATTGACAGTCAGCTCGGCATGCTTCTCGGGGAAGTCGGCGAGCTGGCCCTCCTTGAACACGCGGTCGAACTCGGCCTGAGCCTCGTCGCCGGCGCCGGCACCGTGGTAGGTGTCGCACAGGTCGCGGCCCAGAGCGCGCTTGAGCTCGTAGGGGTCGGCGGAGCCATCGGCCAGGGCGGCGTCGATCTTGTCGACCTCGGCAGGGGTGAGCGAGCTGGCCAGACGATAGTACTTGCCGATCATCTCGTCGGGGATGGACATGGTCTTGCCGAACATGTCCTTGGGAGCGTCGGTCAGGCCGATGTAGTTACCATAGGACTTGGACATCTTGCGCACGCCGTCGGTGCCCTCGAGCAGCGGCATGGTGAGCGCAATCTGCGGCTCCATACCCATCTTCTCCATGAGCTCGCGGCCGGCGAGCAGGTTGAAGAGCTGATCGGTGCCGCCCATCTCCACGTCGGCCTTGATCTGCACAGAGTCGAAAGCCTGCATCACGGGATACAGGAACTCATGCAGGGCGATCGGCGTCTGAGACTGGTAGCGCTTGGTAAAGTCGTCGCGCTCAAGAATGCGGGCAACGGTGAACTTGGAGCACACCTGCAGCAGGCCGGCCAGATCCATCGAAAGGATCCAATCGCCGTTGTGCACGATGGTGGTCTTCTCGGGGTCCAGGATCTTCATGGCCTGGCTCACGTAGGTCTCGGCGTTGGCCTCGATCTGCTCCTGCGAAAGCTGCGGACGCGTGGAGTTCTTGCCCGAGGGATCGCCGATCAGCGCGGTGCCGTTGCCGATGATGAGGGTGACGTTGTGGCCCAGGTCCTGGAACTGGCGCATCTTGCGCAGCGGCACGGCATGGCCCAGGTGCAGGTCGGGGCTGGTGGGGTCGACGCCGAGCTTGATGTTGAGGGGCTCGCCCTTCTCAAGCTTCTTGCGAAGGTCGGCCTCGGGAACGATCTGCGCGGCGCCCGAGGTGATGATACGCATTTGCTCGTCAACAGACAGCATTGGGTATCCTCCTTTTGCTATAGCACCCTCACCGGATACGGCGGTGCTGGAAGTCCATAAACTCTCATATGATAACAAACTGACGCGACGCGGCACCTACGACAGGAAAATCCTCGTCCTGCCGCATGCGTCAATGGCAACTGGCAAACGTGTACCGTCACGCTCGACCAGATAGCGTACCTGCCGACGGCGCAAGCAGTCGCGGCAACGGACCTGTCCCGTCGCATCGGTGGCACAGACGCCCTCGGCGGTCAGCAGGCAGTGCTCGCACACCATAAGCTCGGGACGGTCGGCGTCGACCGGACCCAAGACGCCGGGTTCAGCAGCCAGTTCAGCAATACGTTCCGCATCATTGCCGAGCAACTCGGCTGGCACATACACACGGCCCGCACCAAGCCCACGCAGCCAGACAAGCGTGGCCCGGTTGGCGCAAAACACTGGCGCCGCCACATCAAACGCCACGCCCAACTCACGCGCCATCGCAGCCTGTCCCAAATTGCGGCAGACCACACGCCCGGCACGCTGCATCAGCGAGCGGGTCCGCTCGACGTCGCCCCCGCGACAGACCTCATCGAGCACCACGGTCGCATCGGACAGGTCGAGCTCGTCACACGGGTCGGCATCCATCAGCTCCCAGGCAAAGAACATACGAGCCAAAGCCCCCTGCTCCGCCGACTCCGCCAGTCCCGCCGCCGGCACATCGCCAGCGACAACGGAGCCCTCAAACGGCAGCACTTCAACGGCGCGAGCAGCAGGCACGACCGCATCCGCTTCGGCCCGCATGCGCTCCAACACCGCCGCCGTCTGATCCAACACGCCGGCGCGGCGAATCAGGTATACCTCGCAGCCCGCGTCCACCTTACGCTTGCAATGCACGACGACGCGCTTCCCCGCTGCGGCATCCACCGGGCAGGGCACCTGCGGCCAGCGCTTGGGCACATCGGGACGCGCGTCGACACCCGGATAGAACCGAATCTCGAGCGTGTCACCCGCCGCCACGGCGGCGTCGAGCTCAACGGTCACCTCTTCGTGGCCCACAGCGACCAAACGCCCCACGCGCACGCCCTGGTTAATTGCGCGCTCAAAGCTCATCAGCTCGGCACCCGAACGCCCTCGCAGGTACGCATCGGTAAACCCACGATTAAACGACCTTCCCAGCTCGCGTTCAAGCTCTTCCACGACACCGGGGTCCCACGCGCCGTCGCGCAGCATATCGAGCGCCCGGCGCCACACCCGCACCACGTTGAATACGTAATCGGGGTTCTTCATGCGCCCCTCGATCTTGAGCGACGCCACGCCGGCATCTATAAGCTCGGGCAGATGCGCAATACCCAGATAGTCGCGCGGGCACAGCAGGCGATCCCCCTCGACGGCGACAACGCTCTGCCCCGCCTCGTCCACCAGGTCGTACGCCAGACGGCACGGCTGCGTGCAGTCGCCGCGCATCGCCGAGCGCCCACGCCGCAGGGCCGAAAACTCGCACGCCCCCGAATAGCCGATGCAAATCGCACCGTGGCAGAATACCTCGATGGGCACGCCCGTGGCACATAGCGCCGCAATCTCGTCGACCGTCAGCTCGCGTGCCGTCGTCACGCGCTCGACCCCCAGCTCATCGGCGGCAAGCCGCACGGCGCCTTCGCTATGAACGCCCGCCTGCGTAGACAGGTGAATCTCGACCCCGGGAATCGCCGCGCGCAGCGCGCAGGCCAACCCGGCATCGGCGACAATCAGAGCATCGGCGCCCAACTCCAGTGCATGAGCTCCCAGCGCCACCGCGTCGGATAACTCATCGTCAAACACGAACACGTTGAGCGTCACGTACACACGCACGCCACGGGCATGCGCCACGGCGCTGCCGCGCGCAAACTCGTCATCCGTAAAGCCATGGGCGCTCACACGGGCGTTAAAGCCGCCCAACCCCGCATAGATGGCATCGGCGCCCGCGGCGATGGCCGCAAGCATCTGGTCGAGCCCGCCCGCCGGCGCCAGCAGCTCGGGCAGCGCCGCACCGGCAGCATCCAATCCAGTCTTGTGTTGTCCGCTCGGCCCCATCGTCCGAATCGCCATCGACAAACTCCTTACCAAGGTATGCATTCACTCTGAAAAATGCCGCCTTCCAGCATACACGAGGCCTCGCGCACCCCGTTTGGTTTATCGTGTAATAACTTATGTCCATCCTGCCCCGACGGCACATCCGCCGTCGGGCACGACATACCTGGAGGTCAATATATGGGTCCTCGCCAACGACAGGGACGCAGCCGTTCAAAGACGCATGCCCTGCCCATAATCCTGCTCTCGTTTTTGGGCTTTTTGCTTATCGCGGGCGTGGCATTTGGCATCGGCATGGTCGGCAACGTCAACCGCTGGCTGTCCGATCTGCCCGACTACACCGACGCCAACGCGTATCTGGTGAGCGAGCCCACCGAGATCGTCGACTGCAACGGCAACAAGATCGCGAGCTTCTACACGCAAAACCGTAAGTCCATCACCAAGGACGAGGTCTCCCCCTACGTGCTGCAGGGCACCGTTGACGTCGAGGACGAGCGCTTCTACGAGCACGGTGGTATCGACCTGTGGGGTATCGCGCGTGCTGCGGTGGCAACCCTCGGCGGCGGGCACGAAGGCGCCTCGACTATCACCCAGCAGCTGGTGCGCAACACCATCCTGCAAGAGGAGCAGTTCGACTCGACCATCGAGCGTAAGGTGCGCGAGGCCTACATCGCCGTAAAGATGGAGGATATGTACTCCAAAGACGAGATCCTCATGATGTACCTCAACACCATCTATTACGGCCACGGCGCCTACGGCATCGAGGCCGCAGCCGAGACCTATCTGTCCAAGAGCGCCGCCGACCTCACCCTGAGCGAGGCCGCGCTGCTCATCGGCCTTCCCAACTCGCCCTCGCAGTACGACCCCACGGTCAACCCCGACCTGGCGCTGTCCCGTCGCAACAAGGTCCTCGACAACATGTTGCGTCTGGGCCACATTACGCAGGAGGAGCACGATGCCGCACAGGCCGAGCCCATCACCCTCAACGTGACCGAAATCTCGGGCAGCGGCGTCGACGTATACTCGCAGCCCTACTTTGTCGCCTATGTTAAGCAGCTGCTGGAGCAGGAGTTCTCGACCGACGTGCTCTTTAAGGGCGGCCTGACCGTCAAGACCACCATCGACCCCACGATGCAGCAGGTGGCAGAGAATGCCGTCCGCGAGCAGCTCGACACACTCTCACTCGACGGCCTGGACATGGGCATGGTCGTCGTCGACCCCAAAACCGGCTACATCAAGTGCATGGTGGGCGGCTACGACTACAACGCCGACGAGAACCACGTAAACCATGCCACGGCCAAGCGTCCCGTCGGCTCCACCTTTAAGGCCTTTACGCTGGCAACTGCCATCCAAAACGGCATGAACCCCAACGTCACCCTCAACTGCAACTCGCCGCTCAAGGCCAAGGGCACCACGACCGAGGTCCAAAACTACGCCAACCATAGCTATGGCAACATCACGCTTAAGCAGGCGACGGCATACTCCTCCAACACCGGCTACATCCAGGTGGCGGAAGCCGTCGGCAACAGCAAGATCATCTCGCTCGTCAAAAAGCTCGGCATCGATCCCGCCAAGGACAACATCGAGGACGTTCCCGTCATGACCCTCGGCACCGGCTCGATCTCGCCGCTCGAGATGGCCGCCGCCTACGCGACGTTTGCCAACGGCGGCTACTATCGCCAGCCGATCGCCATCACCGAGATTGACTCTCGTACCGGTTCGGTGCTGTACCAGCACACCGACAATCCCTCACAGGTGCTTACCGAGGGCGAGGCCGCCGCGGTCACCGATGTTCTGTCCGGCGTCATGCAGGGCGGCGGTACGGGTGCTGCCGGTGCCCTGAGCGTCAACCAGCCCTATGCCGGCAAGACGGGCACCACCGACAACACCACCAACCTGTGGTTCTGCGGCTATACCCCGCAGCTGGCGTGCGCCCTGTGGACCGGCTATTCCGCGGGCGAGATCCCCATCCAAAAATACGGCACGGACCTGCTGGGCGACAGCACCAACCTGCCTGTCTTTAAGCGGTTTATGAACACCGTTCTGACCGGTACCGAGCGCGAGGAGTTTGCGACCGGAACGGCGCCCACCTACAAGAACAACAGCGTCTGGAAGTTCTACGGCACCAACAACACCAAGAAGACGGAGAACGACGACAAGGACGAGAACGAGGACGAAAAGGAAACCACCACAACAACTACCACGACGACCACGACCACCGAGACCACGGGCGGCGACACCACCGGCGGCACCGGTACGACCGGTGGCTCGACGGGCGGCTCCACTGGTGGTTCGACGGGCGGCTCCACTGGTGGTTCGACCGGCGGCGATGGCGGCACGCCTACGCCTACGCCTACGCCTACGCCCACTCCCGACCCCTCGCCCACGCCTGACGATACGGTCGGCTAGAAATCATCCGGCCATAAGCAACAAGGCCCCCGAGCAGCTTATTGAACTGCTCGGGGGCCTTTTAGTTTAAAGCGACCTGGTGGACGGTCTTTATACCGGCAAACAATATAGGGGGTACCGACCAACGTCGATACCCCTTACAAGCCACTATGTCACGCACACAGTGCCGAGCGCACGACCCGCACGCCTACTTGCGAGAATTGCTCAGCTTATTGATCAGCGCCTCAAGACGCTCGCCGTCCTCGGCCGTCTGGGCAATAACCAAAATCGTATCGTTGCCGGCAAGCGAGCCAAGCACATCGGGCAGCTCTGCCGCATCAACGGCGGCGGCGATGCCGGAAGCCGTGCCAGGCTGAGCCTTGATCATAACCAGATTATCGGTGCGCAGAACGCCCGTTACGAGCTCGGAAACCATACGCTGCAGGTGCAGGTCCTCTGCCAGAACATAGATGCCCTCAGGGAGCTTACGCAGCCCCATATCGGCAATATCGCGAGAGACAGTCGCCTGCGTGCAATCAAAGCCCATAGCGCGGAGCTCATCGACCAGCACGCGCTGCGTGCGGACGTCCTTATTGCGCACAATATCTCTAATGGCATCCTGGCGCCCATTGCGTTTTTTAGCCATACAAACCCTCTCTCCAAAAGATGGCGGAGACAATCAATCAGTGATTGAATAGTTTAACGCTATTTGAAGGCTTTTGTGTATAAGAACGCATTTCGAAACAATTCTATGCAAATTTGTTTCGAGATGAGCCGTTTAGGCGGTTTTTGCGCCCGTCCGGTTAAGAAAAGCTGCCAGATGCGTACACATCACGCAGCGCGCGGGCTTGGCGCTGGCGATCGGCCCAAACAACAGACCGAGCCCCCGATGGTTATCCTTGAGCGCGGCGACCATCTGACGGGTTCGAGGCGCCTCGAGCATATCACGCATACGGGCGGAACGCTCGATTGACGACACCCCATGCGGGCTCAGACACAAATTCTCGATGCAGGCGACCAGTCCGGCAAAGTAGAACTTTTGGGTTGCCAGCTTGAGCCGACCACCGCTATCTGCTTCCGAGAGTGAGTCCGCAAGCTCGTCGAGTGCTCGGATGTCATCGGATACCTTGGCATACATGGTGGGATCAAAGGCATCTGTAAGCTTAGGTGCCGCCGCGTGGAAACAAGCGTCGCCGCATCCGGAGACGCGCTGCGCCCGCGAGAGCGAGCACGCCATAAACCCAACTGTGCGAAACGCCTTGTCGTACAAAAGGCATGCCTCAAACAGCGGACGGCTATACATCACGCCAGAGGTCTGAACGACTAGGCCGCCTAAAATCAACTGGGACAGCCCGGTCACCATCGAAGATTTGCTATCAATGGAAATATGAGCAGCATCCAAGACGCGCGAATGGCGCTCTCGATGTGCATCATAGCGGTCGAGCGACACCGTGGGGAGCACTATGTCTGCCGTAGTATCGCACGCGATATCGACCATCTTGGAAAGAGACTGCGGAGCAAACCACTCATCGGCGTTCATGGCGATGATTTGAGAGCCGCGCGAGGCAGCAAAACCGGCACGAAGACAAGCGCCGCGCTTCGCGTCCTCGACGTCAATCAAATCAATATGGATGTCCCTGTCGGCAGCAACTTGAAGCGAATGGCGCACACCGGGCGCAGCATCGCGGCAGACAACGACAATCTGCAAATCGTAGAGGTCTTGGTTCTGGATACTCTCGAGCGCACGCATCGCATAGCTGGGCGAACCTTCTACCACAAGGATCACCGAAAGTCGCGGATGCGAGCCACGTCGAACCAAGTTATCCGTCCTCTCGACAGCAGTGAATCAAACTGTCGTTCATGGTACACCCCGGCAATAAAAGCAATGAGACACCGGTTGTATTGCACGCCAAGAACAGATGTTGCACACGCGCAGCCCACAGATGACAGGTGCCGACGCACGACGCGCCGAGCCCTCCCCTAGTCGAGCACGACAAGCTCGGCGGGATCGTAATCCACGCCCATAAACGTAAGGCCGCAGGCAGGAGCCGTGGGGCCCGCAGCGATACGGTCGCAAGCATCGATGACCTCGCGCATCCACTCGGGTTCACGGCGATGCATGCCAATCTCGACAAGCGTGCCCACGATCGTGCGGACCATCGAATGCAGAAACGCATTGCCCTCGATGGTAAACGTCAGGATGTCCTCGCCAAACGCAACCTCATGGCCAAACTCGGCACGCATCACGCAGCGGTGCGTGGGCTTGCCCACGGCAGACGCCACCTTGCAAAAGCTCTTGAAGTCCTGCTCGCCCAGCAGCGCGGGACAGGCCGCAGACATCGCCTCAACATCCAATGGGTAGCGATGCCACCACACCGCACCGCGCGAAAGCACAGGGCGCGCGTCGCGATCGGCAATACGGTACGTATACGTACGGGAACGCGCATCAAAGCGTGCAGAAAAGCCTTTACGGGCCTTGTAGACCTCGTTTATGGCGATATCTTTGGGCAGGAGGGCATCCATAGCCCTCAGCCACCTACGGCGCGTCAAAGCCAACTCAGCGTCCGTTACGGGCACGCTGATAAACTGTGCCACCGCATGCACGCCGGCATCGGTACGTCCCGCACACGTCAGGTCGATCGGGCGGCGCAGGAGCGTCTCGATAGCGCGGCGCAACTCGCCCGCAACCGTCGTCTGACCGGGCTGCTCGGCAAAGCCGCTGTAGGACGAGCCATCGTAGGCCACGCGGAAAACGAGCGTGGCATCGAGCTCGGGAATCGAATTGAAATCAGACGGCGCGGTCATGGACGCTCCCAACAAACAGGCAATGGCATTTCGACAAAAAAGAGGGGTACGCGAACGTACCCCTCGAATATAGCCTATGCAGACGGATTGTCTACTCAGCGGTCTCCTCAGCAGGAGCCTCCTCGGCAGCCTCGACCTTCTTGGGAGCAGCGGCCTTCTTGGGGGCCGGAGCAGCCTTCTTAGCCTTAGGCGTGCAAGGCTCGGTGACGAGCTCCATGATAACGATGGGAGCGTTGTCGCCCTTGCGGTTACCGAGCTTCATGATGCGGGTGTAACCGCCGTTGCGGTCCTGCCACATGCCCTGAGCAGCCTTGTCGAAGATCTCGGCAACGAGCTGCTTATCGCCGAGCTTGGCGATAGCCAGACGACGAGAGTGCAGGTCGCCCTTCTTGGCCCAGGTGATGATCGGATCGACGACCGAACGCAGCGCCTTAGCGCGGGTCTCGGTGGTCTTGATGCGGTCGTTCTCGAAGAGGGCCTTAGCAAGGCTCTTCTTCATGGCCTTGGTGTGGCTCGCATCGGTGCCGAGCTTCAGGCCCTTCTTAACGTTATGACGCATGGTCTAGTTTCTCCTCAAATATGCGAAGCATTAAGCCTTCAGGCTCAGGCCCATGGACTCAAGCTTGTCCTTCACTTCCTCGATCGACTTAACACCGAAGTTACGGATGTTGAGCAGATCGTTCTCCGAGAACTCAACGAGCTGACGGACCGAGTGAATGCTGGCGCGCTTAAGGCAGTTGTAAGAACGGACGGAAAGGTCCAGATCCTCGATCTGCTTGTCCAGCTCGGCGTTGTCGTTGGTGACCTCGGGAGCGAAGATCGAAGCCTCCTCCTCCTCGACCTCGGGGGTCTCGGCAAGGTTCATAAAGGCAGCCATATGCTGGTTAATGATATTGGCAGCCTGGACCACGGCGTCGCGCGGGGCGATGGAGCCGTTGGTCTCGATCTCGAGGACAAGGCGGTCGTAGTCGGTGTGCTGACCGACACGGCAAGCCTCAACGAGCTTGGCGCAACGGGAAACCGGCGAGTACAGCGAGTCGACGTGGATCACACCGATGGGATCGTTGTCGCGCTTGTTGGCCTCGCCAGAAACATAGCCGCGGCCATAGCCGATGCGCATGCTCATGGTGAGATGGCCACCCTCGGTGAGTGTAGCGATGTGCTGCTCGGGGTTGACCAGCTCAAACTCGGACGGAATAAAGAAGTCCGCACCGGTGACCTCGCAGGGGCCGTCAACCGAGATGGTGGCGGTCGCCTCGTCGGTCGTGCCGAGAGCCCTGAAGACAAGACCCTTGACATTCAGGACGATGTCGGTGACATCCTCGACCATGTTAGGGATGGTCATGAACTCGTGCTGCGCACCATCGATCTGAATAGCCTCGACGGCGGCACCCTCGAGCGAGGACAGAAGAACGCGACGAAGGGAGTTACCCAGCGTATCGCCGTAACCACGCTCGAGCGGCTCGACGGAGACACGAGCAGACGTCTCGTTGATCTCTTCGACCTGAACCTGAGGCCTAATGAATTCTGACATGTATTACCTCCAGCCTCAGCAGCCCGGATGGACTACTTAGAGTAGAGCTCGACGATGAGCTGCTCGTTGATATCACCGCTGATCTGCTCACGCGTCGGCAGAGCGAGCACGTTACCAGACAGCTTCTCGATATCGACCTCGAGCCAGCCAGGGACCTCAAAGCGCTCGGAGGAAATCAGGGCCTCCTTGATGGGGAGGAGGTCACGGAACTTCTCGCCGACAGCGACGACGTCGCCGGCCTTGACGCGGTAGGACGGGATGTCCACGCGCTTGCCGTTCACGGTGAAGTGACCGTGACGGACGGACTGACGAGCCTCTTTGCGGGTGCGGGCGAAGCCAAGACGGAAGACAACGTTGTCGAGGCGAGACTCAAGGATGATCATGAGGTTCTCACCGGTGACGCCGTTCATCTTACGGGCCTTGTTGAAGTAGCCGTGGAACTGCTTCTCCAGAACGCCATAAATAAACTTGACCTTCTGCTTCTCGCGCAGCTGCATGCCGTACTCAGATTCCTTGCGACGGCGCTTGGGCTGACGGATAGATTCCTTCTTGCTGCTGTAACCGAGCTCAGCGGGATCGATCCCGAGCTGACGGCAGCGCTTAAGAACAGGAGTCCTGTCGATTGCCATATTGATACGATCCTTTCAGTTACACGCGGCGACGCTTCTTGGGGCGGCAGCCGTTGTGCGGAATGGGGGTCTTGTCCTGGATGCTCGAGACCTCGAGGCCAGCAGCCTGGAGGGAGCGGATGGCGGTCTCACGACCGGAGCCGGGGCCCTTGACGAAGACGGAAACCTTCTTCATACCGTGCTCCATGGCCTGCTTGGCAGCAGCCTCGGCAGCCATCTGAGCAGCGAACGGCGTGGACTTACGGGAGCCCTTGAAGCCCACCTGGCCAGCCGACTTCCAGGAAATGACGTTGCCCTGGGGATCGGTGATCGAAACGATCGTGTTGTTGAACGTAGAACGAATGTGAGCCTGGCCCACGGAAATGTTCTTACGGTCCGCGCGCTTCAGACGGGCAGCGCGAACGTTCTTCTTAGCAGTAGCCATCTATCTAGCGCTCCTTATTTCTTCTTCTTAGCACCGATCTGACGCTTCGGGCCCTTGCGGGTACGAGCGTTAGTGTGGGTGCGCTGGCCGCGGACCGGGAGGCCCTTGCGGTGACGAAGGCCGCGGTTGCAGCCGATGTCCATAAGGCGCTTGACGTTCTGGTTGCGCTCACGGCGGAGGTCGCCCTCAACCATGATCTGGTTCTTATCGATATAATCGCGGATGGCGTTAACCTCATCCTCGGTGAGGTCCTTAACGCGCGTATCCACGTTAACGTTGCACTCGACGCAAATCTTCGTCGCAGTGGTGCGGCCGATGCCGTAAATGTAGGTCAGACCGATCTCAACGCGCTTCTCACGCGGGAGGTCGACACCATTAATACGGGCCAACGTAGTCTCCTCTCTTAACCCTGACGCTGCTTATGACGGGGGTTCTCGCAAATGACGAGGACCTTGCCATGGCGCCTAATGATTTTGCACTTATCGCACATCTTCTTGACCGAAGGACGTACCTTCATCGTTCTTCCTTTCGGTAGCGCTCAAACTACTTCCCTACTATCTACTCGCCCAGCCGCAGGCGTTTAAAACTATGGCTGGTCTTCACACACAATCCGACCGTAGGTTGAGCTAAGCCTGCAGTCGGAAATGGAGTGCGTGTATGCGTGCCGCTATTTGTAGCGATAGGTGATGCGGCCGCGGGTCAGGTCGTACGGGGAAAGCTCCACGACAACCCTGTCACCGGGGAGAATACGGATGTAATTCATTCGGATCTTGCCAGAAATGTTGCACAGAACCGAATGACCGTTCTCGAGCTCGACCTTAAACATGGCGTTGGGCAACGGTTCCTTTACCGTACCCTCGAGCTCAATTGCGTCTTCCTTCTTCACAAGCAATCATCTTTCTCTAGAAAACGACAGCGATTGAGTATTCTACAACACGTATGCACGCATCGTAATAACTTCGTAATGGCTCCACAACTAAGTGGAACTTGTTACATTTCTCCACCTTGGAGCGAACACCAAGCACCTTGGGCATCCGTGGTCAGAATCACCGGACCGTCATTGGTAATGGCGACGGTGTTCTCGTAGTGCGCGGCGGGCAGGTGGTCGTTGGTCGTAACAATCCAACCGTCGGAGCCCGTGCTCACATGGTTGGAACCCATCGTAACCATCGGCTCGATGGCAATGACCATGCCGGCCTGGAGGCGAACGCCCCTCCCCTTCTTTCCATAGTTAGGAACGTTGGGGTCCTCGTGCATCACGCGTCCAATGCCATGGCCAACATAATCACGAAGCACGCCGTAACCGTGAGACTCGGCGAGGGACTGAACGGCATAACCGACGTCCCCGATATGGTTACCGGGAACAGCCTGCTCGATGGCAGCCTTAAGGCAATCGCGCGTGACCTCACACAAAGCCTTGGCTTCGGGCGTGGGGGTGCCGACGAAAAACGTCCAAGCGTTATCGCCGACCCAACCGTCGACAACGGCTCCCGTATCGATGGAGATGATATCGCCATCGCGCAGGATCATGTCGGGGTTGGGAATACCGTGTACCACGGCATCGTTAATCGATGCGCAAATGGTTCCGGGAAACCCGCCGTAACCCTTAAAGGCTGGGGTGCCACCATGCATGCGGATAATCTGCTCCGCGAGCTGATCGAGCTCAAAAGTCGAAACGCCGGGGCGCACCATGGCTCCAACGTGGCGGAGCGCCATCTTAGATAGCGCTCCTGCCTTCTTCATCTGCTCGATTTGCGTTGCAGCCTTAATCTTGATCATAGACCGAGAGCCTCTTTGACATCCCCGTACACGGTCTCGCGAGCCTGGTCACCGTTGACCGACTTGAGCAGACCCTGGCCACGATAGTAGTCGACGAGCGGGCTCGTGGACTTCTCGTAGACGTCGAGACGGTTCTTGATGGTCTCGGGCTTGTCGTCGTCGCGCTGATACATCTCGCCGCCACACTTGGGGCAGGTAGCATCGGCAGCGGTGCCGGTGTAACCGCAGGCGCGGCAGGTGCGACGCGAAGACAGACGATCGATAATGACCTCGGGGGCCACATCGACCAGAAGGGCGCAGTCGATCTCGCGACCCATGGCGGAGAGCTCGGAATCGAGCGTCACGGCCTGGGCGGTGTTGCGCGGGAAGCCGTCGAGGATGAAGCCCTGCTGGGCGTCATCGGCGGCAAGGCGCTCCTTGACAAGGTCGATCACGAGCTGATCGGGAACGAGCTCGCCAGCGTCCATGTACTTCTTAGCCTGAATACCAAGCTCGGTGCCACCCTTGACGGCAGCACGCAGCAGGTCGCCCGTGGAAATGTGAGCGACGCCAAACTCGGCGACGAGCTCCTGTGCGACGGTACCCTTACCGGCACCCGGAGCTCCGAGCAATACGAGGTTCATGAGCAATCCTCCTCTAGCCTATTTAAAGAATCCATCGTAATCATACATCTTGATCTGGCCTTCGAGCTTATCGACCGTGTCGAGCACGACGCCGACCATGATGAGGATGGACGTGCCGCCAAATGCCTGGATCAGCTGGTTACCCGTAAAGGAGAAGATGATCGAAGGCACGATGGCGATGAGCGCCAAAAAGACAGCGCTGGGAAGCGTAATCTTGTTGAGCGCGTTCTTGATGTAGGCCGCGGTAGCCCTACCCGGACGCACGCCCGGAATAAAGCCGCCCTGCTTCTTAAGGTTGTCGGCCGTGTCATCGGGGTTGAACACCATGGAGGTGTAGAAGTACGCGAAAAACACGATGAGGACAACGTTAAGCACCCAGTTGAGCCAGCCGCGCGAAAGCGCAGAGGCAACTGCCTGAATCCAGCCGATGCCGGGGAAGAACACGGCAATCTGAGCCGGGAAGTACAGCAGCGCCGAAGCGAAGATGATTGGCACGACACCCGCGGTGTTGACCTTGATGGGCAGGTAGGTGGTCTGACCACCCATCATGCGACGGCCCACGACGCGCTTAGCGTAGGAGACCGGGATGCGGCGCTGGCCGCGCTCAAGGAAAACAATCAGCGGGATAACCAGCAGGATGATGGCGCAGATGATCACCATGGTGATGATGCCACCGGCATTGCCCTCGGTGCTGGAGAAGATAGCCTGCGGCAGACCGGCCATGATGTTCGCAAAGATGATCAGCGACATGCCATTGCCGATACCGCGCTGGGTGATGAGCTCACCAATCCACATGATCAGCATGGCGCCCGCAGTGAGCGTGCCGACGATCATGAGGTCGAAGATGATCTCGGGAGCGCCGGCGCCATTGAAGCTGATGCCGAAGCTCTTAAAGAGGAAGAGGTAACCCACGGAGTTGAGGATTGCCAGAGCAAGGGTGAGGTAACGCGAATACTGCGTAATCTTGGTCTGACCGACCTCGCCCTCGCGGGCAAGCTCATGCAGGGAAGGCACAACGGCCTGGAGCATCTGGAGGATGATCGAGCTGGTGATGTAAGGCATGATGCCCAGCGAAAACACCGACACATAGCTCAACGCGCCGCCAGAGAAAAGATTCAGGAGGGCCATAGCACCTGCGGCGACCGAATTGTTATCGGTCGAGAAAAGGCCCAGCATCCCCTGGAAGGGAATGCCGGGCACAGGAACGTGCGCACCAATGCGGTACACGACGAGCATAGCTATGGTAAAAAGAATCTTTTCGCGCAATTCTTTGATGCGGAAAGCATTCTTAAGACCATTTAGCACGGCAGCTCGACCTTTCCGCCGGCGGCCTCGATCTTGGCCTGCGCAGAAGCGCTGACCTTGTCGACCTTGACCGTGAACTTCTTGGTGAGCTCACCATTGCCGAGCACCTTGACGGGCTCGAACTCGCTCTTGGTGATGCGAGCGGCCTTAAGAGCGGCACCGTCGATCACAGCGCCGTCCTCGAACTTACGCTCGAGACGCTCAACGTTAACAGCGGTGTACTCGATACGACGGGGGTTACGGAAGCCCGGAAGCTTGGGCAGGCGCATAGCCAGCGGAGTCTGGCCACCCTCGAAGCCGGCACCCTTGGTGCCGCCAGAGCGGGAACCCTGGCCCTTCTGACCGCGGCCAGAAGTGGTGCCGTGACCCGAAGAATTGCCACGGCCGACGCGCTTGCGGTTCTTGGTGGAACCGGGCGCGGGAGTAAGATCGTGAAGCTGCATTTGCTACTCCTCTACAATCTCGACAAGGTGCTTGACCTTGAAGATCATGCCGCGGACGGACTCGTTGTCAGCAATCTCGCGAACCTCGCGGATCCTGTGGAGACCGAGGGCACGGACAGTACGGACCTGGTCCTGCTTGCAACCGTTGGTGCTGCGGACCTGCTTGATCTTGATGGTGTCAGCCATGCTTAGTTCTCCTTACCGACGAACATCTCGGAGACCGTCAGGCCACGGCGAGCCGCGACGTCCTCAGGGCTGGAGAGCTCCTTGAGGCCCTCGACGGCAGCCTTGATGATGTTGAGGCCGTTGTCGGTACCGAGGGACTTGGACAGGACGTTCTTGATGCCAGCAAGCTCAAAGAGGGGACGCACAGCGCCGCCGGCGATAACGCCGGTACCCTCGACAGCGGGCTTGATGATGATGCGGCCGGCACCAAAGTGGCCGAGAACCTCGTGCGGGATGGTGCCCTGCTCGGTCACCGGCACGTGGAACATGTTCTTCTTGGCATCGAGAGATGCCTTGGAGATGGCCATGGGCACCTCAGCGGACTTGCCCATGCCAACGCCGACGTTGCCCTTGCCGTCGCCAACGACGACGAGAGCGACGAGGCTCATGCGACGACCACCCTTGACGGTCTTCGACACGCGGTTGATGTAAACGACGCGCTCCTCGAACTCGGAGGCCTCGCGCTGCTGCTTCTGATTACGAGCCATGTGCTACATACCTCCTAGAACTCGAGACCGGCGGCACGAGCACCGTCGGCGAGGGCCTTGACGCGGCCATGGTAGATACGGCCACCGCGATCGAAGGCGACCTTGGTGATGCCGGCCTCGATGGCGCGCTTGCCAACGAGCTGACCGACCTTCTCCGCAGCCTCCTTGTTCGAGGTGTGGGTGCCCTTGAACTCGGCCTCGAGGGTCGAGGCAGAGACGAGCGTCAGGCTGGAGCCCTTGCTGTCGTCGATGATCTGGGCATAGATGTTGGCGTTAGTACGGGTCACGCGAAGACGCGGACGCTCGGAGGTACCCGAGACCTTGCCGCGAACACGACGCTGACGACGCTTGAGGCCTTCCAGCTTCGCCTTATGCTTGTTCATACGTAAACTCCTAAAAAGGTTGATCTTGCCAGCACCTGACGGGGTGCTGGTCTTATGCGAGTGAGTCGGTTACGACTACTTGGCGGCCTTACCCAGCTTGCGGCGGATGTGCTCGCCAACGTAGTGGATACCCTTGCCCTTGTAAGGCTCGGGAGGACGATGGCCGCGGATCTCAGCGGCGATCTGACCGACCTGCTGCTTGTTGATACCCTTGACGTTCACGTGGGTGTTGTCGGGAACCTCGAAGGTGATGCCCTCGGGAGCCTCGACGATCACGGGGTGCGAGAAGCCCAGGGAGAACTCGAGGTTCTTGCCCTTCTGCTGCACGCGGTAACCGACGCCGGCGAGCTCGAGCTTCTTCTCGAAGCCCTCGGAAACGCCAACAACCATGTTGTGGATGAGGGCGCGGGTGAGGCCGTGGCGGGCACGGGTCTCACGCTCGTCGTCGGGACGGGAAACGGTGAGGACATTGTCCTCGACGTTGATAGCGAGCTTCTCAAAGACATCGAGCTCGAGCTGGCCCTTGGGGCCCTTGACGACAACGTTGTTGCCGTTGACTGCCACTTCGACTCCGGCGGGAATCTGGACAGGCTTATTACCGATACGAGACACGGTGATCTCCTTTCCTTCTACCTACCGAGCGAATTACCAGACGTAAGCGATGATCTCGCCGCCGACGTTGTGCTTGCGAGCATCGCGGTCGGTCATGACGCCATGGCTGGTGGAAATAATGGCGGTACCAAGGCCACCGCGGACGCGGGGCATGTCGGCAACGCCGGTGTACTTACGCAGGCCCGGCTTGGAAATGCGGCGGATGCCGTTGATGACCTTAGCCTTCTTGGGACCATACTTAAGCGTGATGTGCAGAGTCTTCTGGGGAACGGTGTCCTCGACATCGTAGCCCTCGATGTAGCCCTCCTCGTGCAGAACACGAGCGATCTCGACGAGCTTCTTGCTGCTCGGCATGGAGACCGTGGCCTTGTTCACAGAGTTAGCGTTACGGATGCGCGTAAGCATATCTGCGATCGGGTCTGTAAGGTTCATACAGATTCTCCTTCGTTCTTGATGAACACGTGCTCTTGGTTCTTCACCGCCCTTAACGGCAAAGCCTAACTAGCGCGTTTTCCCTGTTCCAAACGGATGCTTGAAACGCTGGTAGTGACTTACCAGCTGGCCTTCTTAACGCCGGGAAGCTCGCCCTTGAGTGCAAGCTCACGGAAGCAGACACGGCACAGGCCGAACTTGCGGTACACAGAGTGCGGACGGCCGCAGCGCTGGCAGCGCGTGTACTCACGAGTAGAGAACTTCTGCTTGCGATTGCACTTGACGATCATCGATGTCTTAGCCACTTATATCCTCCTCACATAGAGTATTGTTCGCCCCAAGCGCCGCCCCCTTGTGGGAACGGCGCTTATAGGGCAGGTGAACCTATTTCTTGAACGGGAAACCGAAGGCGTCCAGAAGGGCCTTGGCCTCCTCATCGGTGTTGGCGGTGGTCACGAAAGTGATGTCCATACCACGCTGGTGATCGACGGAGTCGAAGTCGATCTCGGGGAAGATGAGCTGCTCGGTGACGCCCATGGAGAAGTTACCACGGCCGTCGAAGCTCTTGGCGGAAATGCCGCGGAAGTCGCGGATACGGGGGATCGCGACGGAGGTCAGACGATCGAAGAACTCCCACATACGGTCGCCACGCAGGGTAACCTTGCAGCCGATCGGCATACCAGCGCGCAGGCGGAAGGTAGCGATGGACTTACGGGCACGGGTGATCATCGGCTGCTGTCCGGTGATGGCGCGCAGGTCGCGCACGGCACCGTCGATGGCCTTGGAATCGGTAGCGGCCTCGCCGACACCCATGTTCACGACGATCTTCTCAAACTTGGGGATCATCATGACGTTCTCGTACTGGAACTTGTCCTGAAGCTGCTGCTTGACCTCGTTGTTGTACTTGGTCTTCAGACGCGGCACATACTTCTCTTCTGCCATTGTTCACTCCTTCTTGGGGTTTTAAGCACGGGGCGTGGCCACGATGGGTTGTCCTCGTACCTCCTGGCTGCATCCGCGCCGCTCATGGCATTTTGCGGTTTGGACTCGACGCAGCAGGAGCCGACAAAACAATCGGTACTATACGCGCATCGTGAGCGTATTTCCAGAAAAACCTCGTCTGCCTGCACAACTCCACAACTCCCCCGCACAAATGGGTCCCAAGAAGCAGTTGCGGTGAAATAGGGACTGTTTGGCGGCCTAACAGGCTTAAACAGTCCGTATTTCACCGCAACTTATTGGTGGGGATGCGATTAGCGCTTGCGGGGGACGAGTTTGGTGCGGCGCAGGTGGATCATCTCGGCGGCGATGGAGATGGCGATCTCCTCGGGGTCCTCGGCCTCGATGGCAACGCCGATCGGAAGGTGCAGCTCGTCGATCTGGTCCTGTGTAAAGCCTTCCTGCTCCAGGCGGGCACGCACAAAGGCCGTCTTGCGACGCGAACCCAGACAGCCCAGGTAGGCAGGCTTGGCACGCATGGCCTGAATCACCACGTCGATATCGGACTTGTGGCCTGCTGTGGCCACGACCACCAAGTCG
Organism: uncultured Collinsella sp.; assembly: GCA_900544935.1. Taxonomy (GTDB): domain Bacteria; phylum Actinomycetota; class Coriobacteriia; order Coriobacteriales; family Coriobacteriaceae; genus Collinsella. Next base: position 29,892 of record UQXB01000022.1, read on the forward strand.
CGCGGGCCGATGGGGCACTGCTTGCTCAGGTTCTTGTAGTCGACCAGACGACGGTCGTAGACACCGGGCACCCAATCGGGGGTCAGCGTGCCGAGACGGTCGTCGCACGTCACGACGGCAAAGCCCGCCGCCGTGAGCACCCGCGCCGTCGCGGCGCCCACGTGGCCGCAGCCAAAGATGTAGGTCAGGCCCTCGGGGCAGAGCGTCTCGATGTGCGCCGCGGGAATCTCAGAGGCCGCGTTGGTGTAGGTGACCTTACTCCCCTCCTCCACCAGCGAAAGCCCGGGGCAGCCGGCAATGGTATGGCGCGATACCTCGCCATGGTACTCGGCCACATCGCCCTCGAGCGCGCTCGCGATAAACGGCTCAAAGTCGATGACGAAGTCGCCGATGCGCCGATAGACCAAGACGTCGGCAATTTCCTGAAACAACGGTGCCTGGGTCGCATCCAGATGCAGATAGCACAGGCAGATGGCTCCGCCGCAGATCATGCCGGTATCGGAGTTCTCGCCGCCCATGGTGTAGCGGACCAGACGCGATTGCCCCGCGGCCAGCAGCTCTCGCGCCTCGTCCAGCGCAAAGAGCTCGATCTTGCCGCCGCCGATGGTGCCCGCCTGGCTGCCGTCGGCAAAGACGACCATCCAGGCGCCCACGCCGCGCGGCGACGACCCCGCCGTGCCGGCCACGACCACGAGCTCGCACGTCTCGCCAGCACGCAGGGCGACAAGCGCCGCATTCACAACATCGAGCTTTTCCATTGCCGCCTTCTATCCTCTAAAGATATCGGTGAGCATAGCGAGTGCCTCGAGCACGCCGCCGCCGACCGACGTCGCCTTGTCCGAAATGTAGTTGATATAGCTGGCATCGCCGCGCGGATCGGCATCGGCGCATTTAAAGCCCTCGGTCACCTGCACGCCGTTCGCCAAAAGCCCGCGCAGACAGCCATCGATCTGCGTGTACATGGGCGCATCGCCCGCGTAGCCAATCACGTCTCCGGCGCTCACGATGTCGCCGATCGCATGGTCGGACCTAAACACGCCAGCAGCGGGACTGCGGATAACACGTTCCTTGCCGTATCCGCCGATCATGCCCGGCACGCCCGTGTTGGGCTGGGGTGAGCCCTGGGTAATGACACGGCCGAGGAAATGACCGCGCATGGTCTCGACCACGGCGTCGCAATCGACCGGCGCGGTAAAGCCCGGCCCCACGGCGATGACGGCAGGCGCCATGTCGCGCGTGGTGCCCAGGTTGCGCTTGGCCAAAATCGCGTCGACCACAGCCGCGGGTTTCAGCTCGCCGAGCATCTTGGCCTGGGGGTCCACCACAACAGCGACGTCTCCAGCCTCGGTAATCGCAAGCGCCTCAGCCGGCGTCTGTGCCAAGCGAGCGCGAATGCCCTCGACCTCGACCTCGCCCAGGCGAATGGCCTCGCAAAAACTGATTGTGCGGCGGATGCACGTGGGAACCGCGATATCGGCCATAACGACCGACACGCCGGCGCGCACCAAGCGAGCGGCGACGCCCGTGGCGATATCGCCGGCGCCGCGAACATAAACGAGCATTCCCGGGACACCTCCCTGTGCTACGGTTTGAGCAGAGCAAATGCGGTTCGACCGCTACTCTGATGATTATTTATTATCACAGTATTATACGGCGGTGAACAGATGGAAACGACGAGCGGAAACCTTGCCTCCGCGCTCAAGATCGAGCCGGGCATAACCGCGATTATCGGCAGCGGTGGCAAGTCGACCTTGCTAAAGACGCTCGGCCTTGAGCTTATGCGCGCTGGCGGCCGCGTGCTCCTCTGCACCACCACGCGCATGTTCCCCGTCGCCGGCGTGCCGTGGGACGGGTCGAGCCGTCGCCTGGACGCCGCGCCCTGGAAGCCAGGTGCCTCACACGCCCTAGGCTGCACCTGCGAGGCCTGCGCGGGGCTTGTGCGGGGAAGCATCTGCCAGACAGGTGTCTTGGACCCCCAGACAGGCAAGTTCTCCTCCCCTGCCGAGCCGCTCGACCAGCTGGCGCAGCGCTTTGACTACGTCCTGGCCGAGGCGGACGGCAGCAAGCGGCTCCCGCTCAAGGCGCATGCCGCCTGGGAGCCGGTGATCCCCTCTGGCACGGCCAACGTCATCTGGCTCGTCGGCGCCTCGGGGCTCGGCAAGCCCATCAACGAAGCTGTCCACCGCCCCGAGCTCTTTTGCGTGCGTTGCGGCTGCGAGCCCACCGACACTGCCACGCCCGAGCGCGTCGCCCAGGTGCTCAATGCCGAGCTGCAGGCGCTGAAACTCAGCACCGCACGCGTCGTGCTCAACCAAGTCGACACGCTCAGCGACCCGACGATGGCCGACCGCTTTGAGGCCGCCCTCGGCCGCCCCCTCATCGCCACCAGCCTCAAATAGCCGGCCCCATCTCCTCAGTTGCGGTGAAATACGGACTGTTTGGCCGCCTGACGGCCGCAAACAGTCCGTA
>UQXB01000023.1:0-31448 GCA_900544935.1 uncultured Collinsella sp.
AAGTTCCGCACGAGCCGAAGAGCACTTAATGTGCTCTTCGTGCGAGCAGGACTGTCCGCAGCAGCGAGCAAAGGTAAGAACGCCCCGCCCCAACCCAGCTAACAAAGGAGCTGATATGTGCGATTGCACAGATCATAAGGACGAGATCCCTGCCTACGACGCGCAGGCCATTGAGTCCAAGTGGATGAAGGCCTGGGAGGACTCCAACCTCTTTGCCGTCGACACCGACGACAGCAAGCCCAAGAAGTACGTGCTCGAGATGTTCCCGTATCCGTCGGGCGACCTGCACATGGGCCATGCGCGCAACTATACCATCGGCGATGCCATGGCCCGTCAGGCCCGCATGCGCGGTTACGACGTGCTGCACCCCATCGGCTTTGACGCCTTTGGCCTGCCTGCCGAGAACGCCGCCATCAAGCACAATACGCAGGCTGCTGCCTGGACGTATAAGAACATGGACCAGGCGCTCGCCACGATGAAGCGCATGGGCTTCTCCTACGATCTGGATCGCATGGTCAAGACCTGCAGCCCCGACTACTACCGCTGGGGTCAGTGGATCTTTGAGAAGCTGTGGGAAAAGGGCCTGGTCTACCGCAAGAAGAACCCGGTCAACTGGTGTCCTAACTGCAAGACCGTTCTGGCCAACGAGCAGGTCACCGAGGGTAAGTGCTGGCGCTGCGGCACCGAGCCCGAGAAGCGCGACCTGGAGCAGTGGTACTTCAAGATCACCGAGTACTCCCAAGAGCTGCTCGACGACCTGGAGAAGCTCCCCGGCTGGCCCGAGCGCGTCAAGCAGATGCAGGCTAACTGGATCGGTCGCTCCGAGGGCGCCGAGGTCGACTTTACCCTGTGCGACCAGGATGGCGAGCCCATCGAGGGCGATGAGGGCAAGATCACCGTCTTCACCACGCGTGCCGATACCCTTTTTGGCGTCTCCTTCTTTGTCCTGGCTCCCGAGTACGCCGGCCTGCACGAGCTCGTCGAGGGCACGGAGTACGAGGAGGCCGTCACCAAGATCGTCGAGGACTCCAAGCATATCTCTGCCGTCGAGCGTGCCCAGGGCACCCTCGAGAAGCACGGTGCCTTTACCGGCCGCTACGTGGTAAACCCCGTCAACGGCGAGAAGGTCCCCGTGTGGGTTGCCGATTATGTCGTTGCCGACTATGGAACCGGCGCCGTCATGGCCGTTCCCTGTGGTGACCAGCGCGACTTTGAGTTTGCCCGCAAGTACGACCTGCCGATCGTGCCGATCATCCTGGACGATGACGATCGCGCTGCCGTCGAGGCCACCGGCGAGACCATCGATACCTTCCATGCCGAGACCGTCGACTGGGATTGCGCCCACGCTGCCGAGGGCACGCTTGTCCAGTCCGGCAAGTACACCGGCATGCGCGGCGGTAAGCACTCCGAGGGCGAGGCTGCCATCGTGGCCGACCTCGAGGCCATGGGCTGCGGCCGTCGCAAGGTCGAGTTCCGCCTGCGCGACTGGCTCATCAGCCGCCAGCGCTATTGGGGCAACCCCATCCCGGCCATCCACTGCGAGCACTGCGGCATCGTGCCCGTGCCCGAGGATCAGCTGCCGGTGACGCTGCCCGAGAACCTGGACCTGGGCGCCGGCGAAACCCTCGCCGAGTGCAAGGAGTTCTACGAGACCACCTGCCCGGTCTGCGGCCGCCCGGCCAAGCGCGAGACCGATACCATGGACACCTTTACCTGCTCCAGCTGGTACTACCTGCGCTATACCGACCCGCACAACACCGAGCTGCCCTTCTCCAAGGAAGCCGCCGATCGTTGGATGCCCGTCGATAACTATATCGGCGGCATCGAGCACGCAATTCTGCACCTGCTCTACAGCCGCTTCTTTACCAAGGCACTGCGCGACCTGGGCCTGCTGAGTGTGGACGAGCCCTTCACCAACCTGCTGTGTCAGGGCATGGTCAAGGACGAGAACGGCGACACCATGTCCAAGTCCAAGGGCAATGTCGTGCCCCCGAGCTCGGTTATCGAGCCCTACGGTGCCGACACCATGCGTTTGGCGATCCTGTTTATCGCCCCGCCCGAGAAGGACTTCGACTGGGATCCCAAGGCCGTTGAGGGCGCCAACCGCTTCATCAAGCGCGCCTGGCGTATCGTTTGGCAGCTCGTCCAGTCCGGCGACGCCAACGTGGCCTTCGACAAGTCTGCGCTCGATGAGGTTGCTATGAAGCTCTATCGCGAGCGTCACCGCACCATCGCCAAGTGCACCGAGGACTTCGACCGCGGCCAGTTCAACACCGCCATCTCGGCCGTCATGGAGCTCGTCAACGCGGCGAGCGCCTACCTCAACGCCACCGAGGGCACTTCCCGTGACAAGGCGCTGTGCTACGGCGTGGCTAAGGATATCGTGAGCGTCCTTGCCCCCATCTGCCCGTTTTGGGCCGACGAGCTGTGGCACGAGGCGCTCGGCTGCGAGGGCAACGCCTACACCGCCGCCTGGCCCGAGTTCGACCTGGCCGAGTCCGTTGAGGACACCGTGCAGATCGTCGTCCAGGTGCTCGGCAAGGTCCGCGGCCGCATTGACGTGGCTCGCGATGCCTCCAATGAGGAGATGCAGGCTGCCGCCGAGGAGGCCGTTGCCAAGTGGCTCGAGGGCAAGACGGTCGTCAAGGCCATCTGCGTGCCCGGCAAGCTGGTCAACCTGGTGGTTAAGTAAATGCCGCGCGCATAGTTGACGTGCTATAGACGAGGGGCGATCCGGCTGGGTCGCCCCTCGTTTTGTGCTGTATGCCCTGCTTAATCATTGCGTCGCACTGTCTTCTATGGGATGTGTACCAGGTCCCTAAAGTAGACGTTGCCCGTCTGCTCCTCGAACATCCAGATATTGAGGTAGATGTCGTTGAGGTCGCTGTTCACGTCAAAGTCTGGATCGTCGAAGGTGCCTACAAAGGTGAGCATCGCGGTCGTTTCTTCGCCTGCGGCGACGGGCTGGCGCATGCGCACGTCGCGGACGACACCGTTGACATAGGCATAAGCATCAACATCGCCAAACATCATGTCGACATCGGTGTTGTTTGTCACCTAAAAGACCAACACGGCGTCGCCGTAGCCGTCCGTGTCCTTGCCCATGCAGGTAACATGGACGTTCTCGTCTGCCTCTAGGTCGATGGGGAACTGTTCTTGAGGGTCGCGACCCAAACCCTGGGGGTCGACTAGATCTTCGTCTATTTTGTCGAAATGCTCCGAAGGCGTCGTTTTCTCGATGGCTTTGGTGCTGCCAAGATCTGGCTCGCATGGTCTGGTTTTACTATCGATGTTGCTGCAGCCCGTCGGGGCGAATGAGCAGGCAGCGACGACGAGCGCGGTTGCGCAGAGGGTGCCTAGGCGTTTCATGGTGCCTCCTTGCCGTAGAGGATTCGGAAGGTTGTGCGGTCAATGCGTGCGGCAGGCTTTCTCGCTGCAGAATGCCTCTCAGCTCCAGTCTGACGGTGTGTGCTCAGGGATGGAATGCCCAGAGGGCCCGATTCGATCGGTGCGCTGGGACGCATGGCCCGTTTTGAGGCCTTTGGGGGAGCGCCGCATAGGGGTCCTCGCCTAATTGTTGTATTCTTGTGGAGATGCTGTGGGCACGCTGACCTGCGGGTTTGCGTTGTGCTTGCACGTATTCGCAGGTATTGGTATAGTTTGCTTGCAAATGAAGTTGTAAATGAAAGAAGTGGGGTTTCGGCCCCGCTTCTTTTTTGTATGGATGGAGGTGCCGCAATGGTCAAGACCAAGACCGAGCAGGCGATCATCGACGCGCTCGAGGCCGTCGCCCCCAAGCACGATGTCGACATCGTCGACGTTGAGCTCGTGGGCGCCACCAAGGCCCCCTGCGTGCGCGTGCGTATCGAGGGTGCCGAGGGTCAGAGCCTGTCGCTCAACGACGTCACGGCCAACACCAAGTGGGTCGGCGATGTGATTGAGGAGCTCGACCCCATCTCTTCGAGCTATACGCTCGAGGTGTCGAGCCCGGGCATGGCGCGCCCGCTGCGCCGCCCGCGCGACTTTGCCCGCTTTGTGAGCGAGAACTGCGAGCTCACCTCCACTGCCACCGAGGGTCGTCGTAAGTATTCCGGCAAGATTGCCGCCGCGACCGAGACGAACGTGACCCTCGAGCTCGAGGACGGCGAGTCCGTCACCCTCGATTTCTGTGATGTTAAAAAGTGCAAGTTGAAGCCCACCTATGACTTCAAGCCCGCGAAGGAAGGAAAATAAGATGGCAGCATCCGACATGATGTCCGCCCTGATGGAGCTTTGCCAGGACAAGCACATCGACCAGCTCTACCTGATCGACCGTCTGGAGCAGTCGCTCGCCAAGAGCTATGCCGAGATTTTGCATCTTGACTGGGGCGCTAAGGTGACCATCGACCGCACCACCGGTAAGATCTACGTCTACCGCCTGGAGCCGATTGACGATTCCATGGACGAGGAGGGCAACTTCACCGAGTTCGAGGAGATCGACGTTACCCCCAAGAACACGAGCCGCATCGCCGCCCAGCACGCCAAGGCCGAGATCAACGCCATCGTTCGCAACTCCGCCCGCGAGCAGATCTACGAGGAGTTCTCCGGCCGCATCGGTGACCTCATCAGCGGTACCGTGCTGCAGTCCACGCCCGACTTCACCATCGTCAAGATCCGTGACGGCGTCGAGGCCGAGCTACCGCACTTTGACCAGCGCCGTTACGAGAACGAGCGCAACGAGCGTCCTATGGGCGAGCGCTACCTGCACAACCAGCACATCAAGGCCGTGATCATCGACGTCCGCGACCCCAACTCCAACCTGCAGCCGGTTCGCGGCGAGCACAGCCGTCCGCCGATCGTCATCTCCCGCACCCACCCCGAGCTCATGCGTCGTCTGTTTGAGCAGGAGGTGCCCGAGATCTATGAGGGCACCGTCCAGATCAAGTCGATCGCCCGCGAGCCGGGTCAGCGCTCCAAGGTCGCCGTTCATTCGCTCGACGATCGTCTGGATCCCGTGGGCGCCTGCGTCGGCCCCAAGGGCAGCCGTGTCCGCGCCGTCGTTGGTGAGCTCCGCGGCGAGCGTGTCGACGTCATCCTGTGGGATGCCGATCCGGCCGTCTACGTTGCCAATGCCCTGTCGCCCGCCAAGGTCACCCGCGTCCTCATCGACGAGGAGAAGGCCTACGCCGGCGTCATCGTGCCCGACGACCAGCTGTCCCTCGCCATTGGCAAGGAGGGCCAGAACGCCCGCCTCGCCGCTCGTCTGACCGGCTGGCACATCGATATCAAGTCCGAGACCCTTGCCGCCGACATCCTCAAGAACGTTCCCGTTCACGAGGAGCCCGCCGCCGACCTGATCGGTGACGAGGAGGACGACGATGTCCGTCGCTGCGAGTTCGTGTCCGAGGACGGCATCCAGTGCCGCAACCAGGCCCGTCCTGGCTCCCGTTTCTGCGGTGTCCACGACACCGACGCCTTCGATGATGCGGAGGACCTGATCTAGCGCGCGGTCGCGCCGGACAGGTTCCGGCGCATCTCCCACGCTCGTTCAGTCTCTAGGCACCAAGGTGCCAGAAAGGGTAGGTGAAGTCATATGGCAAAAGTCCGTGTTTCCACCCTGGCCAAAGAGTTCGGCATGACCTCCAAGGAACTGATGGGTCATCTCGCCGATATGAAGATTCCCGCTAAGTCCGCTTCCTCCGCCCTGGAGGACGCCTACGTCGCTATGGTCCGCAAACAGCTCGCCCCGGTGATCGAGGCCCGCGCCCAGGAAGTCGAGGCTGCCAAGCAGGCCGAGGAGCAGGCTGCTGCCGCCGAGGAGGCCGCGCGTGCCGCCGAGGCCGAGCGCGAGCGCATCGCTGCCGAGAAGGCACGCGAGGAGGAGCGCCGCCAGTTCGCCGCTGCCCAGGCTGCCGAGGAGGCCGCCCGCGCCGAGGCCGAGGCCAAGAAGAAGGCCGAGCAGGAGCGCCTTGCCCGCGAAAAGGAAGAGGCTGCCCGCGAGGCCCAGCGTCGCGCCGTCCCCGCCTCTGACTCCGGGTCGCGTTTCCGTTCGCTGCTCGACCAGATCGCCGCGCAGGAGACCGTGCTCAAGGAGAAGAAGGACGCCGAGAACAAGGCCAAGGCCGAGCGCGCCGCCGAGCGCGGTAACCGTCGCGGCAATAACGACCGCCGTGGTGGTCGTCGTAATGACCGCAACGCCTCCGATAACAATTCCGAGCGCAACGCCTCCGAGAGTCGTCCGCATAGCCATCGCACCAACGCCAGCAACAATGTCGCTGCCGGCATGGACTTCCCCAACCCTGACAAGCAGGGCAAGGGCAAAAAGCGCAAGGGCGGTCACAACAACGAAGAGGACCACTACAGCCGCATGGCTCGCGAGGCCGAGGAGTACAGCCGCGAGAAGGTGCTCGAGGAGGCCCGTGCCGCCGTCGAGGAGGCCTCTCGCGAGTCCACCGGTCGTCGTAAGAAGCGCAAGGAGAAGCGTGAACGCGAGGCTGCAAAGGCTCAGGAGGAGCGCAAGATAGAGGAGGCATTGGCCCAGGGCGTGAACCCCGAGGAGCTCGATGCCATCAAGGTCTCCCAGGGCGTTACCGTTCAGGAGCTTGCCGAGGCGCTCGACGTTCCGGCCAACGACATCATCAAACGCCTGTTCCTGCTGGGCACGCCGCTCACCATGACGCAGTCCATGTCCGACGACCTCGTCGAGCTCGTTGCCGACGACCTGGGTCGTCAGATCAAGATCATCACCCCCGAGGAGGAGAACACCTTCTCGTTCTACGACGATCCCGCCGACCTTAAGCCGCGCGCCCCGGTCGTCACCGTCATGGGTCACGTCGATCACGGCAAGACGTCGCTGCTCGACGCCATCCGTCACACCGGCGTCGCTGCCGGCGAGGCAGGCGGCATTACGCAGGCCATCGGTGCTTCGCAGGTCATGATCAACGACCGCAAGATCACCTTCATCGATACCCCCGGCCACGCGACCTTTACGGCCATGCGTGCTCGCGGCGCCAAGGTGACCGACATCGTCATTCTGATCGTGGCTGCCGACGACGGCGTCATGCCTCAGACCATCGAGTCGATCAACCACGCCAAGGCCGCCGGCGTACCCATCGTCGTCGCCGTCAACAAGATCGATAAGCCGGGCGCCAACCCCGACCGCGTGCGCCAGGAGCTCACCGAGTACGGCATCATCCCCGAGGAGTGGGGCGGACAGAACATGTTCGTCAACATTTCGGCCAAGCAGAAGATCGGTATCGACGACCTGCTCGAGACCGTGCTGCTCCAGGCCGACGTGCTCGAGCTCAAGGCCAACCCCGACACCTTTGCCTCCGGTAACGTCCTCGAGGCCAAGCTCGACAAGGGCCGCGGTTCGGTTGCCACGGTGCTCGTGACCCGCGGTACCCTGCACGTGGGCGATACGCTGGTCGCCGGCCTTACCTACGGCCGCGTCCGCGCCATGCTCGACCCCAAGGGCAACGCCGTCACCGAGGCCGGTCCCTCCGACGCCGTCGAGATCCTGGGCCTGCAGTCCGTGCCCAACGCCGGCGACGAGTTCCGTGTTTTCGAGGACGAGCGTGAGGCTCGCGCCCTGGCCGACGAGCGTTCGCTCAAGGCCCGTATCGAGGAGCAGAGCCGCGTGAAGCACGTCACGCTCGAGAACCTCTTCGAGACCATCGCCGATGCCGAGGTCAAGGAGCTCAACCTGATCATCAAGGCCGACGTCCAGGGCTCCATCGAGGCCCTTCAGGACTCGCTCGACAAGATGGACCAGTCCGAGGTGCGCATCAACACGATCCACTCCGCGGTCGGTGCCATCAATGAGACCGACGTCGTCCTGGCAGACGCCTCCAATGCCATCATCATTGGCTTTGGCGTGCGCCCCGACGGCAAGGCCCGCTCCGCTGCCGAGCGCGAGGGCGTCGAGATCCGTTGCTACGACGTCATCTACAAGTGCCTCGAGGAGCTCGACGCTGCCCGTATCGGCATGCTCAAGCCCACCGAGGTCGAGGTCTCCACGGGTACCGCGACCGTCCTGGACACCTTCAAGGTGCCCAAAGTCGGCATTGCCGCCGGTGTTCGCGTCGAAGAGGGCGAGATCGCCGCGACCGATTCCGTGCGCCTGGTGCGCGACGGTATCGTGGTCTTCAACGGCAAGATTGCCTCGATGCGTCACTACAAGGATGAGGCTAAGAGCCTCAAGAGCGGTTCCGAGGGCGGCATAGGCCTGGAGAACTTCCAGGACATCAAGCCCGGCGACCAGATCGAGGGTTACCGCATCGACCAGGTTGCCCGTACCGAGTAGGGGGTAGCGCTATGAAGCAAACGCAGGCAACCCGCCGACTGGGCGAGCAGCTTCGCGAGAAGCTCGGTTATATCCTGCTCTTTGAGGTTTCCGATCCGCGCCTCGACCTGGTTACCCTGACTGCGGTCGAGGTCGCGGTGGACCGTTCGTTCGCGCGCGTGTACGTGTCGTGCGATGCGAGCCGCTACGACGAGGTCATGGAGGCGCTCGCCAGCGCCAAGGGCCGTATTCGCAGCCTGTTGGCTCGCTCGCTCGATTGGCGTGTCACGCCCGAACTCGATTTTCGCATCGATCGCTCGACCGATGAGGCCGAGCGCATCACGCGTGCGCTGGAAAACGTTCCGGCCACGCTGGCGATCGAAAAGGACGAGGACGGCTATCCCATAGCGGATGCCGCCCAGGAGGCAGCTTTAGATGACTAATTCCGCTGATCTCGCCGCTGGCGAGTCTGCAGATATTACGCGACGCATCCTCGAGCTCATCGAGGGTGCGTCCTCCATTGCGATTTCGGGACATACGTCTCCCGATGGTGACGCCCTGGGCTCCGTGCTGGGTCTGGGCTTATCGCTTATGAAGTTTTTCCCCAACAAGGACATTGCGCTGCTGCTGGCAGACGATGATCCGGTGCCGCGCATCTACCGCTTTATGGAGGGCGCCGATCGCTTGGTGCCCGCATCTGCGTATACCGGCAATCCGGACCTGTTTATCTCGGTGGATGTGCCGGTCGTCGAGCGCCTCAACAACTCGGCCGAGGTACTTCGTCGCTCCAAGCATGTGGTGTGCTTCGATCACCATCCGGCGCGCGAGGAGTTTACCGAGCTGAGCCTGAGGCGTGTCGATGCCGCGGCCTGCGCCATGATTATCGACCGTTTCTTGGATAATTGCGGCATCGTCGCCCGTGATGGCGTTGCGACTTGCTTGCTGTGCGGCTTGGTGACCGACACCGGTCGTTTCCAGTACCAGAACGCCGATGCTGCCGCGTTCCACGCGGCTTCGCGCCTGGTAGCACATGGTGCCGATCCGGCTCGTGTTGCGCTCGAGGTCTACCAGAGCATGCGCGTCGAGTTTTTGCACCTCAAGTCTATTGTCATGGGCCGTATTAAGACGGTCGCGCACGGGCGCGTGGCGTATAGCTATGCCTTCCAGAGCGACCTTGAGGCCTGCGGCGTCACCTCGGATGAATGTGACGGTCTGGTCGATGTGGTGCGTTCGGTAATGGGCGTCGAGGTATGTCTGTTCTTAAAGGGCATCGACGGCGATACCAAGGTGCGCGGCAACCTGCGCTCCAAGGGTGACCTCGATGTGTCCCAGATCGCTGGCAACTTTGGCGGTGGCGGGCATCATGCCGCCGCCGGCTTTACCAACAACGGAACGATTCGCGAGACGCTCGCCGTGGCACTTCCCATGCTGGCCGAGCTGGTGGGGGAGGATCCCGCTTCGGTGACCGTCGAGCTCTAACTTTTTGGATGGTACATGGCTCGTCGTACGCCTTCTCAATTGAATATGCTGCTCGCCGTCGATAAACCGGTGGGCTGCACGTCCCACGACGTGGTTTCGCAATGCCGACACGCCCTCCATGAGCGGCGCGTCGGTCATGCCGGCACGCTCGACCCCATGGCATCCGGCGTCATGGTGGTGGGCGTGGGTCAGGCCACGCGTCTGCTGGGCATGCTCACCCTCGACACGAAAAGCTACGTCGCCGACATTTCGTTTGGCGTCGAGACTAATACCGACGATGCGGAGGGCGAGGCCGCTCGCACCGTTTCCGTTGCCCCCGAGCTGCACGACATGGCCTACGCCCGTGAACAGCTGGCTGCTATGCTGGGGCCGCAGATGCAGGTCCCGCCGGCGTTCTCGGCCATCTCGGTCAACGGCGTTCGCGCGTACAAGTCTGCGCGTGAGGGCAATGCCGTTGACCTGCCCCCGCGTCCCGTCGAGGTGTATGCCGCCGATCTGATCGCCATGAGCGGCGAGGCCGATACGTGTGTTTGGACCGTGGCATTCTCGGTAAGTAAGGGCACCTATATCCGCGCGCTTGCCCGTGACTTGGGTCGTGCGTGCGATAGCGCCGCGCACATTTCCGCGCTACGCCGGACGGCATCCGGCGTGGTTTCCATTGGTGTCTGTCACGCGGTGGAGGAGCTCTCTCCCGAGTCTGCGACCGGCTTTGCGTTGGACCCCATCGCGGCCCTGGGCGCCACGCGTGTCGACTTGCCGGGCAACCTTGCCGATGACCTGCTCTGCGGCAGGCGCATTCCCGTTGACCGCGCGCTTATCGACTTCGATGCTTCGAAGGCGCCGTTTGCGCTGGTGCTCGATGGTGGGCTCAAGGCGCTTGCCCGCATTGAGGACGGTCGCTTTGTGATGGAGCACGTGTTTCCGCAGGCAATTGGCGGTGTTCGATGATGCTGGCCCCCCACGAGCTCGCGCGTATCTTTTTCGCGGGCGAGTCGGGCGAGGCGCGCATCGTTCCCGCCGCCGCGTTTGATGGGTGCGGGCGTTTAGGTGCTGCCTCGATTGGCATCGGCGTGTTCGATGGCGTGCATCGGGGACACCGCGAACTTATTGACGCGGTGGTTCGCGACGCCCGTGCCCATAACTGCCTCGCAGTTGTTGTCACCTTCGATCCCGATCCGGACATCGTGGTGAGTCCTTCGCCCGCTCAAAAACTGATGACGACGGCCGACCGCCTGCATGCCCTGGCTCTCACCGGGGTCGATGCGGTTGTTGCCGTTCCTTTTACGCCCGCGGTGGCGGCACTCGATCATGTCGGTTTTCTCTCGCTGCTGTCGCGCGTTGTCGACATCCGCTCGATTCGCGTGGGCAGCGACTTTAGACTCGGCCATGGCGGAGCTTCGGGCGTTGCCGAGATGCAGGTATGGGGTGCCGAGCGCGGTGTTGATGTCTATGGCCACGAGCTGCTGTGCGTTGATGGCCAGACGATCTGCGCCACCCGTATTCGCCAGGAGCTGTGCCAGGGACATGTTGACCTTGCCGCCGAGTTGCTCGGACGTCCGTACATGCTGCGAGGCGTGGTCGCCGGTGGCCGTCATCAGGGTTCTGACATGGGCTTTCCCACGGCAAACATTCAGGTGCCCGATGGCATTCAGGTGCCTGCCGATGGCGTTTACGAGGGCCTTGTGCTGGTCGATGATACCGTGTGGCCCGCTGCGGTTAACGTGGGTCTGCCGCCGACGTATGCCGACGATGCCGCCTCGGCGCATCTGGAGGCTAATTTGATTGGGTACGCGGGCGACTTGTACGGTGCGTCCGTCTCGCTGGCGTTTACGCGCTGGCTGCGGACGTCGCGCGTGTTCGATTCGTTGGATGAGTTGATTGCGACCGTCGAGGGTAATATTGACGATATTCGCCATAACTTGGGTGAGCAGGGGGTGAGCATCCGTGATTAGCGATGAGGAAAAAGACCAGGTGCGCGCTGCATCCGACCTGGTTGCCATCGTGCAGGAAACGGTTGAGCTCAAGCCCCGAGGCCATGAGTTTTGGGGATGCTGTCCCTTTCACGGCGAAAAGACGCCGTCCTTTCACATTATCCCTGCCACACAGGTGTGGCATTGCTTTGGCTGCGGTGAGGGCGGCGACGTCTTCACCTATATTATGAAGCGCGAAAACCTGAGCTTTCCCGAGTCGATACGCTACCTTGCCGATCGTGCCGGCATTGAGCTGCACGATACCGGCGCCCGTCGCGAGCGTGGCACCAAGCGTGCCCGCATCTACGACCTATGCGCCGAGACGGCTCAGTTCTACCACACCATGCTCATGCGCGGTAAGGATGGCCGTCCGCGTGAGTACTTTGCCAGCCGCGGTATGGGCGGCGATGTCTGTCGCCGCTACTGTCTGGGTTTTGCGCCGGGTCGCAACATGCTGGTGGCTCATCTGTCGCAGGCGGGCTTTACCCCGCAGGAGATGATCGACGCCAACGTGGCTGTTAGCCGCGGGCGCGGGCAGCTTGCCGACCGCTTTTACGACCGCGTGATGTTTCCCATCTTTGATGAGCAGGGGCATAACATCGCCTTTGGCGGGCGCATCATGGGTGACGGTCAGCCTAAATACCTCAACACCGCCGAGACGAGCGTGTTCCATAAAAAGCGAAACCTCTATGGCTTTAACTGGGCCAAGGAGTTTATCGTCGCGCAAGATACCGCCATCGTGGTTGAGGGCTATACCGACTGCATCGCCTGCTGGGAGGCGGGGATCAAAAACGTCGTCGCCACGCTGGGCACGGCGCTCACCGAGCATCATGTTAAGACGCTCACCCGTTTTGCCAAGCGCATCGTCTACATGTTTGACGGTGATGCCGCGGGCCAGAAGGCTGCCCGACGTGCGATTCAGTTTATCGAGCAGGATTCGATGGACCTTCGCTGCGTGGTGCTGCCCGACGGCAACGATCCCATGGAGTTCATCACGGCGCACGGCGGAGAGGAGCTGCAGAAACGCATTGACGCTGCCGAGCCGCTCATGGACTTCGTGTATCGTTCGCTGCAGGAGTCGAGCGATATTACCACGCCGGGCGGTCGCGCCAAGGCGCTGGAAGATGCTCTGACGCTTATCTATCCGCTGCGCGACAGCTACATGATCGACACGTACTTTATCCAGATTGCCGACCTGTTGGGTTTGGACCTTGAGACCGTGCGCGCGAGCTCGGGCCGCGTGTTTCGCGATGTCGCCAAGCGCGAGGATGCAGAGCGCCGCCGTGAGCAGAACTATGAGCGCCAGAGGGCACGGGCCGAGCGCTCTGGAAACGCAGGCGGTCGGGCGTCTAGTTCGCAGGGGCCGCCGCGCGGCACCTGGACGTCGGGCGCGACGCCGCCAGTGTCCACACCGGTCGAGGAAGACCCGTACGACTATGTGCCGCTCGAGGCCTATGAGGCCGCGCCAGTCGGTGTCGTCGACGATATGCCGCCGATCGATGTGCCGGTTGGCATGGATGGTGCGGCGCCGGTTGCCGATGCAACGGGCACGCCCGCAGCTCCGGCGATGCCGATCGTGCTCACTGATCTGGAGCGGAAGTCGCTGGCGGGGGAGCGCGAGCTGCTGACGATGCTCACGAGCTACCCCGACCTGTTCCGCACGTATGCCGACCGCATCTGCTCGATCGAGTGGGTGGATCCGCGCCACGAGTCCATCGCGTGGGCCGTGCTCGCGACGCCGCCGGGCACCGACCCCGCGGCGTGCATGGATGCGGCGCGCGCGGTATGTCCCGAGGCGGCATCGCTTGTCAGTGCCGGACGCATCTCGGCGACGAGCAAGCACCCCACCGAGACGAACATCGTCTTTATGCTTGACACGCTCGAGCTCTACACCATCAAACGCCGCATGCGCTCCGCACAGGCTAAGCTGCGCCGGGACCATTCGCTCGATGAACAGGCGCGGCGCGTGCTGACCATGCAGGCGGTGCAGGACGCGCAGCGTCAACGCGAGCTGCAAAAGTCGATCGGCGGCGTGGCGGACCCGTTCCGTTTGATCGGTTTGGAGACGGCGGGCGCCGACCAGGCCTAGATGTTGTGGTCAACCAGCATATTCTCACCTATATCCAGACCTCTTTTTGGGTATAGACGTCACTGTGTGTGCTAAAGTATTGAGTCCTGTGGACTATGAAGGGAGAATCTGTGCCAAAAAAGACTGAGAGCACGGGTACTGGGCTGGAATCCTACGTTGCAAAGCTCATGGGCAACGGCTCAAACAGGACTTCGGTAACCGAGGACGAGATTCAGGTCGCCCTGAAGGATATCGATGTAACTGATGAGCAGCTCACCGCGGTGTATTCCGCGCTGCGCAACAGCGGCATCCAGATTATCTCCGCGAGCGGTAACGACGACGCCCCCATGGACGTCGACGATGACGATAACGATACCGATACCGACGACTTTGGTGACGATGACGAGCACGATTCCGGCTCGCTCGACGATCACGAGCTCAAGATGGCCCGTCAGGCCGATGCCGAGATGGGCTCCTCCAAGAGCAAGAAGAAGCGCACCGTGCGCACGTCCCGTTCGCGTTCGCGCGTGCGCGGTATCGACGCCTCCACGGTGATGCTGACCGGCGACCCTGTCCGCATGTACCTCAAGGAGATCGGCAAGGTCGACCTGCTGACCGCCTCCGAAGAGGTCGATCTGGCTATGAAGATCGAGGCGGGTCTCGAGGCCACTGAGAAGCTCGAGGCCTCCGAGGCGGGCGAGCTTGAGCTCACGCGTTCCGAGATGCGTCGTCTGACCCGTATCGAGAATGTCGGTCTTGAGGCCAAGCAGGCACTCATTAGCGCCAACCTGCGTCTGGTCGTTTCCATCGCCAAGCGCTATGTCGGTCGTGGCATGCTGTTCCTGGACCTGATCCAGGAGGGCAACCTCGGTCTGATTCGTGCTGTCGAGAAGTTCGACTACCAGAAGGGCTTCAAGTTCTCCACGTACGCCACGTGGTGGATCCGTCAGGCCATTACGCGCGCTATCGCCGACCAGGCCCGTACCATCCGTATTCCCGTGCACATGGTCGAGACCATCAACAAGCTCGTCCGCGTGCAGCGCCAGCTTCTCCAGGACCTGGGCCGCGACCCGACCCCCGAGGAGATCGGTGCCGAGATGGACATGAGCGCCGATCGTGTCCGCGAGATCCAGAAGATTTCGCAGGAGCCCGTGTCGCTCGAAACTCCTATCGGCGAGGAAGAGGATTCTCAGCTGGGCGACTTCATCGAGGACTCCCAGGCCATCGTTCCGCCCGATGCGGCCAGTTTCTCCATGCTGCAGGAACAGCTCACCCAGGTGCTCGATTCGCTTGCCGATCGCGAGCGCAAGGTTATCGAGCTGCGCTTTGGCCTAGTTGACGGACATCCCCGCACGCTCGAGGAGGTCGGTCGCGAGTTTGGCGTCACGCGCGAGCGCATTCGCCAGATCGAGTCCAAGACCCTGGCCAAGCTCCGTCACCCCAGCCGCAGCAGCAAGCTCAAGGACTATATTGAGTCTTAACCTCGCAAGCAAGAAGCGCCCTCAAGCACATCCGCTTGAGGGCGCTTTCATGTAGTCGTTGGGTGTAGTCATTGGGGACGTTCTTGAATGACTAGTCGTTTAAGAACGTCCCCAATGACTAATTGACTAGGTCGGAAAAATTCTCAAAAAAGTTCTTGCCCTGAGCTGATTCGTCCGTATAATAAACTTCGTTGCTTGAGAGCACGCACCTATTCCTCGGTAGCTCAATGGTAGAGCACGCGGCTGTTAACCGCGCTGTTGTAGGTTCGAGTCCTACCCGGGGAGCCAGGTTGTAAAACCCGTCGCTTATGCGGCGGGTTTTTTCATGCCGCGATCGGCTGTCGCGAACGTTGCCGTATCAACATTTCGTGTCGAGGATGTAATCGTGAACCCCGCCGCCCTAACATGGCGTGGTCGTTGTAGAATATTGCAATGATTGCTCCCACGACATGGTGCCGCGAGCACCAGAAAAGGAGATTCTTGTGTCTGAGACCATTAACGGCAGCTTGAGCGTCTCGAATGACGTTATTGCCGATATTGCCGGTTATGCCGCGATGACGTGCTACGGCGTCGTCGGTATGGCCGAGCAGCTCCAGGGCGCCGAGAGCGTGCGCCTGCTTGCCGGTCAGCGCCTCCGCAAGGGCGTGCTTGTCTCCGCCGATGAGAACGGCCTCACGGTCGACCTTCACGTTGTGCTCGAGAACGGCGTCAACATGAAGTCCGTCTGCCACAATCTTTCGAGCTCCGTTGCCTTCACCCTGCAGGAGATCGCCCAGATCGATCCCGCCAGCCTTAAGATCGGCATTCACATCGACGCGCTCAAGAGCCGTCTGAACTAGCATCCGAAAACGGAGATTCTAACACCCATGATTGCAAAGACCATTCGCACCTGTTTTCCGATCGCTGCGGCTGCCGTTTCCGACAAGGCCGAGGAGATCAACAAGCTCAACGTCTTCCCCGTACCCGATGGCGATACCGGCACCAACATGTCGCTCACGCTCGCCTCGGTGACCAAGGAGCTTTCTGCTCTTCCTGCCGACGCTGACATGGAAGCCATTGCCGGCGCCATCACCCACGGCTCCCTCATGGGCGCCCGCGGTAACTCCGGCGTTATTACGTCGCAGATTCTGCGCGGCGTGGCCGAGGGCCTTGTCTCTGCCGACGAGCCCATTACGTCCGCCAACATCGCCTTCGCCTTCCGTCGCGCCGTCAAGGTCGCCTTCCAGGCTGTCCGCAAGCCCATCGAGGGCACGATTCTCACGGTCCTGCGCGATGTTTCGACCAAGGCTGATGAGTGCGAGAAGAAGAAGTTCTCGGCAGAGGATGCGCTCGATGCCATCGTCGTCGAGGCATACCAGTCCGTCGCCCGCACGCCCGACCTGCTGCCCGTTCTGAAGGAGAACGGCGTGGTCGACTCCGGCGCCTTTGGATTTGCCATTTTCCTCGAGAACTTTGTGGCTGCCGCTCTTGGCCGCAGCACCGTTGTCGAGGATTTCTCCGCTACGTTTGATTCCGCAGGCTCTGCCCGCGATGCCGCTCTTGGCCGTGTTGAGATTGAGGCCAATGACGACTGGGAGGGCTCGGAGTTCCGTTACTGCAATGAGTTCCTGTTTAAGGCAGACGCCCCGTTTGACGAGGACGAGTGCCTTAAGTTCCTGGGCTCCATGGGCGACTGCGAGCTGCTCGTTGGCGCTTACCCCGATTACAAGATTCACGTGCACTCCAACACCCCCAACCTGGTGCTCGAGCACATGCTGCAGCTTGGTCAGATCTACGAGGTCTTTATCCACAACATGGAGATGGAGGCCCACGACCGTACCGCCAAGATTCATGAGGACCAGGAGAAGGCTGCCGAGCCCGCCAAGGCGCTGGGCTTTGTCGCCGTTGCCGCCGGTTCGGGCGAGGCCGATATCCTCAAGTCCCTCGGCGTTGACGTGATCGTCTCGGGTGGCCAGACCATGAACCCCTCGACCGCCGACCTGCTGGGCGCCGTCGACCAGGTCAACGCGACCTCGGTCATCATCCTGCCCAACAACGGCAACATCCGCATGGCTGCCGAGGCCGCTGCCTCTGCCTGCACCGATAAGAAGGTCGCCGTCGTTCCCACTAAGACCGTTCCCCAGGCGTTCTCCGCGCTGTTCGCCGTCCTGCCCGATTCCGAGCTCGAGGACGCCGTCGCCGCTATGGTCGACGCCATCAGCGAGGTCCGCGATGGCGAGGTCACCCGCGCCGTGCGCGACTCCAGCGCCTCGGACGGCTCTCCGATTCACTCCGGTGACGTCATGGGTATCATCGCCGGTTCCATCGACGTGGTCGGCTCCGATGTGAAACAGGTCACCCTCGACTGCATCAACCGTATGCAGGAGGAAGAGGAGGGCGACGCGCTGACGATTCTGGCCGGCGAGGAACTGTCCGACGAGGCCTTCCAGGAGATCGTCGACGCCATCGAGGAAGCTCAGCCCGACCTGGAGGTCGATGCCCATCGTGGCGAGCAGCCGCTCTATCCCGTGATCTTCTCGATCGAGTAGGCATCTGAACATGTCCGAGATATGCTCCGTGCCGCGCGTCTCGGAGCGCTTTGCCCAGAGCAATGCGCTCGGCGAGGATATCGCGCGACTCAAATATGTTTCGGGTAAACGTGAGGAGGCCCTTCGCCGTCTGGGAATTCGGACGGTGGGGGACCTCCTTCTCCATATCCCGCATCGATATCTGGACTTCACTCGCTCATGGTCCATCGAGATGGCGCCCATCGGTACCGTGTGCACCATCATTGCCACGGTCGACCGCATCGTCCAAAAGCAGCCGCGTCCGCGCATGCAGGTGACCGAGGTATCGCTTGTGGACGAGACGGGCGTGTTGCAGGTCGCCTTTTTCCGCCAGCCCTGGATTGCCCAGCAGCTTAAACAGGGCGACCGCCTGGCCGTGATGGGCAAGGTCGAGTTTGCCTACGGTTTTAAGCAGATGGCCTCGCCGCACTTTGAAAAGCTCGATGACGGGCGTGCTGCGGGCACCATCCTGCCGGTCCATTACGTGAGCGATGGCGTGAGCCAGGCGTGGATGCGCCGCATCGTAAGCGGCGCGCTCGAGGTCGTCGGCAATCCGTTCGATCCGATTCCCGCGCCGCTGCGCGCAAAGCGGAAGCTCATGAGCAATGCCCGCGCGTTGCGTTCGATCCACTTTCCCTCGAGCATGGCTGAGCGCGACATCGCACGCCGGCGTCTTGCCTACGAGGAGTGCCTCTACCTGCAGCTGGCGCTGCGTCTGCGCAACGACGGCGGCCTGGTCGATGTGGTGCCCTATGCCCACACTGCGGGCGAGCATCTGGGCGCGCTTAAACAGGCCCTTCCGTTTTCGCTGAGCGACGAGCAGGAGGCCGCATTCCAAGACATCCTGCATGACATGTGCGATGGCGGGCGCGTGATGAACCGTCTGCTGCTGGGCGATGTCGGTACCGGTAAGACCGCCGTTGCCGCCTGCGCGCTGGCTGTGGCTGCCGATAGCGGCACACAGGCCTGCGTTATGGCGCCCACGGGCGTGCTGGCGCGCCAATATGCCGATAAGACCGGCCCTCTGCTCTCGCAGGCCGGCATGTCCTGGGCGCTTCTGACGGGCGCCACGCCGGCCGCAGAGCGCGAGCGCATCCATGCCCAGCTGGAATCGGGCGAGCTTGACGTGCTCTTTGGCACCCATGCGGTGCTTTCGGATAACGTTGCGTTCAAGCATCTGTCGCTTGTTGTCATCGACGAGCAGCACCGCTTTGGCGTTGGCCAGCGCAACGCCCTACGCGCGAAGGGCCCCGGTGCCGATCTGCTCGTTATGACGGCAACGCCCATCCCGCGTACGCTGGCGCTTTCGGTCTACGGCGATCTGGATACGAGCATCATCCGCCATCGGCCCGTCCCTGGCGCTGGCGTGTCGACACGCGTGCTCACCGAGTCGAGTCGCGACCTCGCCTATGGCGCCATCCGCGAGGCGCATGAAAAGGGTCAGCAGGCCTACGTGATTTGTCCGCTCGTGGAGCCGAGTGACTCGGCCGATGAGCTGGAAGACGTGCCCGGTATCGCCCGCGACGACGAGGGCCGCGTGACGGTCCCCGTGCCACTGCACGATACGGCAACCGAGCTCGACCGCCTGCGTCTGGCGTTGCCGGGTCTTGCCATCGAGCGCCTTCACGGCCGTATGCCAGCGGGGGAGAAGGATCGGGTCATCGATGCCTTCAAGCGTGGCGAGATCGACGTGCTCGTCTCGACTACGGTGGTCGAGGTGGGCGTCGACGTGCCTAACGCCACCGTTATGGTCATCGAGAACGGTGAGCGCTTTGGCTTGGCGGCCTTGCACCAGCTGCGCGGTCGCGTGGGCCGCGGCAGCGTGTCGGGCACCTGCCTGGTTATGACGCACTCCAAGGGCAACGGCGGCGCATCGGCGGCGCAAGACCGTCTCCAGTCGCTCGAAAAGACCTCGGACGGCTTTACGCTCGCCCAAATGGACCTGCGTTTGCGCCACGAGGGCGAAATCCTGGGGTACCGCCAGCATGGTGGTGTGACCCTGCGCTTTGTCGACCTGGATGCCGACGAGGAGCTGATCGAGTGGGCCCATTTGGACGCGGTCGAGCTCTTGCGGTATGCTTGCACCCTTGACTCCGTGGCGACGCGCCCTCTGCGCGATGCGGTCGCCATGCGATATCGACACATTTTTAAGGAGGTCAGCGGAGGATGAGAATCATCGGCGGCGAATGGCGCGGTCGTAAGATCGAGGAGCCCCGTGGTCGCGATGTCACCCGCCCCACGACCGATCGCGTGCGCGAGGCATGCGCATCTATGGTCATGTCGGCATTCGACTTCGATCTGGACGAGGTCCGCGTGCTGGACGCCTTTGGCGGCTCCGGCGCCTTAGGGTTAGAGATGCTCTCTCGTGGGGCCCGCTCGCTCACGACGTTTGAGATCGATCGCAACGCCGCGCGGCTCATTACCAAGAATATCGAGTCGCTCTGCCGTGACCGTGCGCGTTGGCGCGTGGTCACGGGCGACATGCTGGTGAGTGCCTCGCGCGGTCGTGTACCAGGCGGCCCCTTTGATCTGGTCCTGCTCGACCCGCCCTATGCTTTTGGTGCCGAGCCGGTCGAGGAGCTGCTGCAGGACCTGGCTCAGCAGGGTATGCTTGCGTCTGGCGCTTACGCCCTGTTTGAGCATGCCGCCGCCGATGCGGGCGCGCATCCGGCAGGCTTTGAGACTGTACGTGAGAAGCGCTACGGCATTACCTCGGTCGACCTGCTCCGTTGGGTCGGCGATAGCAAGGACGGCGGCACTGATGCTAACGAAAATGACGAGGCAGTATCCCCGGAGGACGCCCATGAATGACACCATCAACCGCGTGATCGTCCCGGGCACCTTCGATCCCATCACGTTTGGCCATATCGATGTGATCCGCCGCGCCCGCCGCATCTTTCCCAGTGTGATCGTCGCTGTTGCAGAGTCGCAGGGTAAAAACGGTGTGGGCACCACGTTTATGCTCGATGAGCGCGTGGCGCTGGCCCGCGAGGCGCTCGGTGATATCGACGGCGTCGAAGTCCTGCCCTTTACCGGCCTCTTGGTCGACTTCGCTCGTGAGCAGGGGGCGGGGGCCGTGGTCAAGGGCCTGCGCGCCATGACCGACTTTGAGTATGAGCTGCAGCAGGCCGACCTCAATTATCGCTTGGATAGCGAGCTGGAGTCCATCTTTGTCATGAGTGCTCCGCAGTACGGTTACATCTCGAGCTCGGTCGTTCGCCAGATCGCCTCGCTCGGCAGCGATGTATCGACGTTTGTGCCGCCCAACGTGGTCGAAGCGCTCAGACATCGCTTTTCGTGACGTTTTTTATTGCCTGGTGGCATGTGGTAAACTAGCACGATGATATGTTACCTATGAAAGGAGACCGGATGCCGGGCGAGAATTTTCCTGGCGATAGGATCGTCAGCTTGGTCGATGAGCTCGAAGGGCTGATCGAGGAAGCCAAGCCGCCTTTCGGCAAGAACGCTCAGTTCAAGGTCATCGACGCCGACGTGTTCTTCAACATCCTCGATGAGATCCGCATGAGCTATCCCGAGGAATGGCAGAAGTCCCGCCGTATCCTCAAAGAGCGCGAGGAGCTTATGGCTTCCGCCGCCGCTCAGGCCGATTCCATCATCGCCGATGCTCAGCAGCAGGCCCTCACCATTGCCGGTGAGCAGGAGATTGTCCGCCTTGCGCAGCAGCAGGCCGACGACATCCGCGATCGTGCCCAGCAGTACGAGCGCGAGACGCGTTATGCTGCCGAGGACTACGCAGAGCAGGTCTTTACGCACCTGGAGGAGAACCTCAAGAGCCTGACCGGCACCGTTACCCGTTGCCGTCAGCAGCTCAACGAGGGTGCCGCCCAGCAGAATGGTCAGTGGTAATGGCTGAGTTCCCGAGCGTTACCGTCGATCTTTCCGAGCAGCTCGAGTTTCCTGGAGATTCGTTTCCGCTGACCGGTAAGGTCGATGTCGCCACCTACACGGTGGGCGAGAAGGAGTACCAGCTACAGGACGGCATCGACTACGACGTTGTCTTTACCAATGCCGGTACCGGTGTCTTGCTCACGGGCATGGTCCGCTCGCACGCCACCGGTGAGTGCGACCGTTGCCTGGAGCCCGCCTCGTTTGATATCGCCGGAGAGATCGAGGAGTTCTACCTCTTTGAGGAGCCCGAGGATCCCGAGGCCTACGAGGACGGCTACGAGCTCCTGGGTGAGGACCGCATCGTCGATCTGGGTGAGCCCATCAATGACGCGGTCGTTATGGACACGCCGTTTGTGGTGCTCTGCAAGCCCGATTGCCGTGGTCTGTGCCCCACCTGCGGTTGCAATCTCAACGTCGAGCAATGCGATTGCGCCGCCCAGGCAGAGGCAGAATGGGCCGCTGCCACGGAAAATCCATTTGCAGCATTGAAGAATCTCAAGCTCGATGAGTAAAACTGTGGTAGTATCGCTACTTGCGCGTAATCGCCACACTGGATAGTTCATAAGGAAGGTCACTATGCCCGTACCTAAACAAAAGCAGGGTCGTATCCGCACTCACACCCGTCGTTCCGCCAACATGAAGATCTCGGCTGCGGCTCAGTCCACGTGCCCCCGTTGCGGCGCTGTCAAGCTTCCGCACCACGTGTGCCCCAGCTGCGGTTTCTACAAGGACCGCGAGGTTATCGTTACCGAGTAACGGTATACTCTGGATGCGATGCCGTTCCAAATGGAACCACAATGGCCGGCTCAGTGAGTCGGCCATTTTTGTATAAGGAGCATGTATATGAGTAACGTTCGCGTTTGTGTAGACGTTGTGGGCGGAGACGAGAAACCTCAGGTTGTTCTCGATGGTATCGAGGCTGCGCTTGCCGCCGATCCCGATATCGAGGTCTTGGCAGCTGGCCCCGCCGAAATCGTCAATCCCTTTGCAGCTTCCCATGCACGTGTTGAGGCCCTTGAGGCACCTGACGTTATCGCCATGGATGACGATCCCATTCGCGCCGTGATGACCAAGCGTAAGTCGTCGATCGTGCTTTCTTGCCGCGCCATTAAGAAGGGCAACGCGGATGCGTTCTTCTCCGCCGGCTCGACCGGTGCCATGACCGCCGCTGCCACCGCCTACGTGACGCCGTTTAGGTATCAGGCCGAAGGCAAGAAGCAGCCGGTGCGCCCCTGTCTGACCAATGCACTGCCCAATCGCGCCGGCGGTCTGACGGTGCTGTGCGACATGGGTGCCAACCCCGATGTCGAGGTTGACGATATGGTGCGTTTTGCCCAGATGGGCAGCGCCTATGCCCGCGTCGTCCTGGGCATCGAGCATCCTCGCGTGGGCATGCTCGCCAACGGCACCGAGGACGAGAAGGGCTCCAACTTTACCAAGGCCTGTTTCCCTGCTATGAAGGCCGCCGTTCCCGGCTTTGTTGGTAACTGCGAGGGCACCGACCTCACCTCAGGTAACTTCGATGTCATCGTTGCCGATGGCATGTCGGGCAATATTGCGCTCAAGGCCACCGAGGGCGCTGCCAAGTTTTTGCTGCAGGAGCTCAAGGGCGCCTTTATGGCCTCGCTCGGCACCAAGATCGCCGCGCTGCTCATTAAAAAGCAGATGCGCGAGATTAAGGCCAAGCTCTCTGGCGACGCCAAGGGCGGCGCGATTCTTCTGGGCCTGCGCGGCGTGGTCCTGATCGGCCATGGTGCCACCTCAGTCGAGGCTGTCAAAAACGGTACGCTCGCGGCGGCCGAAGCCGTGCGCGCCGGGCTGGTCGAGAATGTCGCCAACTCTATGGATGGTATCGTTTTATAAGAGCGAGTTAGAGCGCTGTTATGTGCTTCGCGGTGCACGCCGTGGGGTAGAATCAGAACCGTGTCTTGGTACCGCCCGGGCGGTACCATTCTTTTGGTATTCATGCACTATGAGAGGAAGCGCTATGGACCGCTCCGAAATCTTCGACAAGATCGCCGAGGTCGCTGCTGACGTTCTAGGCGTCGATGTTGCCGAAATTAGCGAGGAGACCACCTTTGACGACCTCGATGCCAACTCGCTCGAGCGCCTGCAGCTGGTTACGGCTATCGAGGACGAGTTCAACCTCGAGATCGATGACGAGACCCTGCTCTCGCTCAACTCTGTCGCCGACGCCGTCGACGCTATCGAAGCTGCCAAGGAGGCCTAAGTCTTGGCTTTATCCGACCGACTTACGCGCGCCCAGGAAATCCTGGGCCACGAGTTCAACAATAAGGTGCTGCTGCGCGCGGCGCTTACGCATCCCTCGGCAGTCGAGGGCCAGCCGGTTTCTGCCAGCTATGAGCGCCTTGAGTTCTTGGGCGATTCCATTTTGGGCGCTGTGGTCGCACGCTCCCTGTTTGAGTCCTATCCGGAGTTTGACGAGGGCAAGCTCACGCGCTTGAAGGTGTCGCTTGTCTCGGGCGCTACGCTGTCCGAGGTTTCTCACGAGCTGGGCATCGACGACATCATCATCTTTGGTGCCTCCGAGACCGGTACCGGTGCGCGCGGCCTGCATTCGGCCCTCGAGAACGTCTATGAGTCGCTCGTGGGCGCGCTGTACCTGGATGCCGGCTGGGACGTTGCGGCGGAGTTCATTCACCGTACGCTTAAGCCGCATTTGGCTTCCGAGCGTGCCGAGCATCCTGCGAACCCCAAGTCGTTTTTGCAGGAGTGCGTGCAAGCCGACGGTCACGAACCTCCGGCGTACAAGCTCGTTGGCTCCGAGGGCCCGGCGCATGCGCCCACCTTTACCGCTGTGGTGTTGATCGATGGTATTCGTCAGGGTCGCGGCTCCGGCTCCTCAAAGAAGGAAGCCGAGGGAGCTGCCGCGCTCGAAGCGCTCGACCGCATGGGTTACACCACCAACGGCGTGATTCTGAACAAGAAGCACGTGTAAGCGAGGAACCGTGTATCTCAAGTCTCTCACGCTCAAAGGGTTCAAGTCGTTTGCCGACCGCGCCCATATGACGTTTGAGCCGGGCCTGACCGTCATCGTCGGTCCAAACGGCTCGGGAAAATCGAACATCTCTGACTCGATTCTGTGGGTCCTGGGCGAGCAGAGCGCCAAGCAGCTGCGCGGCCAGGCCATGGAGGATGTCATCTTCTCGGGCTCGTCGGCGCGCAAGCCGGTGGGTGTCGCCGAGGTCACGTTGGTGCTCGATAACTCGGACCATATGTTGCCCGTTGACTTTGACGAGGTCGCCATCACCCGTCGTATGTATCGCTCGGGCGAAAGCGAGTACCTCATCAACTCGAGTCCGTGCCGCCTGATGGACATTCAGGACATCCTGCACGATTCGGGCCTAGGCAAGGATACGCATTCCATCATCAGCCAGGGCAAGCTCGACGCCATTTTGCAGAGCCGCCCCGAGGAGCGTCGCGCCCTCATCGAGGAGGCCGCCGGCATTTCCAAGCACAAGCGCCGCAAGGAGCGTGCGCTCAAAAAGATTAAGTCGATGGACGAGCACCTGACGCGTGCCCGCGACATCAATAAGGAAATCGCCCGTCAGCTGCGACCGCTGGAGCGTCAGGTCGATCGCGCGCGCAAGTACAAAGAGCTGTCCTCGCGCGCGAACGAGCTTACGCAGATGCTGGCTGTCGATGAGCTTCGTTCGCTGCAGTCGCAGTGGAACGACCTGGAGAGCCGCTCCAAGGAAGGTGCTGCCGAGCTGGAGCTTGCGCAGTACCGCATGAGCGAAAAGGAGCGCGAGCTCGAGAAGCTCCAGGTTATGCTTGAGGAAAAGGGCCTGTTTGTGGGCGACCTGGGCGAGCAACGCCGTCATATGCAAGATGTGGTCGGCCGCATTAACTCCGACATGCGCCTGCTCGAGGAAAAGGGCCACAACATGGTGTCGCGCCTGTCTGACATACGCGGTCAGATTTCGAGCTCCGAGCATCAGCGTCGTCGCGTGGTCGAGGAGCTCGAGGACGCGCGTGCGCAGCTTGAGGAAGTGACCGGTGCGCATATGCAAGCCCAGGAGG
The DNA here is from genome assembly GCA_900544935.1 of uncultured Collinsella sp. Taxonomy (GTDB): domain Bacteria; phylum Actinomycetota; class Coriobacteriia; order Coriobacteriales; family Coriobacteriaceae; genus Collinsella. Next base: position 25,761 of record UQXB01000023.1, read on the forward strand.
ACGTTGACGCCGCTGGTCCTGCCGCCGCTGAGCTCCACGAGCGGCGCGTGGCGCTCGACAATCAGATTTCGCAGCTTACGCGAGAGCAACGCGATGTGCAGCGCGTGGCCGATAACGCCGCGCTCGAGCTCACCAAGGTTAAGGATTCCTTGAGCAATGCCGAGGTCGAGGACAACATGTATGCCTCGCGCCTGGAGCAGATTGACGAGCAGCTCGAGGAGGTCACGGCCTCGCTCGAGAGCCGTCGCGACCGCGCCGAGGAGCTTGAGGGCGCTCTTGAGGAAGCGCGCCAGGCCCAGGCCGATGCGCGTGAGGCCACCGAGGTCGCCCGTGCAGCCCTGAAGGACCTGCGTGCCCGCGAGAGCGAGGCGCGCAACAAGTTGTCCGAGGTGCGCTCGGAGCTTTCCAGCCAAAAGAAACTCGATGCCCGCATGGCCGACAGCTCGCCGCTCGTGAGCCGACTGGTGGGTGCGCTGGGCGACGATGTCTCGGGCCGCCTGGGTGACGTGCTCGAGGCCCCGCGCGAGCTTGAGGGCCTGGTGGAGCAATTGCTCGCCGGCGATATCGATGCGCTGCTGTTTGATGATGCCGCCACGCTTGAGCGTGCCGGTCGTGCGGCTCTGGACCAAAAGAAGGCCTCGGGCGAGGCACTGCTGGTGGCGCGCGGCGTGAGCGGCTCTACCGCCGCTGAGGGCGCTGCCGGTACCCGCCTGGTTGATCGTCTGTCCGTGCGCGCAGGCTACGGACCCGTCGTCGAGGCGCTGCTCGGCGGCTATTACGTAGTGGACGATCTTTCTGCCGCGCTTTCGGCGCCGGTCGTTGACGGCGTGACTTACGTGACCCCCGATGGCGCCCGCGTCGCCTGCGGCGGCCTGGTGCGTGTGGGCCTCGATGCCGGCGAGGCGTCGGGTGCTCTGGAGCGTAAGCGTCGCATTCGCGAGCTGGAGGGGCTTGAGCCCGATTTGGCCGCTGTGTTTGAGCATGTGTCGGATCAGGTCGTCGAGGCCAATGCGGCCGTTGAGGAAGCGCGTGCCGCTGAGGGCGATGCCGCCGGTGAGATTGCCCGCCTTGAGGGCGAGCGCCGCTCCCTGTTGTCCGAGATCGGCCGTCTGGAGCAAAGCGCCAACAATGCCGAGGTCGAGCGCGTGCGTATCTCCAAGCGCCGTGAGCAGGCTGCCGAGGCCGTTCGCGCCGCGCGCCCGCGCGTGGACGAGCTCACCCGTTCGCGTGACGAGGCCCGTGCGCAGGCAAGCGATCTGGGCTTGCAGATTGCCGAGGCCAACGACGAACTCGACCGCGTTCGCCGTGACGATTCCGAGGCTGCCGGCAAGCTCGCCGACGCCAAGGTTCGCCTAGCCCAGACGAGTGAACGCCTGCGTTCGCTGAAGGGCCGCGTGCCCGACCTGGAGCATCGTCTTGAGGGCATCGACCGTCGTATCCGCGGAACACGCCAGGCCTCGCGCTCGCTCGAGCTGCTGCGCCTGCGCGTCGATCCCATGCACGAACGCTATTCTGCCCTGTTGGAACGCGCGTCGGATTGGGCAGCGCGCCTGCGTGACCAGGCCTCTCTGGAGGAGGCGGACTCCGCTTCGCTCAAGAAGACCATCGAGGATGCCAAGGCAGAGGTTGCCCGCGCTAAGGAACGAGTCGATACCGCCTCTGCCACGCAAAACGAGTTCAAGGTCGCACGCGGCAAGCTCGAGGTGCAGGTGGAGGCGGCCATCAAGGCCATCACCGCCGATGGCACCACGGTACTCGAGGAAGCGCTCATGCTTCCCGCGCCCACCGACCGCGACGCCGCCGAGCGCGAGCTCAACCAGCTTGTGCGCCAGATCAACAACCTTGGTCCCGTTAACCAAGTTGCCATGGAGGAGTACGAGCAGCTCAAGCGCCGCGCCGACTACATCGAGGAGCAGCTGGCCGATTTGGAGAGCGCGCGCAAGGCGCTCACCAAGATCACGGTGGCCATTGATCGCAAGATGCGGAAGGCCTTCCTGGTGACGCTTGAGAAGGTCGACGCGAACTTCCGCGAGATCTTCGCCATGCTGTTCCCGGGTGGACAGGCGCATCTGGAGATGACCGACCCCGAGCATCCTGCCGAGACGGGTATCGAGGTCGTGGCGCAGCCGCGCGGCAAGCGCATCACCAAGATGATGCTCATGTCGGGCGGCGAGAAGAGTCTGACGGCGCTCGCCTTGCTCTTTGCCGTGTATCGCACGCGCACGGTGCCGTTCTATGTGCTGGACGAGGTCGAGGCGGCGCTCGATGACGCCAACCTGTCCAAGCTCATCGGCGCGCTCGATGTGTTGCGTTCCGATACGCAGCTCTTGGTTATCTCGCATCAGCGCCGTACTATGGAGGACGCTGACGTCCTCTATGGCGTCTCGATGCAAGCCGACGGCGTCAGTCGCGTCGTCTCGCAAAAACTCGATCGCGAAACCGGAAAGGTCGTGAATGCATAATGGGATTCTTCGATGCTCTCTCGCGCGGACTTGAGCGAAGCCGCGAGGCCCTCAACGAGGTCTTCTACTTTGGCGGTGAGGTCGACGAGGATTTTTGGGAGGACCTGGAGGACACCCTCGTCATGGGTGACATGGGCGCCGAGATCGCCATTCAGGTCTCCGATGACCTGCGCGATGCTGCGGCCAAGAAGAACCTCAAGACCGCTCCACAGCTTCGCCGTGCCCTGGCCGAGCAGCTTGAGCAGCACTTTGTGCCCATCGAGCGCGATCCGTTCTCCGATACGCCGAGCTGCGTGCTGTTTGTGGGCATTAACGGTGCCGGCAAGACCACGACGGTCGGTAAGATCGCGAGCGCCATGGCCGCCCGCGGCAAGAACGTCGTGATCGGTTCGGCCGATACCTTCCGTGCTGCCGCTATCGAGCAGCTCGATGTGTGGGGCCAGCGCGCTGGCGTCCCCGTCATCAAGCGCGACCGCGGCTCCGACCCGGCAAGTGTTTGCTACGACGTGCTCGACGAGGCCGACAAGCGCGACAGCGACCTGGTGCTTATCGATACCGCCGGCCGTCTGCACACGAGCCCCGAGCTCATGCGCGAGCTTGCCAAGGTGGTCAACGTGACGCGTAAGCGCGCCGCCAATATGGCCGCCGGCCCCATGCCCGTCTCGGTTGTACTCGTAATCGATGCCGCGACAGGCCAAAACGGTCTGAACCAGGCGCTTGAGTTTAACGAGGCGTTGGGTCTGGACGGTATTATCATGACAAAGCTCGACGGAACGGCTAAGGGTGGTATCGCCATGGCCGTTGCCGAGAAGCTCAAGCTCCCGATCCTGCGCGTGGGCGTGGGCGAGCAGGTCGATGACCTGCAGGAGTTCAATGCCAAAGATTTCTGCCGCGCCCTGGTGGGCGAGTCCAACTAAGGAGTAACCAGTGTTTGATTCCCTGAGCGATCGCCTCAACGACACATTTGACCGCTTGCGCGGCAAGGGTAAGCTGACCGAGGCCGATATCACCTCGGCCATGCGCGACATTCGCATGGCGCTGCTTGAGGCCGACGTCAACTTCAAGGTCGTCAAGGAGTTTGTCGCCAAGACCAAGGAGCGCTGCATGACCGCCGAGGTCATGGAGTCGCTGTCGCCGGCGCAAAACGTCGTCAAGATCGTGCTCGACGAGCTCACCGAGATGCTCGGCTCCACCGAGAGCAAGCTCGTCTTTAGCAACCGCATCCCCAATGTCATCATGCTCGTGGGTCTGCAGGGTTCCGGTAAGACCACGGCGGCCGTAAAGCTGGCCTACCTGCTCAAGAAGCAGGGCCGCTCGCCCCTGCTCGCCGCGTGCGATGTCTACCGCCCTGCCGCTGCCGACCAGCTGGCCACGCTCGGTGGAGAGATCGGCGTTCCGGTCTTCCGCGGTGACGGCGAGCACCCGGTCGATATCGCCAAGGGCGCCATCCAGGAGGCTGTCGACCACCTGCGCGATGTGGTCATCGTCGATACCGCCGGCCGCCTGCAGATCGACGAGCAAATGATGCAGGAGGCCGTGGACATCAAGAAAGCCGTCAAGCCCGATCAGGTGCTGATGGTCGTCGATGCCATGACCGGCCAGGATATCGTCAACGTTGTCTCGACCTTCGCCGAGCGCACCGACTTTGACGGCGTGATCATCTCCAAGCTCGATGGCGACGCCCGTGGCGGCGGCGCGCTTTCTGTGCGCCAGGTGACCGGCAAGCCCATCAAGTTCGTGAGCATGGGCGAGAAGCCCGATTCGCTGGAGCCGTTTTACCCGGACCGCATGGCCAAGCGCATCTTGGGCATGGGCGATGTCGTCGGCATCATCGAGAAGGCCCAGGAGGCCGCCGATGCCGAGCAGCTCGAGGCCGCCGAGCGCATGCTGCGCGAGGGCTTTACCATGAACGATATGCTCGACCAGATGAAGGCCGTCAAGAAGATGGGCGGCATGAAGGGCATTCTGGGTATGCTTCCCGGTGGCCAGCGCGCGCTCAACCAGATGGGCGGCAACCTGGACGAGGGCATCTTCGACAAGAACGAGGCCATCATCATGTCGATGACCAAGGAGGAGCGCCTTCGCCCCTCCATCATCAACGGCCAGCGCCGTGCCCGCATTGCCAAGGGCGCCGGCGTGACCCCCACCGAGGTCAATAGCCTTATGAAGCAGTGGGGCGAGATGAATAAGATGATGGGCCGCATGCGCACGATGGCCAATCAGGCGCAGGCCGGCGGCAAGAAGGGCAAGAAGGGTAAGAAGGGCAAAAAGATGCGCATGCCCAATATTCCCGGTCTGGATGCCATGGGTCTGGGCGGCATGGGCGGACTGGGAGCGGGTGGTCCTAAGTCCGATATGGACCTGCTGCGTCAGATGGAAGCGCAGATGCGCAATAAAAAATAACGACTGATTGAGTCGTGTGTTGCTAAGGCCGCCTGGATGGTACTCCAGGCGGCCTTCGCCGTTTGTTTGCAGGTTGTTGCATGTGCGGAAGCGTTCTGACGCGCGGGTTTGCCGCTAGTGGCAGCTGCAGCCCTCATGTCCGTCGTGGTCGTGATGACCGTGGCAGCCGCAGGACTCGCCATGCTCATGGGTGTGCTCGTGGTCATGACCATGGCAGTCGCAGGTGGCCTCGCCGGTCTGAGCGAGCGTTCCGGCAATGAGGGCCTCGACGCAGGCATCGCAGCTGCCCTGGGCGCCTGCATAGACGGTGATGCCGGCCTGGGTGAGCGCGTTGATGGCGCCGCCGCCGATACCGCCGCAGATGAGCGCGTCGATGCCACCGTTGGCAAGCAGGCCCGCCAGGGCGCCGTGACCGGTGCCGCCGGTGCCTACGACCTGCTCGTTGAGCACCTTGCCATCCTGGATGTCGTAGATCTTGAACTGTTCGCTGCGGCCAAAGTGCATAAAGATGTTGCCGTTGTCGTACGTCGTTGCCACCCTCATGGTGCCGACCTCCTTTGCTGGCCATGCGGCCGTCGTCGTGGTGATGGGGGAGTATGCGATATTGCCGCCCTCGATACTCAGCGCGCGCCCGTTGACCAGCGCGTTTGCCACCTTGCGATGCGCGCGGCTGCAGATGGCCGCCACGGTGGCGCGAGCGATGCCCATGTGCTGGGCGACGGTCTGCTGATTGAGGCCTTCCAGGTCGCACAGCCGCAGGACTTCGAGCTCGTCGACCGTCATCTCGATGGCGTCTCCGCTGGTAAAGCCGTCAGGGGTAAAG
>UQXB01000024.1:0-30732 GCA_900544935.1 uncultured Collinsella sp.
CTGAAGACCTTCATGAACATGATCAAGAAGTATCATACTTATCGTGATGCTAATTCCTCGAAACGCGTACTTGATGTTTGCGGTATCAGGTAATTCGTTTCACCCTTTTTCGTCATGCTTTAACAGTTTGTTTGGTTTCTCGGTTTTGGCGATTTTTAATTTAGATTTTGGCTTTATGTAAGAGATTAAAAAAGGAGTTAATTTTGGTAGTTGCAATCATCATTGCTGGTGGAGTTGGCTCACGTATGGGTCAGAAGATCCCTAAGCAGTTTATTAGTGTTGAGAATAAGCCGGTAATTGCATACACACTTGAGGCATTCCAAGCGCATCCGCAAATTGATGCAATTGAGGTGGTTTGTCTTGACGGCTGGGAAAGCGCGTTAAGGGCGTACGCCAAACAGTATGGAATCGATAAACTTAAATGGGTTGTTCCTGGCGGTGCATCTGGCCAAGAATCTATCCGTAATGGCGTGTTTAATTTTGAGGGTGTTTTGTCCTCTGAGGATATTTGTATGATTCATGACGGTGTTCGTCCCATGCTCGATGCTGATGTTATTACTGACGTTCTTCGCGTATGTGAGGTATATGGGAATGCCGTTACAAGCATGCCGTATAACGAGCAAATTTTTGTAATTGATGAGGCTGATCCAACAACAACTACTCGGTTTATTCCTCGTGAAACCTTAAGGAGGGTTTCGACTCCTCAGGCTTATAGATTTGGAGTGCTCGACTCTAAGTATCACGAGGCATTTGAAAAGGGCATCGGAATTGATGGGTCTAATTACACCAATACGATGATGGTGCAGCTGGGCGAGACCCTTCACTTTGCATCCGGGTCCGACAGAAACGTAAAATTGACGACTCCTGAAAACCTTGAGTTCTTTAAGGCCAGCCTTGCTGCTGGCTCTCGTTAGCTCGTATGTATCTGTAAACTCTCATACGTTAAAGATCGGATTGCTCGCATATGATTACAAGGACGTCACTACCGTTGTATTTGCAAGAGCTTGATTCAGTTTGCCGTCAAGATATCTCTTGGGATTGTCTAAAAGGAAAGACGCTTGTTGTTTCCGGTGCTACGGGGATGATTGGCTCCTTTCTTATTGATTTGATAATGCGGCTTAACTCGATTTATGAACTTTCTTGCCACGTTGTCGCACTTGGCAGAAAACGTCAAAAAGCTGAAGAACGGCTTCCGTATTTCGATTCTCCGGATTTTGATTTTATTGAATGTGATCTCTCCAACACGAGAGACTTGCCTGCTTTGAATGCAGATTATATTCTGCATCTTGCGAGCTCTACTCATCCAAGAGCTTACGCTTCTGATCCCATCGGTACTATCGAAGGTAATGTTGATGGCCTAAGGACCCTTTTAAATCTCGCCGATCAGTCTGGCGCTGATCTTCTATTTGCCTCTTCAGTTGAGGTTTACGGTGAGAACCGTGGCGATGTTGAAAGATTTGACGAAAGCTACTCTGGCTATCTCGATTGTAATACTTTGCGCGCTTGCTACAACGAGTCAAAGAGGCTCGGCGAGGCCATGTGCCAAGCTTGGAAATCTCAGAGAGGCGTTTCGGTTCATATTGCGCGTATTGCTAGGGTGTATGGCCCAACCCTTCTGCCTTCGGATTCCAAAGCGCTCTCCCAGTTCATCCATAATGGCATCGCTGGTGAAAACGTTGTTCTTAAAAGCGAGGGAAATCAGCTCTTTTCCTATCTCCATGTAGCAGATGCCGTCTCAGGCATACTGAGGGTGTTGCTTAGCGGCGAGAGTGGGCAGGCCTATAACCTCGCTGACGAGTCATCCGATGTCCGTCTAAGAGACCTGGCAAAAGTTGTTTGCGATTCCTGCGGTGTATCGCTGGAGTTCTGTCTGCCCGATGCCAATGAGGCTGCGGGTTATTCTAAGGCTACGCTTGCTTTGATGGATGGTTCTAAGGCGAAAAATGAACTCGGCTGGAAAGCTGTTTATGATATCGAGACAGGTATAAACGAAACGGTAGATATTATTAGGGAGCTTTAAATCTGCTTTCCTTTTGGTTTCTGCTTGGAGCATTTTTGACTCCCATTAGAGCGGCGGTTAACGTTGAATAAAGTCAATCTATATCTAAGAAAAGCCTCAAATAGGGTTTTAAAAACGTTGTTAAAATGCCATAAAGTCTACGAACTCGTCGAACATGTATCTGATTTCTACAGGGTATCATTGCCTTCGTACGATGATTCTGAAGATCTCCTTCTTCGAGTTGAGCCGTATCATGAGTTGGGAAAGGTTAGGAAAAAGCTGTGGCCTGCTGATCCCAAGGTCTGCATTTCTGTGATTGTCCCTTGTTTTAATGTTGAGCGATACGTTGAATCCTGCATTAACTCAATTGCAACCCAAGTCAGTTCGCGACCATTTGAGATAATTGCTGTGGATGATGGTTCTACCGATAATACCGGGGTCATTCTTGATGAAATATCATCCCGTGTAGCCAATCTAAATGTGATCCATCAGCCTAATCAGGGACATTCGGGTGCAAGGAATACCGGAATTGCAAATGCAAAAGGATCTTATCTTGTATTTGTCGACTCCGATGATTTACTCAAATCAGATGCTCTTGAGAAATTAGCAAATTCCATATCATTATCTGGAGCCGACTTTGTTACAGCTTCATATGACAATATGAGCGAAGATGGCAGCGCGATTAGCCCCATCGATGGTAGGCGGCAGCATGGCGCTCCTTGGGCGAGAATATACTCTCGTGATGTGTGGCGCGATGTTGATTTTCCTGAAGGATATTGGTTTGAGGATACGGTTCAAGGGTTTCTCATTGACCCGAGATATTCTCAAGCATATTTGGACGAGAGCGTTTATCTATATCGTAACAACAGCGAAGGCATCACGGCTCGATGCTCGTTAAGTAAAAAAGGACTCGACTCTTTTTGGATTGTCAAAGCATTACTTAATCGTGCTGAATTGCTTGGAATTCCTTACGACCAGAAGATGCATGATCGAGTAGTTAAGCAGCTCGGCCCGATTCTCTGGTGGCGCTGCGCTGCGTTGAATTCTGCGGAGAAAAAGGCGCTGTTTATTTGCGCATGCGACCTTTATTTAAGTAGAGCTGGGAATATGAGCTGTAGCTTTGGCGGATTGTGGAACGATCTTGAAAGGGCCCTTCGCGAGCGGAACTACTTGTTGTGGAAGGCTGCGATATACGCTATGTCCTAGTGTGAATGTTGGCTTCATTAGTAAAATATAGGAAAAGGCTCGAGCGAGATTAATCTGTCTCGTTCGAGCCTTATTTCAAGAATTTGATAGCGGTTAAACCTTTGATTTTAATTTCTGCTCTTAGCTTGCAGAATTAAAGCTCATCCCAACTATATGCTACTGAATAGGTGGCTGAAGGAGCCGGGGAGAGCGCCCGGCGCTGGTCGCGCGTTCCGTACGGTTCGCACAGGCGGGCGGGGTTGCCCTCCGCAGCGCTGGCGTTCGCGAGGTTGAGGGCGAGCCCCGACGTTGAGCGGAGCTCGTAGTAGTCGCCGCAGTCCGACAGCCCCCATAGCTGCGAGGCCGAGCCGTCCGGCGCGGCTAGGGCCGCGGAGCGCCCGCTTTCGGCGAGGGCGAGGCCCCGGGAGAGGACGCTGTAGCGCCCGGTGGCGCCGTCGCGCTCGAGGGCCAGGGAGCCGGCCGAGGCCGACAGCGTGCAGCCGGACTCGGTTCTGTTGACCTTTCGCATGGATTAATATGACAGCGTCCACGCCTGCGCCGCGCTGCCGTTGGCCTCGTGGAGCCACACGAGGTTGCCCTCGGCCTTGGAGGCGTAGTGGTCGTCGAGCGCCAGGCCCGTCGACGACGTCACCGTGTAGCCGCGCGCGCACGGCGACACGCGCCACAGCTGGGAGGCCGACCCGTCCGGGTCGGCGAGCAGGGCGGCGCTGCCGGACTCGGTGAGCAGCCTGCCGCCCGACGATATGCGGTAGAGCCCCGTCGCGGGGTCGCGCTCGAAGGCGAGCGCCGCGGCCCCCCTCGAGAGCGAGCAGCCGGAGGCGGAGGCGGACACGGCCATGCGCCCGTCAAGCGAGGTTGCCAGGCGGTAGGCCCCGTCGTCGATAACTTTTTCCAAAGCTGTCTTTTGGTATTCAGCTTTCAGGTCGTACCTAGCGCTCCATTTGCTGTTCGATTCTTTAGTGACGTTCGAAGTGGCGTTTAGTTCAACTTTGACGCCACCAGTTTCCCACTCCCTCTGATTCATCGCATGTGCAACGATCCCATTCTGAATTCCCGAGATGCTCGGCGGGAAGGACTGGTTGTCGGCATCAATGGAAAAGCTCTCTTCCTTGGCATTCAGGTGCTCCTGAATGCGATCGGCGTATTTCTCTGCCCATTCGTCTGCCTTGCCGTTTCGCACAAAGTAATTGTTGGACAGGTCGGTTGAGCGGTAGGCATAGCTGCCCTTTTGGTAGTTTGCCGTGTGGTCGGAGTGGGCGATCGCCATGAGCTCGTCGGTCAGGCCAAAGTACAGATGGCGCTGGTCCAGGTCTCCGTACCAATTGTCGTTGGTGTCGTCCCAGGTCAGGTCCATCTGGCACCATTTGCCGTCGATCTTTACGGCGTTCCAGGTGTGGCCGTTGCCGGTGATGCGGCCGTTGGCGATGCCCGCGGCGTCAAGGAGCTTGGAGTAGATGCGCTGGTAGCTCTCGCAGGTGCCCTGGTGGCGCGTGAGGCCGCTTTCGGCTGAGCACCAGTTGAGGTTGTGGTCATACTCCAGCTGGTCGAGCGTCCAGTCGTGGAGCCACAGCGCCATGTCGTATTCCGAGCCGTTTGTCTGTTGCCTGCACAGGTCCACGGCGTCGTTGACGATCTGCGTGACGCTTGGGCGGGCGGCGTCGTTTACGGTCACTTCCGCCGTGGTGCGCAGGTAGTAGATCCCCTTGTCGTTTTGGGGGTCGTTTCTGTCTTTGTCCATAAAGTAGAAATAGATGCGGTACGTGCCCGATGCCGTGAAGTCGAAGGTAAAGTCGTGGCCCGCGGTGCCCAGGCTGTAGTAGCTGGCCCATGCCGGGCGCGACGGGTCGCAGACGCTTTCATGGCTGCCGCCGTCCCAATAGGTGGGCACGTACATGCGCGCCTTTGCCTGGGACGAGCCGTTGGCCTGGGTTACGTGGAAGGTCGTCGCGGCGCCCGCGGGGGCGTCGTTCCACGAGACGGTGAAGGTGACGCCGTTTTGGGTTGCCGTGGCGGAGTGGGCGTAGCCGGTTTGTGACGTGGTGGAGATTGCGGCGGGTGAGGGGCTGGTTTGGGCTCGGAGGGATGGGGTGGGGGCCGTGGTGGCCGCACCGGTTGCGGCGGTGGTGGCGTCAGCGCTTTCCTTGTTGACTGCGCTGGTGTCTGTGGATGTTGCGGTGCTGTCCTTTACGGTATCTGCTGTCACGTTTGTGTTGGTGCCGTCCTTGGCCTCGCCCGTGTCGCTGGTCGTGGCGTCGGCTTGCGCCTGATGCTCGGCTGTTACTGGAGGCTGGATGGCTTCCGCAATGGCCGCCATGGGCATCGTCGCGCCGACTATGGACGAGCACGCGATCGCGCAGAGCAGGTAGTAAAGGGGTCGTTTCATAGCGGAGCCTCTCGGTGAGCAGCCAATAGGGTCCGAAGGCAGCTCCAGGCCAGCACTCCGCACATATTTTGTTGGGGTTTATTTTACGGGAACACCTGTCAACATCAGCGAACTTTCTGGGGAATGTTGGGGAGGGGGGATGGTTGCCCGGTGACGTTGTGGATCGCGTTGGGTTGACTATGCCTAATGCGGCAACTCCAGCATTAGGCCGTCTCGCGCTTCTTCGAGACTCGCCACCGAGACCTTCCAGGAAAAGTCCGCAAGGCTGCTGCTTAGGTCAAGTACTGCGTGGTCGTATTTTTCAATTTTGCAGCCTGGGTGATTCTCGTCTGGTAAAAGGCGACATTCGACCGGTCGCGACCCGATGATTCGATACTCCTTCTGATATGCGTACTTGGGTGTTTTGATAACGAGATTGTGCGGGATGCCCTCAAAGATCTCGCGTATCAGTTTGGCCCGGGAACGCCGTAGGAGATGGGACCGTGGGCGTAGATGCTTCCGTCGTCGGTGGTGTGTCTGTCGGCGAGGCGCGCGAATCTGCCGTACTGCACAATGCCGATCCATCCGTCTTCGCATCCGAACTCCTGGATCATGCGTTTCGGGATTTTCACAGTGTTGTTGACGATATCGTTCTCGCGGACCGTGTACATGCAGTAGATAGGCAGTCAAGTATATCTGTAGAGGCACGCCCCGGGAGCCATGGAAGCTTCGAGCGGATCGCCCTGTTCGCCAGGCAAGCCATGGTAGTAGCCGGCCGCGTTCATGTAGAGGTGACCGTTTATCAGGTCGTCGATGTATGCTTCCCTGGGTGCGAACTTAAGTAGATATGCGATGCCGTCTTTGAGCATAGAGGATCCTCTCTTGGTGGGTGTTGTCCCGGATCGCCTTGCGGGTCCAGGTTCCTTGCTTGCAACCAAGATAGGGACGTCCTCCAAAACTTTCGTGCCGGATTGGCGTGGATCTGCGGATTTGCGGTCAGTAAATGCGTGTTGAGGTCATTCCCTAATCTTTTGCGTCTCCTTGCCTGCGATGAACCGAATCGCCTCCTGAATTGATAACAGTTGGTAATATGTTTCATTTAAATGTATGAAACTCATTTGGCCATATAGCCAATTGACTATATGGCTTTATTGAGCTTGTCCGTTATTTATAAGAGGGGTGATATTTGATGTGTGCTGTTTTTGAATTTCTTCAGGCCTTGTGTCCGGTTGCAACTATTTGTTTAACGGGATTAGTTGCATGGCGTGACACGAAACACATGCATAAGGAGGAAACCCGTCGAAGAGAGGCGGACATGCTGTCTCAGCCCTCTTCGGTTGCCGCTTGGCTCGAATGCGATTCACGGGGCCTATCGCATATTGTTATTCGAAATGACAGCGATCTTCCCATTTATGAGGTCGTGGTTACCGTTGTCATCACTAAAGGACATGGATGTACTAAAGGAGAAGACTTAAAGGGCCGCAGTGAATATCGGAAAAAGTTCGCCCTGATTCCCCCTGGGCTCTATATTGCCGATGTCGACATGAATGGTTTTGGTGGCATGCACAGATTTCCATTGATTGAGATTGGTTTTATATGTGCAAACGGAAGGTCGTGGGTTCGCCGTGGAAATGGATCACTTGATCAAATTGACTCATCTCCCATTCTCCATTTTGAACTGGGTTTGCCCGTTGAATTTGATCCCGTTGTCCCCTACCAAATCGGATGATGCAGTTTTATTCTGATCGTTGTTGGTTCACAGTCGCTTCTAATGGGTCGGCAGGAAGTGGGATTCGGTCGGCGTCGTGCCTCGTCTTTCTCAGTGCCGCCACGGATCTCTGACGGCGCATATAACTTTCGGCGTGCTGGTCGGGTAACAGTTGGAGGATGGTTTGGTAAGGGGCGAGAATCTAGGATTCCGTTGATGGCCGATAAGGGATTCATGAAAGAGTCGAACATCGAATGAAATATCTATATGCGGCGCAACGGCCGTGAATTTAGGTCGGTATGTTGGTGGTGATACAGTCATCGTTGACTCTACGTTAGGCGATGACAAAGGAGGGTCGTTGTTCGGTTGTTATCGGCAACGGCCCTTTGTTTTTAGGAGTTTCTTTGGCGATGGAATTTCAGACTATCGCTCAACTTATCGAACTCCAAAAGAGTCGTGGGGTGGTGACTGATGCCACCATGGCAGATTGCCTGATGTGTGAAATTGATATTTGCTCACTGGAGCACTTCTGATTATTGAGAAACAGCAACCCTGAATCCCGCTTTGATACCTGGGTCGACTTCGATCCTGCTACCGAGGATCGGATTTAAGTCTCTCTTCAGGCAACTTGCATCGCTCATGAAGTCTTGCAGTCTGGAAATACACAAACATATGTTCTATACTTATGGAAGTAGACTTGTTTGGAGGCGTTAGATGGAAGTCCGAAGAGATGACATTGTAGACAGCGTTGTACGTCTGATAAATGGGGTGGGGCGTAGCCCATATTTATTCGTCGGCTCGGGCTTTTCCCGTAGATACATGGGTACCGACGATTGGGTTGGCTTGTTAAGGCACCTCTGTTCACGTCTTTCCGATGATCCCTTTCGGCTTGACTCGTACCTGGCACGTTGTCCAGATGAGTCTGACAATAGCGCATTGCCCTCTGCCGCGACGATGCTTGATAAGGATATGCGCATAGCTGTTCTTGAGGACCCTCGCTTCGCTTCTTTTAGAGACGATCATGCAGAGGACATTCGTCAGCGCAAATCTGTTTTAAAGATTATGGCGGCCGAGAGGTTATCCTCGTTCAAACCTGACCATATGACGCATGAACTTGATATCTTGAGAGAGGTCGGCAGGCGGCGTATTTCTGGAGTCATTACAACCAACTATGACTGTCTACTGGAGTCGCTGTTTCCCGAGTTTAAAGTTTTTGTAGGCCAGGACGATCTTGTCTTTCACAGAACTTTTGAAATGGGTGAAATCTATAAAATCCATGGTTCTATGGATAATCCTGAATCTATGGTTCTTGAGGAGGCAGATTACGCAAAACTCGCCGAAACACAGGATTACTTGGCGGCCAAGCTGTTAACTATTTTCATGGAATACCCAATTATATTTATTGGCTATTCCCTAAACGATCCCGATATTCAATCTATCCTCATGTCGATTTCGCGTTGCCTCGGTTCAAATAATCTTGCATTGCTCAAAGAGCGTTTTATTTTCCTAACTAGGGGCGAAAACGCAACCTCGACACATTCGATTACTTTTCCGGGTATTGGCGAGATAAGCATGACTGAGATTAGGACGAACGATTTTAGTGCGGTGTATGAAGCAATTGGAAAATCCAAATGCTCCTTCTCGCCCAGGATAATCCGTGAGCTGCGCAGGAGCATCTACGCCTTGGCTGATGAGGCCGATCCGAATGACTCCCTGGTAGTCGAAGCGAGTTTCAGCGACCTTGAGAGACTTCCGGAGGGACAGCATCTTGTGCTGGGTATCGGTGTTGCGAATGCTTCTTTAGGGCACGGGCATATGGTCAAAGCCGAACTTTTGTATCGTGATGTTGTGTTTGATGACGAACATGTTGCTCCTAGACTTGCCGTCGAGGAATACCTTCCTTCGCTGCTTGCTTCTAACTCGGGTGGTTTGCCTATGTATAAGTATTTAAGCGCGTATTCAGGGGAAGTTCTTAATCCAAGGATGCTAAAGGAAATAGATGAGAAGAAGGATTTAGATGCTTTTCTAAACAACAGCCTACGAAAGGCAAAAGGTAGCTATCATCATTCGGGAATTAGACACTCGGTTCAGTCTGTTATAGCTAACGAAGGCTTTGAGGAAGCATTTAAAAAGCTTGTGCTACTCGAAGAAGACGAGATCGATCTAAATAAGTTGCTTGAATATCTGAGGGCGCTCATCACGGATGATCGCAAGATAATCCACGGTAATAGCGAGCTGAAACGGCTTATTAGGATGTATGATTTCCTTAAGTACAAGAAGGCCTTCGACATATCGGCTACTAGTGAGTAATCCCACCTAGCGTCTATGAAGAAGGCCATCTTTGTAAACTATGGCATCTGAGCGTATAGTGCGAACACCACGTGCAAATGCATACTTAATATAACGCTTTCTGCTTGAAATCACAATGGTGTCTGTTTCGACCTGCCAATCAAGGGAAGATGGTGTAGAGTATCTTCCTGCAATACAAAAGCTCTTTGGGAGCTTTAAGGGTGACGCTTTCAAATTGAGAGTGTTGCCCTTTTTTCATGTATGCAATTTGTGACGTACTAGCCAAGCACCATCCCGGCAATGGAATGATCGAGCATGGGCGGCTTCTACTGGTTGACGTGATCGTGGTCAAACAAGTGATATCGATTAGAATTAAATCAATTGCGCTGGAAGCCTTCGGGCGACACCTGAAGAGGGTTGATGCGTCGGTCCTCTTTTTTGTTTGGATGTAAGATTCGGCCAGGCAAAACAAGGATCTCATTTGGGGAGAAACAAATATCCGGCGGTTTTCCGCTTCGGGACGCGCGGTTTAAGGGTGCTTTTCGGAAGTGCGGGGAAAAAATCGGAAACCTCCGAGCATAAACCGAATTTCGGCAACAAAACCGCAGGTCGCGGAAAGCTAAAACAGGGGTCTGGTCTGTCGATCTCGGTTTTTTCACCGCACTTCCGAAAATGACCGACGGAAGTATGCGGCAAATTTCGGAACCCTCGAGCACATCGTCCTTTTCATGAAAAGAACTCGCAGGTAGAAACTTTGTCACTATCCAGTGTGGTTGACGTGTCTAGAATTTGCCACACACTTCCGGATTTTGCATAAGCTCGACTGGTTTGTTTATCGATTGGGGCAGAGGAATCTTGTCTGGACCTCGTTATATGTATTTAAATGGATGAACTTAACCTATAAGTTAAGTTCATCTAGAAATGGGAGGTGCCCTTTGGCAGAAGGATATGAACTTGTCGAATATAGAGACCTCAAGGGCCGACCGTTTTGGGAATTGACGGCTTCTCCCGATAACTCTCAATTCCAGAAAATGTTGTCAGACCATGAGCGGAAATTAACCGCTCAAACAATGATCGGCCAGAATAGCACGTCAGCTTCTGGAATCTGAGCGCTGACTTTTATACATGGTTTTCGAAACGGAGAATACAATGATTAAAGTAGATCTATCTGATTTTTATGCCGAAACAGAAAGTATCGAAACGCGCGCTTATGAACATGCACTAGATATTGAGTTTATTGTTCATCGTGAAATGAAACATTTGGGATTGAGCAAAAGTGAGCTGGCAAATCGTATGGGCATAAGCCTTCAGTCGCTTTCTAAGCTCTTGAATTCTCAACCTAATATGACTTTGAAGACGATTGCAAAGTTCGAACTTGCTCTGGGCATTAAGATCGTTCCGCAGGTTATCGTCAGTTATTCCAAAGAACTGCCGTTTCTTTCATCCAATGATTCCGTGCGAGAGCAATGTCCATCGCCTGGCATTCTCCCTGCAGAGCTGTCAGCAGATTGCGATGTGCCTTTTCAGAGCGAATAGTAGCCTCTCAATGAGCCTGGGTCGGACGAGTTGCCACTCCCACGTCCTCAAAAAAGTTCTTAAAACAGCCTTAAAGGCTTTCCAGCTCGCGTTGACAGCGTAAAATACGCATGTTTGACTATGACTAAAGTGGATTTTAGGGGAGGGGTGCGCCATGGAGGTGCTGGTTGTTGGCAACACCGCATATGTTGACGATGGCTTTTGTGCCAAGGCGTTCCCCGGGGACCATGTCCAGGTCGTCGCTGCCGCGGAAGCGCGCCGCGACGAGTCATCGCCCCATGCCTCGTGGAAAGAGCTTCTGCAACACCTGGATCAGGCCTACGAGTTCGACCGCGTGGTCTACCTATCCAATTACCTTACCCCGCATACCGATACCGTGGGCGATATCGAGACGCTGCGCTCGGTCTTTCGTGCGTGCGCGGGTCGCCGGATCCAACTGCTGTATGTAGCGGGGCCCGCGGGTGCCGAGGGTGCCGCCGATGCCGCGGGGCGAACGGGCAAGGGAATTATCGCCCGTGCGTCAAACGACCTGTGCCGCTACTACGCTGCTCGCGAGGGCGTCCAAACCAAGATCCTGCGCGTGCCGTTCCTGTATACCGCGTCTGCCGCGCTGGAGGACCCGTTTTTGGTGCCGCTGTTCGACGCGTGCTCAACCGGATCGGTCGCTCTGCAGGGCGCGCAGGATGCGGCGTTTCCCCTGCTGTGTGCCGAGGAGCTTGCGGTGCTGGTACGCCGTATCTTCGACAGCTGGGATGCCTCCTTTGAGACGCTCGACGTTGCCGATACCTTCCATCACGCGTCAGGTGAGGTGGGCGAGGCCCTCAAGGCGCTGTTCCCAGGGCTTTCAGTTGCCTATGGCGATTCTGCCGGCTACGCCCTGCCCGTCAACGACGTCGTTCGCGTGCGCTATGGTTGGTTTCAGCGGTACGACCTGCTGCGCGATTTTTCGACCATTCAAGCGCGTTGGGATGTTGGCCGCGCAAAGAAGGTCAACCCCTTGCGCGCCGCCATCGACCGCATCCAGATGCGCGCGCTGCCTATTAAATGCCTGGAGACGGGCGTTGCTTGGGTTCTGTTCGAGGTGCTGGAGCATCTGTTCTCCCAATCGGCCCAGCTCAACGTGCTCGATTATCGCCTGCTCTACGTGGTGCTGATCGGCACGCTGTATGGCTTGGACTTTGGCCTGGTTGCGGCGCTGCTGGCATCGGTGGGTTTGGCCGCGATTTACTTTACTCAGTACGGCTATACCTTCCAGGGCCTGTTCTACGAGCCGTCCAACTGGCTGCCGTTTATTGCGTACTTTGTGGTGGGTGCCGTGTGCGGCTATGTGCAGCTGCGCAACAGCGAAGCCATTAGGGCGGAGCGCGATCAAAACGAGCTCGTGCGCAACCGCAATACGTTCCTTACGCAGCTCTACCACGACGCGATCGAGGATAAGCGCGCGTACAGGCGCCAGATCGTGGGTCGCCACGACAGCTTTGGCAAGATCTTTGCTGTGACGCAGGAGCTCGACGTGCTCAACCCGCGCGACATCTATCGCAAGTGCTGCGAGCTTCTGGGTGAGATTCTCGAGAACGATTCGGTGGCGATCTACCATGTTTCGGGCGGGGCATTTGCACGCCTGGTGGCAGCAAGTCCTGCGATTGCCGAAGATGCCGCACGCTCGCTCACGCTTGAGCAGCTTGCACCTCTTTTGGGCGACGGGGGTCGTTCGAACCTGTGGGTGAACCGCGAGCTGACGCCGGGGCTTCCCATGTTTGGATACGCGATCGAGCGCGACGGGGCACCCGCCGTGTTGATCTTTGTGCGTAGCGCGGCCGAAAACCAAATGACCCTCTATTATCAAAACCTGTTCCGCATTTTGTGCGGGCTGGTCGAAAGCGCGCTGGGCCGTGCTTTTGACTATGAGGCGGTGGCGCAGGATAAACGCTGCGTTGACGGCACTTGCGTGCTCAAGCAGGCTGCCTTTGGCCAAGAGCTCGCGGCGGAGCAGGCGCTGGCAGATAGCAAGATGGGGAGTTTTTTGCTCCTGCGCGTGGTACCGGGCGTGGAGCCTGTCGGCGAGCTGGTGGGCGCAATTGGGTCGGCAATCCGCGAGAGCGACGCGGCGGGCTTGGTCGACGGCGACGTGCTCTACCTGCTTATGCGCCAGGCAAAGGCGTGCGATCTGCCCATTATCCGCGAGCGCCTGAGCGCCAAGCAGATTGCGGTGGAGCCCGTCGACGGCGAGGACATCGTGGCGCTGCTGCAGCACATCTCTTACACCGGTGACGGCGAGGGGAGTGTCGCTTGATCTCGCTTGTCGTTGCTGCCGTCTTGCTGCTGATTCATGCGCTGGTTTGTCTGATGCTGTGGACGCTTATGAAGCTGGGCCTGCTGCCGGTGCGCGGGCACATGCTGGCTGTGATAGTGCTGGTGCCGCTGTGGGGCCCGTTGCTGGTGGTTCTGCTATCGGTCCGCAGCGCGGTGTTTGGCGAGGGGCTGAAAGAGTCTGCGCTGGAGTCGCTGCGCTTCAACGACGACCTGCATCGCAGCATCCTGGTGCACGACCGTGACGCCGATGCAGGCGTAGTGCCGCTCGAGGAGGCGCTCATCGTCAACGACCCGGCATACCGGCGCCGCCTAATGCTCTCCATTCTCACCGAGGAGCCCGACGCGTACCTGGCGCAGCTGCAGGCGGCTAAGCTTAACGACGACGTTGAGGTGGCGCACTATGCCGCGACGGCGGTGGCGCAGATCTCCAAGGAGTCCGACCTTAAACTGCAGCAGCTGGAGCGTGCCTTTAAGACGGACCCGAGCGCGCAAAACCTCAACGAATACTGTGATTTTCTTGGTGAATATTTGGGCTCGGGCTTGGCCGAGGGGCGCGTGGCTCAGATTCAGCACCAACAGTACGCGCGCCTGCTTGCGCGTCGCTGCGAGCGCGAGGATACCCTTGAGCTGCGCATTCGATACGCGACGGCGCTGGCCGATGTCGGACAGATCGACGAGGCGCAGGCCGTGACCGACCAGCTGGTGCTCGACGTGCCCGAGGAGCAGGAGGTTTGGATGCTTTGCCTGCGCCTGGCTGTGATGCGCCGCGACGGTGACGAGGTCCACCGTGTGATTGATGCGATTGACAAGCAACATGTGTATTTGAGCGCCGACAACCGCGAAAAGTTGGCGTTTTGGCGCGACGGGGAGGAGGCCAGATGAGCGTGGCGCAACATATCCGCGACCTTGCAGGCCGCTTTCGTTGGATGGGACTCCTCGTGGTGTGGGCGGTCTTTATTGCCATGGCCGCCGTGCTGCTGGTGGAGCGTGCCGGCGTGCAGTACAGTGCGGGCCAGCATAGGCTGGGGATGCTTGCCGCCAACGATGCGGTGCCTGCCTCCTCGGCAATCTTTGGCCAAAAGCCCACATGCCTGGTCATTACCGATTCCGATCAAGCTGGCGTCGAGGACGTTAAAGACCAGTTCGACCAGATTTTGCTGGACATGAAGATCGCCCATCGCGATGTTGATATTGCCACCGACGGTGCGGACGTGATCCCATCGCTCACGTCGTTTGATCGCGTGATTGTGCTTATGCCCTCGCTTGACGGACTGGGTCCGCATCTGACCGATCTGATGAGTTGGGTGAGTGCGGGCGGCTCACTCATGCTGGGCATGACGCCAGATAACTCGAACTACCTGCAGGCTATTGCTTCCAAGCTTGGGATCGAATCGGCCGGATATGACTATGCGAAAGCCGAAAGTATCGTTCCGAGCGAGGACTTTATGTTGGGCGGAGGAGAGCGCTACGAGTTCTCGGATCCCTTCGATTCTTCGCTCTCGGTTTCATTGCGCGATACGGCGCACGTCTGGGCAAGGACCGGTGACGCGGGCACGCCGCTCATTTGGTCTAACGATTGCGGCAGTGGTCACACCGTGGTGTGCAACATTGGCATTTACGACAAGGTCATGCGTGGGTTCTATGCTTCGGCCATAAGCTTGCTGGGTGATGCCACGGCCTATCCGGTCATCAACAGCGCCGTGTTCTATTTGGACGACTTTCCTAGCCCCGTGCCCTCGGGCGATGGTACTTATATCAAGCGCGACTACGGGCTTTCCGTCGCCGATTTTTATGCCAAGGTCTGGTGGCCCGATCTGCAAAAGCTCGCGCAAAAATACGGCATTCGCTATACCGGCGTGATGATCGAAAACTACGAGGACGCGGTCAACCAGATCGAGCCCGCGCGCCAACCCGATACCACGCAGTTCCGCTATTTTGGCGGCATGCTGCTGCAGATGGGCGGAGAGCTGGGCTTTCACGGCTACAACCATCAGCCTCTGGCGCTCTGGGATACCGACTATGGCACGCTGTATGACTACAAGACCTGGAAGAACAAGGAAACGCTCGTCGCATCGCTCAACGAGCTTATCGCCTTCCAAGATGAGGTGCTGCCCAACGCGCACGGCTCGGTTTACGTGCCGCCGTCAAATATCCTTTCGGCCCGTGCACGCAAGCTTATCGGCACCGACGTTCCGCGCATTAAGACCATCGCCAGTACGTACTTTGAGGACGGTACCGACCTGCCCTACGTGCAGGAGTTTGGCGTGGCGAGCGATGGCATTGTGGAGCAGCCACGTATTGTTTCGGGCGGCATGGTCGACGATTCCTATATGCGCCTGGCAGCCGTGTCCGAGCTCAACATGCACTACGTGAGCACGCACTTTATGCACCCGGACGACCTTTTGGACCCCGATCGCGGAGCCAAGGAGGGCTGGGAGGTCTACAAGGGCGGCCTGACCAACTACCTGGAGTGGCTTACCAAGTCTGCGCCCGACCTGCGTCGCCAGACCGGCTCGGAATGCTCTGGTGCTATCCAGCGCTTTTCGTCGGTTACGGTGAGCGTGGATACCAGCGCGGATGCCTGGACGCTTAGTCTGGGCAATTTCCACGACGAGGCGTGGCTCATGTTCCGCGCCAACAACGGCGAGCCGGGTGCGGTGACGGGTGGCGAACTGACGCACCTTACGGGCAATCTGTATCTGCTTAAGGCAAATGATAAGACCGTGACGATCGAGCGCATGGAGGGTGGCGACAAATGAGAATCTGCTTGGTACTCGAGGGTTGCTACCCCTATGTGCACGGCGGCGTATCTACCTGGATGCATGGCTATATCCAGGCCATGCCCGAGCATGAGTTTGTGTTGTGGGTGATCGGCGCACATGCTGCCGACCGCGGCAAGTTTGTCTACGAGCTGCCCAGCAACGTGGTCGAGGTGCACGAGGTGTTCCTGGACGATGCCCTGCGGCTTTCGGGCGAGCAGCACGAAGCCAGTTTTAACGACCGCGAGCGCGAGGCGCTACGCCGTCTGGTGTCGCTCTCCAATCCGGACTGGGACGTGCTGTTCGATATCTTTCAACGCCGTCGCGTGCATCCGCTCTCGTTTTTGCAGAGCCGAACGTTTATGGATATCTTTCGCGACGTGTGCCTGGCCGAGTGCCCCTACACGCCCTTTGCCGATGCATTCCACACCATGCGCTCTATGTTGCTGCCCGTGCTCTACCTGCTGGGCAGCGAGGTGCCGGTGGCCGATGTGTACCATGCCATCTCGACCGGCTACGGCGGCCTGCTCGCCTGCCTGGGCTCAAGCGTTTCCCATGCGCCAGTGCTGCTGACCGAGCACGGCATCTATACCCGCGAGCGCGAGGAAGAGATCATTCGCGCCGACTGGGTGGTGCCGTCGTTTAAGGACCGCTGGATTCGCTTTTTCTACCTGCTTTCGGAGGAGATCTATCGCCGCGCCTTCCGCGTGACCAGTTTGTTCCATAACGCCCGCAAGACCCAGATCGATATGGGCTGCGATGCGGACAAATGCCTGGTCATCCCCAACGGCATCCAGTTCGACCGCTTTAAGGATATTCCCTTAAAGACCGATGACGGCTGGGTGGACATTGGCGCGGTGGTGCGCCTGGCGCCCATCAAGGATGTCAAGACCATGATTTATGCCTTCTTTGAGCTGCACGAGCGCCTGCCCAAGGTGCGCCTGCACATCATGGGCGGCGTGGACGACGAGGAGTACGGCGCCGAGTGCCACGCGCTGGTCGATACCCTGGGCGTGCGCGACCTGATCTTTACCGGTCGCGTCAACGTGGTCGAGTACATGGAAAAGCTCGACTTTACCATTTTGACGAGCATCTCCGAGGGCCAGCCGCTCAGCGTGCTGGAGTCGCTTGCAGCGCGCCGTCCCTGCGTGACGACCGAGGTGGGCTGCTGCCGCGAGCTACTCGAAGGCGCCCCGGGCGACGACTTTGGCGTGGCGGGTTTTGTGACGCCGCCTATGTATCGCAAGGGCTTGGCCGATGCCATGGAACGCATGTGCACAAGCCGCGCCCGCCGTATCGAGATGGGGGAGCGCGGCCAGCGCCGCGTTGCCACGTACTTTTTGCACGAGCAGATGCTCACCAACTATCGCGCACTGTACGACGAGACGGCGTGTGCGTTTAACCTGCCCAGAGAGGGGGAGTAGCCGGTGGCCGGAATTGGTTTTGAGCTCAAGCGCCTGTTTAGGCGCAAGGGCCTGTTTGCCACGATGCGCGCTTACGGCTACGCCGGCATTGTGTGCACGGGCCCGATGCTGCTGGGCGTGCTGCTCCAGGTGGGTATCTTGGTACTGTGCGGTCTGTGGGGTGTGGGCCGTGCCAACCAGGATCTGCTGGTGTGCATGGTGACCTACACACTGCTGGCCTCGCTTACGCTCACGAGCTTTTTCTCCATGCCGGTCACGCGCTTTTTGGCTGATATGTTGTTTGCCGAGCGCGAGGACGAGATTCTGCCCTCGTTTTGGGGCTCCAATGCTGTCATGCTCGTTGCGGGCACGGTGCTCTACGGTGTCTTTCTGCTGTTCTCGGGCGCCACGCTGCTGCAGGGGCTGCTATGCCTGTGGCTGTTCAACATTATGATCGTCAACTGGAACGGCATGAGTTACCTCACGGCCATCAAGGATTACCGCGGCATCCTGTGCAGCTTTGCGGCCGCCATTGGCGTGACGTGCCTGTGCGCCCTGGCCGCGCTGGCGCTGGGACTGCCGCCGGTCGAGGGCCTGTTGGCGTCAATTGCCCTGGGCTACGGCGTCATGCTCGTCTGGGACGTGGTACTGCTGTACCGGTATTTTCCTCAGAGCGACCGCAGCCCCTGGCCCTTTTTGCAGTGGCTCGATCAGTTTATGCCGCTGGCGCTCACGGGTCTGTTAACCAATCTGGGACTCTTTGCGCACCTGGTGATTATTTGGGCCGGTCCCATTGGCGTGCAGGTCAAGGGCTTGTTTTATGGCGCGCCCTACTACGATGTGCCGGCGCTCATCGCGTTTTTGACGATCCTGGTCACGACCGTCAACTTTGTGGTCTCGGTCGAGGTCAATTTCTATCCGCGCTACCGCGACTACTACAGCCTGTTCAACGACGGCGGCGTGGTGGGCGACATCGTGGTGGCAGAGGAGGGGATGCTCTCCACGCTCAACAGCGAACTGCGCTTTTGCGCGCTCAAACAGTTGTTTGTGACCGCGGCGGTCATCTCGCTCGAGACCACGGTGCTCTCGGCCCTGCCGCTGGGCTTTAACAACCTGATGCATGGGTATTTTCGCGCGCTGTGCGTGGGCTATGGCCTGTATGCCGTGGGCAATACGGTGATGCTCATCTTGCTTTACTTTACCGACTACAAGGGGGCCGTGTTGGCCTCGGGGTTGTTTGCCGGTGTGGCCGGGCTGGCGACTGCCGTGTCGTTGCTTTTGCCGCAGCAGTTTTACGGCTTTGGCTTTTTGTTGGGTGCGGCGGTGTTTTTTATCGTGGCGCTGCTGCGGCTCGATACCTATACCGCCAACTTGCCGTATCGTATCCTGAGCCAGCAGCCCATTGTGGCGACCGACAAGACGGGCTGGTTTACCGAACTTGGCCGGGTGCTCGACCGTGTTGAGCAATGCTACGAGGACAAGCGCGCGGGCGGTGAGCCGCGCAGTGCGTTTGAACGTATGGTGGTTCGCCTGTATCAAAAACATTGGGGAAGTTCTGATGATCGATAAGTTGATGTCTCGCCGCTGCCTGATCGAGGCGGCTGCCGGCGCGCTGTTGCTTTCGGGCTGTTCGTCTCAGGACGAATCCTCGACTAAAAAGGTCAAAAAGCAGGACAAGATTAAAAAGGCTGAGGCCTCGAATAAGGCCAAACACCTGCGCGACAAGGACGAGCTCTACGAGGTCTACGACGACTCGGGCATTGTGACCATGTACCTGACGGTCTCGCGCGGCAACAGCTCCGAGAACACCGACCACAGCTGGGCCGAGATCAACACGTACTCGGTGTATGACTATGCCGACATGGGCGTGACGCGCTATCAGGTTATGGGCCTGTTGCAGCCGGGCGACGAAGAGGGCCCGGAGGCCGGCGAGGTTGGCTATGGCGAGGAAGCGCCCAATGCCACCGTGCAGGTGCGCGGCCAGACATCGAGCAATAACTCGCAAAAGAATTACAAGGTGGAGCTCAAAAAGGGCAAGGGTACCTGGCGCCAACAGCGCGCGATTGCGCTCAACAAGCACATGGGCGAGGGTATGCGTTTTCGCAACAAGATGGCCTACGATCTTATCCGTGGGATTCCCCAGATGATGGGCCTGCGCACGCAGTTTGTGCATCTGTGGGTGTGCGACCAGACCGAAAAGTCCAACGATATCTTTGAGGACTACGGCCTGTTTACGCAGGTGGAGCAGCTCAACAAGACGGCGCTTAAGGCGCACGGCTTGGATAAGAACGGGCACCTGTACAAGGTGAACAGCTTCGATTTCCATCGCTACGAGGACACCATTAAGCTTGCCGACGATCCTGACTACAACCAGGCAAGCTTTGAGGGCATGCTCGAGATTAAGGGCGATACGGACCACACCAAGCTCATCGAGATGCTCGATGCGCTCAACGATGAATCGCAAAAGATCGATGACGTGCTCGATACCTACTTTGATACTGAGAATCTGGTCTATTGGCTGGCGTTTCAGATCCTTACGGGCAACTGCGATACGCAGAACCGTAACTGTTATCTGTACAGCCCGCTTAACTCCAAGGTCTGGTATATCCTGGATTGGGATAACGACGGCATGCTGCGTAAGCTGGAGCTTTCTCTTGCCGGGTTTTCGGACTACGCGAGCTGGGAGCGCGGCGTAAGCAACTACTGGGGCAACTTTCTGTTCAATCGTGCGCTGCGCAGCAAATCGTTCCGCAGCGATCTCGACCGCGCCGTCAAGGACCTGCGCTCGTATATGACCGAGGCACGCCTGAGCAAGATGATCAAGCACTACCGCGAGGTTACTGAATCGCTAGTCTTTGCTTCGCCCGATATCGACCATCTGCCTGTCACTAAGGACCAATACGAGCAGATCGCCGCGGCGATTCCCTCCGAGATCGAGGAGAACTACAAGAGCTTTCGCGAGAGTTTTAAAAAGCCCATGCCGTTCTACATCGGCGTGCCGCAGATCGATAACGGTAAGCTTCGTATTAATTGGGATGCGTCCTATGACTTTGAGGCGCGCGACATTCGCTACACCGTGGAGCTGGCGCGCGACTATGCCATTGGCGATGTGGTCTTTAAGGCCGAGGACGTGCTGCTTCCCGAGGTGACCTGCGATGCGCCCGATACCGGCCAGTATTTTGTGCGCGTGCGTGCCACCAACTCCGACGGTTATAGGCAAGATGCGTTTGACTACTATGTGACTGACGACGGCAAGCACTACGGCATGAAGTGTTTTTACGTGCAAGACGGCGGTAAGGTCGTGGAGGACACGTATGAGGAGGGCTAGCGCGCTGCTTGAGCGCTTGGCGGCTCCGCCTGTACGTACCACGCAGGAGCGTTACCGCCACGAGCTCAAATATCTCATTAACGAGGGCGAGCACTCCGCGCTTGCCTGTCGCATGGCGCCGGTTTTTAAACTGGACAAGCATGCGCGGGCGGGTGGTTACACCATTCGCAGCCTGTATTTTGACGACTACTGCAACTCGGCCTACGAGGAAAAAGACGCCGGCATTCTCATGCGCAAAAAGTATCGCGTGCGCATCTATAACGGCAGCGACAAGGTGATTAAGCTTGAGCGCAAAAAGAAGTACGGCAGCTGGATCTACAAGGAGGACGCGCCGCTTACGCGCGGCGAGTTTGAGCAGATTTTGGCTGGCGACTACGGCTTTTTGCTGAGGAGCACCTATCCGCTCTGTCGCGAGTTCTACATCGAGTGCATCTGCAACATGATGCGCCCGCGGACCATCGTGGACTACGAGCGCGAGCCGTGGGTGATGGATGAGGGCACCGTGCGCATTACGTTTGACATGAACGTGCGTGCCGCGGTGGGAAGCTTCGATATCTTTGACGCGACGCTGCCCGCGCTGCCGGTCCTGGAGCCCGGCAAGCTGGTGATGGAGGTCAAGTTTACGGAGTTTTGCCCGCAACTGGTGCGTGATATGGTGCCGCCGGGAGCGGCCGAGCTTACGGCGGTCTCCAAGTACTGCCTGTGTTACGAAAAGACCGCCTACCTTCGCGGATTTAACTACTGGGAATCGGATTTTGAGAACCGAGGGGATATTTAGACCATGAGCACCAGGGACTTTTTTAAGAACTCCGTTTTGGAGGCGTTTGGCCAGGTCGACCCTGCCAAGATTGGCCTTTCGCTGCTCGTGGCGCTCGCCATGGGCATCCTGATCTATTACGTGTACAAGCGCTTTTTTACCGGCGTGGTGTATTCGCGCAGCTTTGCCGTGACGCTCGTGGGCATGTGCGTGCTCACCTGCATGGTCACGCTCGCGATCTCGACGAACGTGGTCATCTCGCTCGGTATGGTCGGTGCTCTGTCTATTGTCCGCTATCGTACGGCGGTCAAGGACCCGCTCGACCTGCTGTATCTGTTTTGGGCTATTACCACGGGCATTACGGCCGGCGCCGGCATGTATGCGCTCGTGGGGCTCACGGCGGTGGTGATCGTGGTGATGATCGCCGGCTTTGCGAGCCACCAGGACAAGGCGCGCGTTTACATGATGGTCATCCACTACACGGGTCAGACCACTGGCGACGATATCGTGCGTGCATTTGGGCGCACCAAGTTTACCGTCAAGTCCAAGACGATGCGCGGCGACAAAGTCGAGATGGCCGTCGAGCTTTTCTCGGACGGTGTTGACATGCCCTATGCGGATGCCATTCGCGCGCTCGACGGCGTTGAAGATCTGACGTTGATCCAATATAACGGCGAATATCACGGCTAACTATGGTCCGGCGTTTTAACAAACGCCGGACCGCTCGACGCTGCGCGGGCATCTGCCGGGCGATCTGCCGCTCAAACCGTCGCTCGCGTACATAAAGTACGCTTCGCTCCTCTTTCGCGGCACCTCGCCACGGCAGCTGCCCGCTCGCTGACGTTTGCTCGACCTGGATGAGCGAGTTGATTCATTGAGCGCGTTCGCGGGTATTATGGTGAAAGCGATTTCAATGACAGGGGTGCTCGTGGTTAAGATGAAAGATGTGGCCGAGTTGGCCGGCGTTTCGAGCGCCGCCGTCTCGCGCTACCTCAACGGTGGGTATATCTCGGCGGATAAGGCCGAGCGCATTAAGCAGGCGATTGAGCTGACCGGATACGTGCGATCCAGCCAGGCTCGCGCGCTGCGCACCGGTTCCACCAAGCTCATCGGCGTCATCGTGCCTAAGATCAACTCGGAATCCGTGAGCCGCATTACCGCCGGTATTGGCCAGGTGCTCGGTCGCCGTGGCTACCAGATGCTGCTTGCCAACACCGACAATGCGCCCGATCGCGAGCTCGAATACCTCGATTTATTCCAAAACCATCCGGTTGATGGCATTGTGCTGGTGGCAACCATGATCACCGACGAGCACCGTCGGGCGATTGACTCGTGCCGCGTGCCCATTGTGCTGATCGGTCAGCATGTCGAGGGCGCGGCGTGCGTCTATCATGACGATTACGAGGCTGCCTTTGAGCTGGGCCGTGCGCTTGCGGGTCGCGTGGACGGCAAGATCGCCTACATTGGAGTTTCCGAAGAGGACCGCGCGGCCGGTTTCGACCGTCGTCGCGGTTTTGAGGCCGGCTTGCGCGCCGCGGGCAACCCGCTCGATTCCGCCTTGATTCGCCTGGGCTCGTTTACGCTCGACTCGGGCTATCGCGCTGCGCGCGAACTGCTCTCCGTCGATCCCGATGTTTCGTTTATCGCGTGCGCGACCGACACTATGGCGGCCGGCGCCCTGCGCGCTTTTGACGAGCTGCGCGGCGTGGGCGAGGGCGTGCGTCGCGTGAGCGGTTTTGGCGACAACGCGTTTTTGCGCGCGCTGACGGGCGGCATTCCCACCGTGCATTACGGCTACCTGACCAGCGGCGTCGAGGCGACCAATATGTTGCTCAACGCGCTCGATGGCGAGGAGGGGGAGAGCGGCCTGCGGACGCTCAAACTTGGACATCAGCTCATGAATGTCTAGTCCTTGGACGCGTCTGCCTGCCTTTGAGTCCCCAGTTTTTGTCTCAAAACTACCATTCGCCGGCTTTTTCCTACCGTTCACCCTACTGTGAAAACGATTACAGACATATGAAACTGAAAACGATTACAGTGTATGTGTCAAAGATGGCCGGGTGCACATGCGCCCGTTGGAGGAAAGGGAAGTTATGGACTACCGCAAATCAGCCCAAGAGGTGCTCGACAACGTCGGTGGCGCCGGCAACGTTGTTTCGGCCGCACACTGCGCCACGCGTCTGCGCCTGGTGATTGCCGATAACGCCAAGGTCGACAAGGAAGCCCTCGAGAATATCGACGGCGCCAAGGGCGTCTTTGAGGCCCAGGGCCAGCTGCAGATTATTTTTGGCACCGGCACCGTCAACAAGGTCTACGAGGAGTTCATCGCGCTCAGTGGCGTCGAAGCTGCTACCAAGGCCGAGGTCAAGGAGGCCGCGGCGCAGCAGCAGAACATCTTTATGCGTGCCATTAAGGTGCTCGGCGACGTCTTTGTCCCCATCATCCCCGCCATCGTGGCTTCGGGCCTGCTGCTGGGCATTATGAGCGCCCTCAACTTTATGGCCTCCAACGGCTTTATCGCGCTCGACACCAATAACTTTATCTACAAGATCGCCGACCTGGTCTCGGGAACGTCCTTTGGCATTCTGCAGATCCTGATCGGTTACTCCGCCGCTAAGGCCTTTGGCGCCAACCCATATCTGGGCGCCGTCGTCGGCGGTGCGTTTATCAACTCCTCGCTGCAGAGCGCCTATACGGTTGCCTCCGAGGGCGTGCAGACCATGGTCACTGTCATTCCCGGCGTGTACAGCTTTGAGTGGGTCGGTTATCAGGGCCATGTGATCCCGATCGTCATCGCCTGCGCCATTCTGGCCTTCCTCGAGAAGCGCCTCCACAAGGTTGTCCCCGAGATGTTTGACCTCTTTGTGACCCCGCTCGTCTCGGTGTTCGTGACCGTGCTCGTGACGCTCGTTGCCGTCGGCCCCATCTTCGTGTGGGCCGAGAACGCCATCCTCGGTCTGATCCAGGCCCTGCTGACCCTGCCCTTCGGCATCGGTTCCTTTATCGTCGGCCTGTTCTATGCCCCCACGGTCGTTACCGGTATCCACCAGATGTACACCGCCATCGACCTGGGCCAGCTCGCCCAGTACGGCGTGACTTACTGGCTGCCCATCGCTAGCGCTGCCAATATCGCCCAGGGTGGCGCCGCGCTCGCCGTTGCCTTTAAGACCCGCGATGCCAAGATCAAGGGCCTGGCGCTTCCTTCGGCTCTGTCCGCCTTCATGGGCATTACCGAGCCTGCCATCTTTGGTGTGAACCTGCGCTTCTTTAAGCCCTTCATCGCCGGTTGCATCGGCGGCGGTTGCGGTGCCTTGGTCTGCGCGCTCACCTCGTTGGCTGCCTCCGGCACGGGTGTTACCGGTATTTTCGGTATCCTGCTGTGCCTGGCCCAGCCCGTGCAGTACGCGATCATGTTTGCGGTCGCCGCGCTGGTTTCCTTTGCCGTCTCGTTTGTCCTGTACAAGGACGAGACCAAGGCTTCCGAGCAGGCCTAAGAGCATTTGATTAAGGGAATGCCCGCGGGCTGTATGCTCGCGGGTGTTTCCCGTATCTGGTGCCGTTCTCTGGTGCCTTGTAACTTTCGATCCGTTAGGACTTTGATATGTCTAATGCACTTGGTCGCGATCTTGCAAAGCTGGTTGCCGCTGTTGACGCCGCCGCCACTGAGTGCGGTCATGGCGCGTATGGCCAGCGCTTCCATATTATGCCGCCGGCGGGTTGGCTCAACGACCCCAACGGTCTTTGCCAAGCGGGCGGCGTGTTCCACGTTTATTTTCAATATGCGCCGTTTGATGTCGAGGGCGGCGTTAAGGCCTGGGGTCATGCGACGAGCCGCGATCTTATGACGTGGGACTATGTTGGCGCTCCGCTGCTGCCCGACGAGCCGTTCGATTGCCACGGTGTGTATTCGGGCTCCGCGCTTGCCGAGGACGGTCACATTCGCGTGCTCTATACGGGCAACGTTAAGCTTTCCGATGCGGACGGCACGTACGACTACGTCAATACCGGCCGCCGCGCCGATACTGTTTATGTCGAGAGCGTTGATGGCCTTGCCGGTCGGGAGTTCAGCCAAAAGCGCGTGGTGCTGGCGTCGGAGGACTATCCCGAGGATCTGACGTGCCACGTGCGCGATCCCAAGGTGTGGCGTGACGCGGACGGGCGTTATCACATGGTGCTGGGTGCGCGTCGTCGAGTTGACGGGCCGCACGTCGAGAGCCGTTTTTGCGCCATGCATGGCGAGGGCGCCGGTCGCGATGTTGGCGAGATCTTGGTGTATGGCTCGGCTGACATGCTTAGTTGGGAGCTCGAGACCCGCGTGTGTGCGCCCGAGCGCTTTGGGTTTATGTGGGAATGCCCCGGCTATATCGAGCTCGGTGCGAATGGCGATACCGCTGCATTTTTGTCATTCTCGCCTCAGGGCCTTGAGGGCGGTCGTTGGAACCGCGGCAATGTGTATGCCGCTGGCTACATGCCTGTAACGGGCGACATCACTGGTGGTGACGGTGCCTATGAGCTGGGGGAGTTCCGTCTGTGGGACGCCGGTTTTGACTTCTATGCTCCGCAGGAGTTTACGTCCGAGGATGGTCGCCACATTCTAATCGGCTGGATGGGCATGCCCGATGAGCCGACCTATGGCAACGCACCCACCGTGGTGTGCGGCTGGCAGCACTGCATGACGGTGCCGCGTGAGCTTACAGCCGGTGCCGGCGGCGTGGTACTGCAGCAGCCGGTGCGCGAGATCGAGCACCATTATGCCTCGGTGCGTGTGGGGGCGGGCTCGTTGGAGGTTGCCGACGATACCTGCTTTGACGTTGTTGTCGACGGTGTCGACGGCGCGTTTACCGCGACCGTTGATGGCGAGCTGAAGCTGGCGTTTGTGCCCGCCGAGGGCGAACTGCCCTCGCGTTTTGAGATGCGATTTACCGATGAGGGTCGCGATTCTGCCGGCTGCGGTCGTACCGTGCGCTGGGAGCCCGTCGACGAGGTGCGCAACGTGCGCATTGTTGGCGATGTCTCGTCGGTCGAGGTGTTTGTGAATGATGGCGCGCTCGTGTTCTCGACGCGCATCTATCCCGAGGCCTATGGCGTGACCGTTGACGCTCCGGGCGCGAGCGTGACCTATCACACGCTCAACATCTAGGCGATTCGTCGCATATCGGCGCTATACTGCAGCCGTTGCCCACGATGCGGGAAACATCCGCATCGTGGGTTTTTGTTAATGAAGGGAGGTTGCCGTATGGGCGTGCAGCAGCTAGAAGAGGCCTGGGCTTTGAGGAACGGCGCGCGTGAGGCGCGGTTGCTTGTGGCCTCGCATGTGCCAGCAGCGCTGTCGCAGCTGGGGATTGTGCGTCCCGGTGACCGCCTGGTGGTCTTTGCGGACGACTTTGCCGATGCGTTTGCGAGCGGATTTGACGGCTGCGATGTTGTGATGGTGGGGGAGCCGTCTGTCGAGGCGTTTGCTGCGGCGTCCGGTGGCTTTGCCGGCTCGTTTGACGCTGAGGGTCCGCACCTGTGGTGGTTCGTCAACTCCATCGGCGGGTTTGGTCTGCGTGTGCCTGATCTTCGTGCGCTGGGTCTGGCGGCGCGTGAGGCCCATGCGCTGCTGGTTGTGGACAACACCGTGGCGTCAGCTTTTGGCTGCGATTCGCTGCGGCTGGGTTCTGCGCTGTCGCTCGAGGCGCTCGATCGCGTATGCGCCGGTGATGCTCCGCGCAAGTTGGTTGCCGTATCGGTCGCGCGCTCGCAGCTCAAGCGCCATCGTGTGGATGCCGCGGCCGAGTGCGCGCATGCCCTGCTTGAGGGCTGTGGCTTGGCCAAGTTTGAATTGACTGCTGACGAGGCCGGTGTGCTGGAGCGGGGACTGGACTCGCTCGACGTCCGTATGCAGGCGCATTTCGACCGCGCCCGTGCGCTGGCCGAGTATCTGGCCGCCAACGAGCTGGTGCGCAACGTGCGCTATCCCGGGCTGAGCTCGCATCCCGACCATGCGGTTGCAACGGGAATCCTCGAGCACGGCTTTGGCCCGGCAGTTGAATTTGACCTTATCGAGCGTAGCGCGGGAGAGCTGTTCGATGCTTTGCCGGGGGAGTTTCGTACATCGCCCGCCGGCGGCGCAACGACGCGCCTTTCGGCCCCACGCGGCAAGCAGGGGAGCACCGTCTGCCTCTTCGCCGGTACCGACGACCCCTTGATCGTGGCCGCCACCCTAGACAACGCCCTCCGCAAATAGCTAAATCATCCTCGACTCCATAAGTTGCGGTGAAATATGGATTGATTTACGGCTTTAACCGCATAAACAGTCCCTATTTCACCGCAACTTATGAGAAGGGGTTGTGTGGCTATAAGGCCCCGTCCCAAATGGGCTACTCTTTGATGCTGGCGATGAGATCGTTGGCTTTGGTGGCGATGACGTTGTTGATGTCGGCCTGCAGCTCCTCGTAGACCGCTATGGCTCGCTCTCCGGCGGGGGTGAGGGTGGATCCGCGGGCGCCGTCGCGCTCGATGAGCTTGCAGCCCAGCTGGCCTTCGGCTTCGTTCACGATGCGCCAGGCCTTGGAATACGCCATGCCCATGCCCTTGGCGGCGCGGTTGAGCGAGTGCTCGCGGGAAATACCTTGCAGCAGTAAGACGCAGCCGTGGCCGAACACGCCCGGCAGATCCTTGTCGCACGCTTGAATGACCAACTTTGCCGTCGTCTTGTACTCCATGTGCTCCACGTCTCCCCGCTAAAGTGTTTGCTGGGCAAACGCAAAGCCTGCGTCAAACCCTCGTGTGCTCTTCTTAAATCATGCATTGTAGCAGTCAAAGTGCGTTAAGATACTTCCCCAGTATTGGGCGCCCAAGGTTGGGCTGGGTCCTACGAGGCCTGCAGCCGACCGGTCGCATGGAAAAAGGAGAAACATGGCTACGTTCTTTCCCGGTGAGTCCCACACGTTTTCGGAGTATCTGCTGGTCCCTGGTTACTCGTCCTCGCAGTGCATCCCCAACAACGTCTCTCTTAAGACGCCGCTAACCCGCTTTAAGCGCGGTGAGAAGCCGGCAATCACCCTGAACATCCCCATGGTTTCCGCCATTATGCAGTCCGTCTCGGGCGTCGACATGGGTGTCGCGCTCGCTACCGAGGGCGGCCTGTCCTTCATTTACGGTTCCCAGAGCGCCGAGTCCGAGGCCGCTATGGTCAAGGCCGTCAAGGATCACAAGGCCGGCTTCGTTCAGTCCGATTCCACGCTGACCCCCGATATGACCATGGAACAGGTCATCGAGCTCAAGGAGAAGACCGGTCACTCCACCATGCCGGTTACCGACGACGGCACTCCCAAGGGCAAGCTCCTGGGCATCGTCACCAGCCGTGACTATCGTCCCAGCCGCGATGACCACCAGACGAAGGTCTCCGAGTTCATGACCCCGCGTGAGCAGCTCATCGTGGGCGACAAGAACATCAGCCTCAAGGTTGCTAACGACGTCATCTGGGACAATAAGCTCAACGCCCTGCCCATCGTCGACGACTACGATCACCTCATGGGCATCGTCTTCCGCAAGGACTACGACAGCCACAAGACCAACCCCAACGAGCTGCTCGACGGCGACAAGCGCTACATGGTTGGTGCCGGTATCAACACCCGCGACTATGCCGAGCGCGTGCCGCTGCTCATCGAGGCCGGTGCCGATGTCCTGTGCATCGACTCTTCCGAGGGCTTCAGCGAGTGGCAGAAGCGCACCATCGAGTGGATCCGCGCCAACTACGGCGAGGACGTCAAGGTCGGTGCCGGTAACGTCGTCGACGCCGAAGGCTTCCGCTTCCTGGCCGACTGCGGTGCCGACTTCATCAAGGTCGGTATCGGCGGCGGTTCCATCTGCATCACCCGCGAGACCAAGGGCATCGGCCGTGGTCAGGCTACCGCTGTCATCGAGGTTGCCAAGGCTCGTGACGAGTACTACAAGGAGACCGGCATCTATGTGCCCATCTGCTCCGACGGCGGCATCGTCCACGATTACCACATCACGCTGGCACTGGCCATGGGTGCGGATTTTGTGATGCTGGGCCGCTACTTTGCCCGCTTTGACGAAAGCCCCACGAATAAGGTGCGCATCAACGGCCAGTATATGAAGGAGTACTGGGGCGAAGGCTCCAACCGTGCCCGCAACTGGCAGCGCTACGATCTGGGCGGTTCCAGCAAGCTGAGCTTTGAGGAAGGCGTAGACAGCTACGTGCCCTATGCCGGCCCTCTGGCTGACGGTGTGCAGACCACTCTGTACAAGGTCAAGAGCACCATGTGCAACTGCGGCGCTTTGTCCATCCCGGAGCTGCAGCAGAAAGCAAAGTTGACCGTGGTTTCCTCTACCTCCATCGTTGAGGGCGGCAGCCACGACGTTGTGCTGAAGAATGCTACCCCCAATATCATCAACGGTTAACACGTTTGTTCTGAAAGCCGCCCATGCTGTTTGTGTATGGGCGGCTTTTTCTTACCGGAAATCGACCGGGATTTTTCAAAAATGCTTGCACCGCTCTGCGTTTGGTGATATCATGATAGAAACGCACTGTCAAGACAGGCAGGCGCGCAAACCTTCCCACAGGTCAGAACGGCAGGGGACAGCAAGGAGCCTTTGCCGGGTGTAAAGAAGAGAGGATACTATTCATGGACGAAATCAAGGTTGTGCCTTATATTCCGGATGAGGACTACGACAACCCCGCAATGGTCGTGGATTTTTATGAATTTACGATGGCAAACTGCCTGTTCCTGCACGGATTCAAGGACACCACGCTGGTGTTTGACATGTTCTTCCGCAAGAACCCGGACAATCAGGGCTATTCCATCAGCGCCGGTCAGCGCAAGCTGACCCGCTTTCTGCTGAATTACCATTTCAACGCACAGGACATCTGGTGGCTGCGCACCAAGGGTATGAGCGAGGAATTCTGCGAGTATCTGCGCACCTACCGCTGGAAGGGCGACATGTATGCCCTGCCGGAGGGCACTGTGTGCTATCCCCATGTGCAGATGGTGCGCATTGAGTGCGATCTGGTGGGCGCCATCCTCATTGAGACCTACTTGCTGCAGACGATGAACTTCCACA
>UQXB01000025.1:0-28819 GCA_900544935.1 uncultured Collinsella sp.
AAGCGCGCCGCTCTTCTTTTTTGCTTTAATCCCAAAAGAACGAGGGCGAAGGGGGCCGATGAGAGCCACAGGGCTATCGATTACCCCGTGTTTTGCAATCCTGCCGAGACGCCGGTCACAGTCGAAAGAATCAGGCTCATGTACTCAGCCTTCTTCTCCTCGGCCATCTCGTCCTGGTTCATACGCACCTCACGAAGGGCGCGGACCTGGGCGATGGACAGGGCGTCGACATAGGGGTTACGCACGCGAACGGCGCAGCCGAGTACGCGACGACGCTGCAGCGGCCACTCGTCACCGACGATGGCAAGGACCCACTTACGCGTGAGCTGCATCTCGGTGAGGACCTTCTCGGACAGATCCTGGCGATCGCCCAGGTGCAGATACATCTTGGCGATGCGCTGGTCAGTCTTGGCGATCGACATCTCGATGTTGTCGATAAAGGTGCGGAAGAACGGCCACTCCTGGTAGGCAGCCTTAAGCTGGTCCAGATCGCCAAACTGCTCGCAGGCGGTACCCAGGCCGTACCAAGCGGCCAGGTTAATGCGCGCCTGGCTCCAGCTGAAGATCCACGGAATGGTACGCAGGTCGTCGAGCGACTTGGCACCCAGGCCGCGCTTGGCGGGACGCGAGCCGATCGGCAGCAGACCGACCTCGGTCAGCGGCGTAACGGTCGAGAACCACGGTGTAAAGTCCTCGGTGTTCAGCAGGTCCAGATAGCGCTCGTGGCTTGCGGCGTTGAGCTTCTCGGCCATATCCCAGAACTTCTGCGTGGTCTCGGTGTTGGTCTTCTCGACGCTCGGGGCCGACTGCAAAAGCGTTGCGGCGGCAACGGACTCAACATGGCGCTGAGCCAGCGTGCGGTTACCGTAACGAGCAAAGATGACCTCGCCCTGCTCGGTGAGCTTAAAGAAGCAGTTGACCGAACCCTTGGGCTGCGCAAGAACGGCCTTGTTGGCCGGGCCACCGCCACGGCCCACGGCACCGCCGCGACCGTGCATGAGCACCAGGTCGATATCGTTCTTCTCTGCCCACTTGGCGATGCGCTCCTGCGCGGAATGCAGCGCGAGCATGGCCGTGGTAGGACCGGCGTCCTTGGAGGAGTCGGAATAGCCCAGCATGACCTCCATGCGGCGGTTGGTCTGGGCAAGACGCTTCTGCACCACGGGCAGCGTAAGCATCTGGTCGAGCACGTCGACGCAGCCCTCGAGGTCCTCGAGCTGCTCGAACAGCGGGATCACGTCGAGCTCGGGGACATCCTCCTCGTGTGCAAAGGACAGGTGGGCA
Source organism: uncultured Collinsella sp. (assembly GCA_900544935.1). Taxonomy (GTDB): domain Bacteria; phylum Actinomycetota; class Coriobacteriia; order Coriobacteriales; family Coriobacteriaceae; genus Collinsella. Next base: position 1,285 of record UQXB01000025.1, read on the forward strand.
AGCTCAAAGACGTCGGCCACATGCTGGGCGCTCTTGGTAAACGAGATGATGTAGCGGTGCGCCATCTTCTTGCCGTAGCGCTTTTGGATGGAACCGATAGCGCGGAAGGTATCGATGACCTCGCGCGTCATGGGCTGCAGATCGCCATGGATACCATTCTCGTGGATATCCTTGAGGGCGCGGGCATGCACCACGGAGTGCTGACGGAACTCCATCTCGACCATATGGAAGCCGAAGGACTCGACCTGCCAGATGATGGTCTGCACCGGACCGTAGGCGGCACGGACGGCACCGCAGGCAGCCAGCGAACGCTGGACGACGCGCAAGTCCTCCAGGAACTCATCGGCGCTGTGGTACATGGTGTCGGTGATGCGGCGCACGGTGGCGTTCAGACGGTCGGCCATGACGAGCATGACGGCGCGATGCGGCTCGTGCTCGGAGATCAGCTCGGCGCGGGCCGTGTACCGAGGGCTCATCTCGACCTGATGGTTCCACAGGTTAATGAGCTCGGCAGAAGGTTTGCTGTAGGTGGCCTCGAGCGTGAGGTTGCGGCCGATGCGGCGGCACTTGTCCTCGAGCTTGAGCACCATGTGCGTAAAGTACTTGGCGGCGACCTCACGGCTCACCTTGGCGGTGACGTTGGGGTTACCGTCGCGGTCGGAACCGATCCAGCTGCCGGGATGGAAGAACGCCGGGCACAGCGGCGGCACAGTACCGGCCTTGTCGCCCAGCACCCAGTCGTCAAAGCGACGATAGATGACGGGGATGACGTCGAACAGCGTGTTATCGAAGATGTCGATGATGGTATCGGCTTCCTCGACCGGCGTGGGCTTCTTGAGCGCGATGGGGCTCGTACGCACCAGGGCGTCGATCTCCTGCAGCATATGGCGCTCGTTCTCCACCAGGTCGGAGCCGCCCAGACGCGGACGCTCCTCCAGCAGGTTGGAGATACGGCGAATCTTGCCCTCGACGGCCTTACGACGGGCCTCGGTGGGATGTGCGGTAAAGACAGGGTGGAACTCGAGCTTGTCGAGCAGCTCGTTGGCGCCCTCGACACCCATCTCGTCTACCAGCTGGTGATAGGCAACGGTGAGTTCGTTGGCGGGATCGACCTCGGTATCGGTCGACGCACCGGCCTCGCGCTCGCGCAGCTGCGCCACGCGGTAATTCTCCTCCGACAGGTTTGCCAGGTGGAAGAAGCTCGTAAAGGCGCGAACGATGACCTGCTGCTTATCGAGCGGCAGGCTGTCGATCAAATCGACGACCTCACGAAATGCCACGGCGGTGGACTCATCGGCAGTAGGCACGCCCTGCTCGTCGACGGCCTCGTCGGCAGCGCGCGTACCGGGATTACCGGCGTTGGCCACAATCTCGGCCGACAGAATCTTGTCGAACAGGTCCGCGATCTCGGGATCATACTCGCTAAGCACACGACGCTCCAGGCGCAGGAACAGCGCCAGATCATCACGCAGCTCCTCGGGGATCTCGATCTCGGCGAGACGCTCCCTGGACTCGGCATTCGAGCCGATTCGGTTAACGAGGCGGTTGACCACGGCAGCGACGCGCGCCGCGGCTTCGGGTACAGACTGGTTGCTTAGGTTCTCAGCCACGTTTCCTCCCATTCCTCCTTCTATGCACGTAACATGCGATATTTATTATAGGCACTCGGCAAAAACTTTCGACGCTGATTGCGCTTTACCACACAAAAGTATTTTCTGCATTGCAAGGCTTTTTGCCCCAAATGGTCGTATTTCTCGGTGGACGGCATACACAAACGGAGGCATTCCGCATAAAAGCGAAACACCCCCGTAACAATTACTCTCCATGAGCAGGGCACGTTAGCAGGCCCGCAGCTCAAAAAGATGCGCTACAGGCGCTCGCGAACCGCCTCGACGACGTTGGCCAGATCGACGAGAACCTCGTCATGGCTCTGCATGTCGCGCACCTTGACCTTGCCGGCGGCAAGCTCGTCGCCGCCCAGGACCAGGATGAGCTTGGCGCCTACCTTATCGGCCTGCTTAAACTGGGCCTTGAGCGAACGGCCCTGATAGTCGGCCTCGGTCACAATCCCTGCGGCGCGAAGCTCCTGCGTGATGGCAAAGACGTTCTGGCGCAGCTCCTTGCCGGCATTGGCGACATAGACGCACGGGGCCTCCTCGGCACCCAAGTCGTTACCGAATGCCTGAAGGGCCAGCAGCGCACGCTCAAAACCGACAGCGAAGCCGACGCCTGCCGTGGGCTTGCCGCCCTCGAGCTCGACCAAGCCGTCATAGCGACCGCCGCCACCGATGGAGCCGACGCCGGCGCCGGGAGCCTCGACCTCAAAGACGGTACGGGTGTAGTAGTCCAGGCCACGCACCAAGGTGGGATCCTCGACATACTCGATACCCGCCGCATCCAGATAGCGCTTGACCTGCTCGTAGTGCTCGCGGCACTCGTCGCACAGGTTGTCACCCATCAGCGGGGCGTCGGCCATGATCTCGCGGCAATGGTCGTTCTTGCAGTCGAAGGCGCGCAGCGGGTTGAGCTCGGCGCGCTCGCGGCACTCGTCGCACATCTCGTCGGCGTGATCGAGGATAAACTGCTTAACCTGCTCGCGGTAAGCCGGACGGCACTGGGCGTCACCCATCGAGTTGATGAGCAGACGGAGCTTGGAAAGATCGAAGCCCAGGCGCTTGTAGAACTCCATGAGCATGATGATGCACTCGGCGTCTGCTGCCGGATCGGGAGCGCCGAGCCACTCGATGCCCACCTGGTGGAACTGGCGCAGGCGACCCTTCTGGGGACGCTCGCCACGGAACATGGCCTCGGCGTAGTACGCCTTAAACGGCGTGGAGCCCTGGGGCACCAGATTGTTCTCCACGACGGCGCGCACCACACCGGCCGTGCCCTCGGGGCGAAGTGCCAGGCGCTGCTTGGGCTTGAGTTTGGTGTCGGTGCCCTCGGTAAAAACGCGCTCCAAGTTGGCGCCGCTAAAGACGCGGAACATCTCCTTGCGCACGACGTCGGTCGACTGGCCGATGCCGTGGACAAAAACGTCCACCTGCTCGATCGCGGGCGTCTCGATGGGCTTAAAGCCAAACGGCTCGAACACGCCGGCAGCAATCTGCTGCATCTTTTGCCAGGCGCGCATCTCGGCGCCGATAAGGTCGCGGGTTCCCTCCGCCTTCTGTGCCTGCATGGGCAAACACCTTTCTTTTGTATCGCGTCATAGGTAACGGTCATTATACGGCACAAACGCAAACAGCGGCGGCGCGTCTGACAGAACGAGGGTATGGGGACTCGTTCGGCCAGACGCGCCGCCGCTGTTTGTGATCCCTTTTTCTCCGTCCCCTTCGGATCACGTGATCCCTTGGGGGCGGAGGAAAAGGGATCATTTCGTAGGCCCGTGGCCGCCTTGGAAACCGAATGATGGTACGAGCATCCATTCGGCTTCCAAGGCGGCCACGGACAGAACGGGGCGAACAGAAAAGAGCGACGGACGCCTACTCCCCCGCCACGCTCGCGCGCAGCTTGGCGGCGATGGGCTCGGATACCAGCAGGAACACGAGCATGACCACGGAGCACGCCAAGCACACGATCCAGGTGCTCGCAAAGGAGCCCGTGGCGTCGAACAGCACGCCCGAGACAATGGCGCCCACGGTGCCGCCGACCATCTCGAGCGAGGTGATGGTGCCCGTGACCTTGCCGAGGTCGGCCATGCCAAACTGCTTGGACGCGGCAATAGTAGGCGTGATGGTGCCCATGCACGTTCCGACGCCAAAGCTCACAGCGGCGACAATAGGACCGAGGTCCGTCGTCGGGAAGCACAGCGCCACGCAGGCGATAATGCACGCAACGGAGCCAAGGATATTGCCAAAGCGCAGGCCAAAGCGGTCATAGATCGCACCGAGCGAAATTTTGGCGATAACGACGGTGACCATATAGGCCGAAAGCACGGTACCTGCCCACATGGGATCGTGGCCGCCCGTGACGATCTTGGCGCCGTTGACGGTAACACTCGTCATGTTGGTAACCTGGTTGGGCAGGATGGCGCCGTTAACGAGACCCATAAAAAGGAAGGCGACGACAAGCAGCCAAAACGCCGGGCTCTTCTTGATACGAGACCAGCCGACGCTAACCTCGGGCGCCGTGTGCTCGTCCTTGTCGCCAGCCGTCGAGACGGACGGATCGCCCGGGTTCTCGCCGAGCGGCTTAAGGCCGATCTCGGAAGGCTTGGTGCGAAAGGAGTAGGCCGTGATGGGCAGTGCCGCCACCATGCAGACGGCAGCGAGTACCAGGAACGCAGAGCGCCAGCCCACACTCACGATAAGCGAGCTCACGATCGGCGAGAGAATGGCTCCGCCAAAGCCCGAACCTGAAAGTGCGATGGAAATGGCAAGGCCGCGTTTGGCGGTAAACCAGTTGGCGGTCACCAGGCTAATGAGCAGACGGGTCGAGGCCACAGCGAAGCAGCCCGAAACGGCAAAGAGTACGTAGACCTGCCAAAGCTCACCCACAAAGCTCATGCCCGCGAGCACCGCCGAGGTAGCGATAACGGTGAGCGAGCCCAATACGCGGCCACTCACCTTATCGGCAACATGGCCGATAACGAGCGAACCCACGACGCTCACCACGGTGGAGATAGCGTTGGAAATGTTGTACTGCGCAAGAGAAATGCCCAGGTCGCTGACGATCAGCGGCTGGAACAGGCTCATGCAATTGACGAAAATCGTATAGCACGTGGCCATGATCACGAAGCCGGAGGCCACCACGAGCCAGCCGGGGAAGAACTTGCGTTGCTGGGACATACTGCTCCTTATTTAACAAACGAATAGCCGGCGCCGGGCGCCGGTAGTGCCCAAGATTGCCTTGAAAGACAAGGGCATAGGCCTTACGGCCATGCCCGCAGGCTTGAAAGGCAAGATTGGGTGCTACCGGTGGTCGGCGATATAGCCCAAAGCGACGGCGGTATAGGCCGCGGCGCCGAGAGGAAGCTCGGCATCGTTAAAACGTGCCTTGGGATGGTGCTGGGCAAAGTGTTCGTCCGTGTCGGTTACGGCCGCGCCCACGGTAAAGTACGCACTCGGAATCTCGCTCGAGATAAGCGCGAAGTCCTCACTCGCCATGGCATGGAAAAGCGGCAAGAAAGCCGCCTTGGGCAGCACTGCGCCCACGTAGCCAAGCGACGCCTGAGTCATATCGCTGTCGAGTACAAGCGGCGGAACATCCGAAAGCGTCTCGATGGTCGCCGGCGTACGATAGGTCGTAGCAACGCCGTTAACGACCTCCGCGATGCGGGTCTTTAGGTGAGCCATGAGCTCAACATCAAAGCCGCGCAGCGTTCCCTCGAGCACGCAGGTGTCGGGGATGACGTTGGCCGCCAAGCCGCCGGCGAACTTACCAACGGTAAGTGCGACTTCCTTGGCCGCCGGCACCTCGCGGGAGATAAGCTCCTGGAGCGCCAGGTGCACGTGGACGCCGGCCGTGATGGGGTCGATGCAGATCTCGGGGCTGGAACCGTGGCCGCCCTTGCCCTGGAGCGTGATGCGGAAACCGTACACGCCCGAGAGCGCCGGGCTGCCGTAGAGCACCAGGCCAAGCGGCGACTGGCTGTTGACATGCATGGCAAAGGCCGCCTGAGGGCGCGGGTTCTCGAGCAAGCCGTCGGCGATGGCAGCGCGTGCTCCCTCAAAGGTCTCCTCGCCCGGCTGGAACAACAACTTGACGGTAGCGTTGGCCTCCACAAGCTCGGCCTCGCGGGCCTTGAGCAGGCGCGCCGCACCAAGCAGGGCCGTCGCATGCATATCGTGGCCACAAGCGTGCATGCAGCCGTTGGTAGAGGCGAAAGGCTCGCCCGACTCTTCGGCAACGGGCAGGGCATCCATGTCGCCACGAAGCATGACGACCGTTCCGGCCTGCTCGTCCTTGCACGTGCCATTGCCCTGAGCGGCCGCGGCCGCACCGGAACCGATCAGGCCAACGACGCAGGAACCGTCGACGAGCGTGGTATGGGGGATGTCCATCTCGTCCAGACGTGCCTGGATATAGGCAGACGTCTGCGGAAGATTGTTACCCAGCTCGGGCATCTGGTGTAGATCGTGTCGCCATGCAGCGAGCTCGTCTGCAAAAGCCTGAGCTTCTGCGACAAGACCGTCACCGATAGCGGTCTGCGCCGCTGTGGCAGCCTGAGGCGCTGGTTGCGGTTGAAAATCGGACAGAGCTGATGCCATAGAAGCCCTCCAGTAACGTTTTTGCAGCACGCACTTTGATAGCGTAAAGTGCAAGGTACAACTGTAAGGGCATGACATAAAAATGCCGCCCTGGGAGGGCGGCGCAACAAGTTGTTTACAATTGCGGGTGTGATTTTCGGCGCAAGAAATCGAAATGCGTCTCGCTCAAGATAATCGACAGGAAGATGAGCGCAAAGCCGGCAAGCAGGCGCGAGGTGAGCGCCTCCCCCATCAGCAGCACCGAGAACAGCACGCCCGAAGGCGACTCCATCGAAAGGAGCAGTGAGCCCGTCGAGGCCGAGACATGCGCCAGGCCGACGTTTTGGATGAGCAGAGCCGCGCATGTGCAACCAACCGAGAGAAACGCCATCGCGCTGATAAAGCTCGGCGTCCACACGGACAGAGGCGCTTGGGTCTCGAATAGCAGCGACGAGATCAGGCTCAGCACGCCGTTGCCCACAAACATCCAAAACGTGATGACGTTGATGTCCATCTTGCGGCCATACTTGGCGGTCACCGCCATCTGGATGGCAAAGAAGACCGCACCGCCCAGTGTGATGACATCGCCGACATTGAACTCGACGCTATCGAGCGCCACCAGACCAATGCCCGCCAGGCACAGCAACGCGGCGCCCAAGTTGTAACGGGTAAGCTTTTCGCCGCTTAGAACGTAGCTCGCAAACGGAACCAAGATGCAGTACGTGCCCGTCAAAAATGCACTCTTGCCTGCCGTGGTCTGTGCCAGGCCGATCGTCTGCAAACCGTAGGCACCCCACATGAGCGCGCCCATGCCAAGTCCAACAATCAGGTTTCGAGCGTTGAAATGGGCAACAATGCGCTCGTGGAAGATGGCAAGCATGACCAACGACGCCGGAAGAAAACGAATGTAGAGCAGCTCGAACACCGGAATGGTATCGAGCGCATCCTTCATGGTGGTGAAGGAATAGCCCCAGATGACCGCCACCGAAAGCAGCAAGACCTTCCAGAACAGCGGCGAGCGCGCACCGGCACCGCGAGAGGCACCGCCGGCACCTAGGTCTTCGCGGGCTACAGGGCTATCGGGCATATTCTCGATTTCGTTGGCAGCGTATTGGGCCATGGAACATCCTCACACTCAATCTGGGCGTGGTGTCCGCACGCGTATGGCTGCGTGCCGCCTCATGGTCAAATAAAAACGGGGCGCACCGGACCCCCGGTACGCCCCGCTACTGTAGCAACAACCAGCGTTGCATCGCAATCCAGCATAATAAAGTGTCAAACTGGAAGACCTCGATGTTCCGACGGCGTTTACGTGGCTGAACTAGATCAACTTAGTTGATTCCAGCTTTTCGATGATCCAGTCGTTGGCTCTGATGACCGGGCGGCGGAAGACGACGCCCAGTGCCAGCGACGGAATCAGATAGCTCGCCAGAATGCCTAGCTCAATCCAGTACTCCATGTGGTACGCACCGGCCATGGCGGCATGCATGGCGTTGATGCCGTGGGTGAACGGCAGGAACGGATAGATCGCCTGGAACACGGGGCCGGTCATCTCGATGGGGAACGTGCCGCCCGAACCGCCGACCTGCATGACCAGCAGCACGACGGCCAAAGCCTTGCCGATATCGCCAAACGACACCGTAAGCGTGTAGACGATATTGGAGAACACGAGACTCGCGACCCAGCCCGCCAGCACAAACTGCAGTGGGTTGTCGCACTGGATGCCAAAGAACAGGATGTCGCCCGCGCATACGAGTGTCGCCTGCAGCAGTGCCAGACCGCCAAAGAACAGGTAACGGCCCAGGTAGATCTCGTGCAGGCGCACGGGGATCAGCTCGTTGATGAGTTCGTCGTCAACCGACACCTTCATCATGGCCGCCAGCACGATCGAGCCCACCCACAGCGACAGAATCGTGTAGAACGGCGCCATGGCCGAACCGTAGTTGCGGATCGGATAGACCGGCTTGCGGTCGAGCGCGACGGGGCCGGAAAGCGACACGGCCAGACCCTCGGGGTCATTGCCGATCATCGTCTTGATCGCAGCGAGGTCATCCGACATCAAGGCGCCGTCGAGCTCATCCTTAAACGCACTGATCTTGTCCGACGCCTCACCCAGCTGATCAGAAGCCTTGTTGACCAGCTTTGCAGCCTTGGAGAGGCCCTTTGCCAGCGAACCGGACGCGTCGGTCAGGCCGCCTACGGCGCTATCCAGGTCGCCCGAGATGCCATCAAGCGAGTCCAGAATGCCCGAAACCGTCTTCTTGAGCTCCTTGGCCTTAACCGAGAACGTGGAATCGTAATCGGATTTGGCGCCCGCGATGCCGGCCTTGGCATCGGCGATGGCCTGATCGACCTCGGCACGCGAGTTGTTGACCTCGGCCATGCTATCGGAGAGAGACTTCGCGGTGGCCGCCAGATCCTTGGCGTTGTTGCGATACTCCACAGCAATCCTGCTCAGCGATGTTGCCACTGACTTGAGGCTGTCCTGGAGTTTTTCGTCAGTCACCTGATCGGCAAAGCTGCGGAGCTGGTCGGCCGTGGCGTCGATATCGTCGGCACGCGTGTTGAGCGCCGCCGCGGCATCGTTGAGCTGGGACACTGTAAGGTCGACATGTTGATTCGCGGCATCAAATGCCTTCGCAAGCTCGGCGGACACGTTGTCAAACGAGCCCGTGCTTCCGTCAATCGCGGCATTGATGGCGTCGTTGGCGTCCTTCAGCGCTTCCTTGGAATCGCTAATACCGCTCTTGACATGCTCCATCAGCTGCTTCGTTGACTCATCGACCGTGCCCGTCTGCTTGAGCATGCCGCTCGCCGACGTCAGCGAATCGGACGTGGAGCTCAAAATGCCCGCCAGCGACGAAGCATTTGCCTGAACGTCTCGCAGGTCCTCAATCGAATCGCCAAGCGTCGAGGACAGGTTGGCGATAAAGTTGCTGACCTGGTCGGTGCTCATGTAATCGAGCAGGCTGGACACCGTCTTAAGACCGATGCTCGTAATGGTCTCGGTAAAAGTTTCGTTAACCTGGCTCTGAACGGCACTCGAACCCTTCTCGGTCACGATCTGCGCAATGGCGTTGGCCTTCTGGTTCTCGTAAAACTCGATATCGGCGTGTTTCACGTCGGTCGAGAAAAGCGTCATCATGTCGGAGCTAAAGCTCTTGGGGATTACGACGGCCGCATAGTAAGCGCCCGACTTAACGCCCTCGATAGCCTTTTCGCGATTGTTGAGCACAACCCAATCGAAGCTCTCGTTGCCGCGTAGGGTGGCGGTCACGTTTTCGCCCACGTTAACCTCGACGGGGATCAAATCGCTCTCGTAACCCTCATCGGTGTTGACCACGGCGATCTTAAGATTGCCGGTGTTGCCGTACGGATCCCAGCTGCCGGCGATGTTAAACCACGCGTACAGACACGGTACGATAATGAGGCCCATCACGACAACCAAGCCGATCACGGAGCGAGACACGTTTTGGACATCGCGCTTAAACAGATGCAGGATGTTCTTCATTTATGCCTCACCTCCTTTGGAGTGCTTGCCAAGCGCGGTGGTATCTCCATCATTTGTGGCTGTGCTGTCGCTGCCCTGAGATTTATGGTGCGAGCCGATATACGGCAAGCGGCCCGTGGACTGATCGCCGCCCTTGGCACCACGCTCGCTGGCGTTGAGGCCAAACATGTGGCGGGCGGCAGGAATGGCGGCCGTGTGTTCGCGCATCTCGCGACGCAGGTCCTCATCCGAAAGCGCCGAGATGCGCATCTGGGTATTGAGGCTCGCTCGGATATATTCGATATTGATCAGCCAGCCGCAGATGGCAATAACCGAGATGATCCAAATGACAAGCAGGATGATCTTGCCGTTATTGTCGATATCGAGAACCGTCGACAGGACAAAGAGCAGGACCTGAACGCCCACCACGGCGGCAAAACCGCCCTTGATGTAGTACGGGTAGCGATGTTCAAAGGCGACCGCATGATCGAGCAGTTCGCGACGGTACGAATCGGAATCGAGCATGACGCGCATGGCCGTGCGCAGCGAGTAGCGCTGGCGCGGCAGGTCGTTGGACTCGCAAATCATCATACCGGTCGTGGAGAGCTGTTTATCAAAGAGCAGGTTAAGGTTGAGCAGCAGCGGACGCAGCTGCAGGCCGATAAAGAGCGCCACGATCAAGAACACGCCCAGAATGCACAGGTTAAACAGGTAGTTAAACGAGTACATGCCGCCGACCGTCTCGCGCAGCAGATTGATGCCGTAGGTAAAGGGCAGCAGCGGGTGCAGCCACTGGAAGAAGCCAGGCATCATCTCGATGGGGTACATGCCCGACGAACCCGGGATCTGCACGATAACCAGAATGACGCCGATTGCCTTGCCGATGTGCTTAAACGTAGTGGACAGCGCGTAAATGATGTTGACGTACGTAAACGAGATGGCGATGCCGCCCAGCACGAACAGCAGCGGGTTGACGCACTGTACGCCAATGACCAGATCACCCACCGTAACGATGATGGCCTGCAACGCGCCCAGGATCACCATGAGCAACCAGCGGCCAAAGTAGCCTTGGCGCGCCGTAAAGCTGCCAACACCTTCACGGTCGACCTCGAGCTTGTAGATGGCGATGAGCACATAGCCGCCCACCCAAAGCGCCAGATTGGTGTAGAAGGGAGCGATGCCCGAGCCAAAGCTCTTGACCGGATAGATCGACTTGGACGTCAGCTCGACCGGAGAGGCCATGAAATCTGCCACGTCATTGACATCGACGCCCATAAGGTCGGCGAGCTCGCCCATAGACTCAGAGGTCTGCAGCGCCGCGATGTCATTGGCTGCGGTCGCAAGCTTGTCCTGGACCTTGGCAAGCGAGGAATCGGTCTGGGACATCGTGGTCTTGGCCTGGCCGAGCGTAGCGTTAAGCTGCGAAAGCGTACCGCGCGCGCTTGCAATCGTGGGCGTGAGGCCAGATACGATACCCGTCAAATCACCCGAGACGGCGGCAAAGGAATCAAGCGCGCTCGAGGCCTTCGGCAGCGCGTTTTGACCCAGGTCCGTCTGGGCCTGGCCAAGGTTGGTCGCACCGGTCTGAATTGCGTTATTGATAGCTTCGCTGGCACCCGAGACAGCCGCGGCGTCATTCGTCATGGCGCTCGACTGCGCAGACAGACCGTCCTTGATGCTCTGAAGCTTTTCATTCTGCTCTCGAAGCAAATCGATGGTCGATACAATGCGCGCGTCAATTTCCTCGGAACCTGTCGACGTGTCATTGGCGAGAATCTCTAAGTGCCCGATAACGGCCTTATTGTGGTCGATTGTCGCTTGGAGAGACTCGAGCGAGTTGTCGATACGGGTGGTCGTAGATGTGACCGTGCCCGTCAGCTTGCCGATGGCAGCGTTCGCGGAGGCCGACGTCTTGGTAAGCGCAAGGCTGCCTTCCGAGAGCGCCTTGGAGAGCGAGGCGATAGAGTTACCCGCCGTGGTGCGAGCTTCGCCCAGCAGGTCGTTACCCTGAGAGATCGCCTGCGTCAGTGACGGCGCCTGACCCTGCAGGCCGGCAAGTGCCGCATCGGCCGAGGCGATGGCGCCACTCGTCTTATCGATGGCGGCATTCATATCGCCAATCGAATCGCGCACCTCGCCCAAGGTATCGGATGTCTCGGAGACAGAACTTGCCAACGAATCCTGAGTCTGGGTTGCCTTGTCCTTTAAATCGACTCCGGCATCCTTGGCAATACTGGCAACGGTCTCGCCCACCGTGGAGACAAATTCCGAGTTGATCTGCTTCTCGATGGTACTTGCACCGGTGTCGGTAACCTTGGGTGCAATGGCGCTCTTCTTCTCATTGACGTAGTACGTAAGCTTGGGCTGATGGTAGTTGCCGTCGAGCATCGAAACCAGGTTATCCGAGAAGTTCTTGGGGATTACGATGGCCGCATAGTACTCACCGCTCTCGACGCCCTCCTTGGCATCGGACGCCGAATCGACGAAGGTCCAGCCCAGCTGATCGTTCTCCTTGAGCTGATCGACAACCTGATCGCCCGCGTTGAGCTCGCCCACCAAGTCGTTTTGGGTGCCCCGATCGTTGTTGGCGATGGCAATCTTGATACCCTGGGTATTTCCGTACGGATCCCAGTTGGCCACGATGTTGTACCAGGCATACAGCGAGGGAATAACGCACACGCCAAGGGTAACCACCAAGGCGACGGGGTTCACAAGCAGTCGCTTAATGTCGCGCTTAAAGATCGCAAAGGACACCTTTGCATTGGATAGTTTGCTGCCGAGACTCACGCTTGGACCATCCATCCTGTCGTTAAATCGAATCGTACTATCGACAACCATTGTACGTAGGCGCTTTAGTGCCTCGCGGCACAATGGTACTGAGTTTTGCGGGTAGCAATATACTACGAAGATGAGTTAACGTACAGATGTACAGTATCCTAAATTTCAGCAGGTCACAAAACCACAACCCGCACAAATTAGCAATTCAAATAGTCATTTAAGAACGTCCCCAACGACTACTCCGTACAAAAGGAAACGAGAGTGGAAAATCTCTCACTTCAAGCCCGCATTCGAGCCAAAAGTGGGAGATTATCCACTCTCGTTCTAATCTAGTTACGGTGCCGTATCCCCGAACTACATCAAGTTGCAAACAGCCGCCGCGAAGGCTACGGGGTCCTCGGGGAGGATGCCCTCGACCAGCAGAGCCTGGTCATAGAGCAGACCGGAGTACTGCTTGATCTTGTCGGCGTCGCCTGCCTTCTGGGCAGCGACAAGCTTGTCAAAGACCGGGTGCTTGGCGTTGAGCTCGAGCACGCGCTGGCTCTTGGGCATGCCGTCGGGCGCGCCCTCGGGTCCCTTCTGGAGCACCTTCTCCATCTCAAGCGAAAGCGGACCCTCGGTGGTGATGCAAGCGGGGGCATCGGTCAGGCGCGCAGAGACGGCGACCTTCTCGACCTTGTCGCCGAGCGCCCCCTTCATGGCGCTAAAGAGGTCCTCGTTCTCCTTGGTGGCGTCCTCGGCCTCCTTCTTTTCGTCCTCGGTCGCCAGGTCAAGATCACCGGTCGCGACGTTCTTGAGCTCCAGATGACGATCCTCGACCTCGGGCTCGGCACCGTCGGCCACGGCCTTCTCGGCAGCCTCGCGGGCGGCATCGTCCTCGTAGATCTTGGGCATATCGGCGGCAACGTACTCACGCATAGCTTGGAACGTGAACTCATCCACATCCTGCGTCAGCAGCAGCACGTCATAGCCGCGGTCGAGCACGCCCTTTACCACGGGCATCTTGGCCAAGCGCTCGCGCGAATCGCCGGCGGCGTAGTAGATGGCCTTCTGATCCTCGGGCATGCCCTTGGCATACTCGGCCAGGGTAATCATCTTCTGTTCCTTGGCAGACCAGAACAGCAACAGGTCGGCGAGCTCATCGGCCTTCATGCCATAGCTCGAGTAGATGCCGTACTTAAGACCGCGACCAAAGTTCTCAAAGAACTTCTCGTAGGCCTCGCGATCGTTGTCGCGCATATCCTCAAGATCGGCGGTAATCTTCTTTTCCACACGCTTGGCGATGGCCTTGAGCTGACGGTTCTGCTGCAGCGTCTCGCGCGAGATGTTGAGCGACACGTCAGCGGAATCCACGACGCCGCGGACAAAGTTGTAGTAGTCGGGCAGCAGGTCGTCGCACTTCTCCATAATCAGCACGTTGGAGCTGTAGAGCGCCAGGCCCTTCTCGTAGTCCTTGCTGTACAGATCGAACGGGGCGCGGCCCGGCACAAACAGCAGGGCGTCGTACTCGAGCGTACCCTCGGCATGGAAGCTGATAGTGCGTGCCGGATCGTCAAAGTCGTGGAACGTAGACTTGTAGAACTCGTCGTAGTCCTTCTGCTCGACATCGGAGCTGCGCTTCTTCCAGATCGGTGTCATGGAATTGACGGTCTCGAGCTCCTGGTAGTCCTCGTACTCGGGCTTGTAATCGTCGCCGGCGTCCTCGGGCTTGGGTTTCTGGCGGCTCTTGGACACCATCATCTGAATCGGGTAGCGCACATAGTTGCTGTACTGCTGAATCAGGCTCTTGAGACCCCACTCGGTCAGGAAGCGATCGTAGGTCTCGGCCTCGCCGTCGGCATCGAGCTTCTCGTTCTCGCGCAGCGTCAGGATGACATCGGTACCGTGCTCGGCGCGCTCGCCGTCCTCGATGGTGTAGCCCTCAAGACCGTCGGATTCCCACACATGGGCGACATCCTCGCCGTAGGCGCGGCTGACGACCTTCACATGACTGGCGACCATAAAAGCCGAGTAGAAGCCCACGCCAAACTGACCGATGATGTCGACATCGGAGCCCTGCTGCTCGGCGTTCTCGGTCTTAAACTCCTCGGAGCCGGAATGGGCGATGGTGCCCAGATTGCGCTCCAGCTCCTCGGCGGTCATGCCAATGCCGTTATCCGAGATGGTAATGGTGCGGGCGTCTTTATCAAAGGAGACGCGAATGGCCAGGTCACCCTGGTCGATCTTGACGCTCGGGTCCTGCAGGCTCTTAAAGTTGAGCTTGTCGACGGCGTCGCTCGCGTTAGAGATAAGCTCGCGCAGGAAGATTTCCTTATTGGTGTAGATGGAGTTGATCATGAGGTCGAGCAGTTTTTTGCTCTCGGTCTTAAATTGACGCATGTGCAGTCCTTTCGCGCTATCCCCGTCCGCAAAAACGGCTCGGTTGCCCGAGCCGCATCGCAGACCTGCTATGTTCAGACTTAGATTTTATAACCCATTAGCGCGCATATATACATACGGAATCGAAAAACTGTATGTTGGAACACCCATGCGTCGATTGCCAAGGAGTATCCCCAACTGCCAGCAGAAAAGGAACGTCCCTATCTGTCGCCCATGCGCTTGGCCATCCAGGCATGAGGCTGGCCCTCGTCTTCGTAATCTACCGGGGCAATTTGCGTGTAGCCCGCCTTTGCATAGAGCGGCAGCACGTATTCCTGCGCATGCAGCTTAATAAGCTTAGCGCCGGCATTGCGTGCACACGCAGCACTGGCCTCGACGATCGCACTCGCCAGTCCGCGACGACGCATAGCCGGCAGCACGGCGACGCGCCCCATAATGTAGGTCTCCCCCGCCGCAACGCCTTCGTCCATGTCGCATGCCGGCAACACTGGGGGCTCTGCGTCAGCCACGCGCTCAAGCTCTTCGGGAAACACACGCGAGCAACCGGCAAGCTCGCCGTCTACATAAAGCGTCACATGAATGCAGTTCGGATCCTCGTCGATAGCGTCGAACTCATTCTCGTAGCCCTGCTCGTCCATAAAAACGACGCGGCGCACCAACGCCGCGTCATCAAAGCATCCCGTCTTAAGTTGGATATCCATGGCTGCCCTTTCATTCAATGCGAACGTTAGGGACAGATATTAGCGAAAATGAGCTCCGCGCACGCTAAACTTCGCGCGAGCCTTCGCCAGGCAGTCGTAATGACCCACGTTATGGGCATCGCTCGCGATGAAGCTGTACAGGTTCTGATCGAACAGGCGCTGTGCCGGCTTTTTTTCGCGACCAAAGCGACCGCCGGCAATAAAGTCCGCCGAAGCCTGCAGCTTGCAGCCCATATCGACTAGGCGCTCCGCCACGCTTACATCCTTTTGAACCGCACGATAGCGCTCAGGATGAGCGATGATCACCTGGTAGCCACGGCACTGCAAATCGTAAATCGTGTTCTCGTACTCTCTAAACGCATACGCATCGGCATGCGTCGAAAGCTCGAGCAGAAACTCGTTGGTCCCATCGAAATGCAAGTGCTCCGCGGCATCGATACCAAGCTCAACGAGCTTTCGATGGTTGACCTCGAAGCCCATCTGGAGCGGAAAACCGTCAGCGTTATCACGCAGCAGCTCAAAGGCATCCCACATCTTGTCGTAATCAAAATAGGGATCACGGCAGTGAGGAGTGCAAACGATTCTGGTTACACCGGCCCGCTTGGCAGCCTCGAGCATCGCCAAGCTCTCATCGAGATCGGCGGCGCCGTCGTCTACACCCGGCAAGATATGGCAATGAATGTCACGCATAGGTCAGCCTTAATCAACTAAACGTTTGCTCGGTTGGTGAAGATGCCCTTTTTGGAAGTCCCCTGATCGTCGGAGCCCTTCTTCACCTTCTTACCGTCCTTGGTGTAGTAGGAGTAGTAGTACTCGCTGGTCTCGGTCTCGCAGTAGTTCATAACGGTACCGATGAGCTTGACCTTCTCGGACTTCTTAAGCTGACCGATGGCGTTGAGCGCCTCCTCGCGCTTGGTGAAATCCTCACGCACGACAAAAAGCGCACCGTCGGTCAGACTTGCGATCTCGGCAGCATCGATGAAGGTGCCGACCGGGGGAGCATCAAAGATGACGTACTGGAACTTGGCGGACAGTGCCTTTACCAGCTTGGCAAAGCGGTGAGAGACGATGATGTCGGCAGGATTGGGAATATGCGGCTCGGCATCGAGGAAGTAGAAGTTCTTCTGACCCGTCTCGACAATCGCCTGGTCAATAGAAACCTGCTCGGAAAGGACTGCATAGAGTCCGCCGCGGGAGCGGACGCCGAGCATATCGGCAAGGGACCTGCGACGCATATCAGCCTCGACCAGCAGGACGCTCTTGCCGCTGGTGGCGATAGCCTGGGCAAGGTTGATGGAAACCGTAGACTTGCCCTCGTTGGGAATCGAGGACGTAACGGTGATGGTGCGAATGGGGTCGTCCACGCTCGCAAAGCGGATGTTGGCCAGAAGGGTCTTGGCGGCATTCTGTACAACGAGCTTATCGGTGTTCTTTGCCTTAGCCATGCCTATTTACCACCTTTCATAGCCGGAATTCGGCCAACAACGGGAATGCCCAGGAGCTCTTCTGCCTCTTCGGCACCGCGGATGCGGGTGTTGAGCATGTCTGCCAAAACGACATAGGCAACTGCGATAAAGATGCCCGCGAGGAACGCGACAGCAACGTACAGCATACGCTTGGGACCGCTGGGGGCTTCGGGGGTCTTAGCCTCGTCGATAACGTTGATGCTCTGGGCAGCGCCGACGTTCTGAGCGACCGTACTCACCGAGCTGGCCATGGCTTTTGCGACCTTAGCCGTCTCCTTGGCATCGGTGCCGGTAACCGAAAGCGTAATGACACGCGTGGTGGTCTCGGAGGAAACAGACACCTTGTAGTCATCCAGATCGGTGAGGCCCAGTTCATTGGCTGCGCCGCTCTTAACGCTATCGCTATCCAGCAGCGTGGCGATATCGTTGGAAAGCATCTGACTCGCCGAGAGATCGTTGTAGCTCATCTGACCGCTATCGTCGGTCTTGGCGAGAATGTACATGCTCGTCGTCGCGGTATAGGTGTTGTCCATCGCAACGAAGGACACGATGCCCATGGCGATCGCGCAGACCACCGGAAGGGTGATGACCAGCTGAAGGTGCTTCTTCAGCAGCTGGAACAGTTCGAGAAGGGTCATGCAGCTTGCCTTTCATTTCCCCAGTTCGGATTGACAAAACTGTCCGTATGTTATCGCATCTTTTTACCGAGACCAAACTCTATACATAAGAAACAGGCTCTCCTGTAAAAATGTCGGAAGCAATCGTAAAATTGCACAACAACGCCGCACCAGAAAGTCCGATGCGGCGTCTACATCAATATCTATGTTGTATCGCTATGCGAATGGCTCGTCCTGCTGTATGGGAAACGTCACCGTAATGGTGGTTCCCACGCCCAACTCGCTCGACAGATCGAGCGTGGCGTGATGATACAGGGCCGCATGCTTGACAATTGCAAGCCCCAGACCGGTTCCGCCGCGCGCCTTGGACCTACTCTTGTCCACGCGATAGAACCGCTCAAATACCTTGCCCTGTTCTTCAGGCGCGATACCGATTCCCGTGTCGGCGACCGCAAGGAACGGATGGCCTTTGTCGTTGGTGCCGCACTGCAGCGTAACCGCACCGCCGGGTCGATTGTAGCGGATGGCGTTGCTCGCCAGATTATAGATGAGCTCGTCAATCAAGCGCGACACGCCTTCGATGACCACAGGCTTGGTCTCATGACTTATCGTCACATTCGCCTGACGGGCGACCTGTTCAAGACGCTGCTCGACCGCGTAGATGGCGCGCGAGAGCTCAATAGGCTCCGTGGACCCAATGGGCACCGCCTCGCCCTCAGTTGCACGCTCTGCCTCGTCCAAGTTAGACAGCGTAAGGATATCGTTGACAAGCGCTGCCAAGCGGCCCGCCTCACGATAGATGCGACCGCCAAAGTTGCGCAGGTCGTCCTCGCCCTCGACCATGCCGTTTGCGATGAGCTCGGCATAGCCCGAAATCGCCGTAAGCGGCGTCTTGAGCTCATGAGTGATATTCGCCGTGAACTCGCGGCGCATACGGTCGTTGTCCGCTAGCACCGCCATTTGGCGCTTGAGCTCCTGGCGCTGCGACTCAATACGCTCAAGCATGGGGACCATCTCGGCATAGGCGTGCTCATAGCTACGGCGTGGGTGGTCCAAATCCACCTCTTGCAAAGGCGCGATGATGGCACGGGACTCGCGGCGCGCCATAAAAAACGAGAGTACCGCACCCGCTGCTGCGATAAGCAGCATCGGCGCCACCATCGACAGCAAAATCGCCGCAACGCCAGGCTGGGCCTGCGCCAAGCGGACAACCTGGCCGTTATCAAGGGCGACGGCGCGATACAGCATGATCTCGTCGAGCGTAGAGCTTGCGCGCTCCGCGGAACCCAAACCACTCTCAAAGGCCTCGATGACCTCGGGGCGATCGCCATGGTTGGGCAGTGTGGAAGGCGACGCCTCGTTGTCGTAGGCAACCGATCCATCCTTGTTAATCAGCGTGATGCGCAAGCCCTCGCGATCGAGGCTACGCAAGAACGGGATGGGCTCCTGCTGCTCGTCGAGGGCGGCAGCAATGAGCTCGGTTTCCTGCGCCAGGTTGGCACTCGTGGCATCCGCCAAGGTGTTTTGCACAAAGAACGCGCCCAGCACCGTAAACGCCACGATAACCGCCATGGCGCAGACAAAGATCGTCACAAAAACGCGGTGCGACAGCGTATGTTTTCCCTGGGGGGCGAAGACCACGGGTTACTCCTCTGATGCGGTGGCCGCGGTGTCGTCACCTTCGGCACCATCACCGGCAGAAGGCTCGGCCAAGCGGTAGCCCACGCCGCGTACGGTCTCGATGGCACCGGCATGCTCGCCCAGTTTTTGGCGAAGCGTCTGCACGTGCACGTCAACGGTGCGCGAACCGCCGTCGAAGTCCCAGCCCCACACGCTCTGCAGCAACGACTCGCGGGTAAAAACCACGCCGGGCTTGCGCATGAGGTACTCGAGCAGGTCGAACTCGCGCAGGGTGAGCTTAAGCGGCTCGCCGGCAACGGTCACCTCGCGATGGCTGGGTGAGAGCACGATGTCGCCCACGCTGAGCACATCGCTTGTCTGCTTGACCATGCCGCCGCGACGCAGCAGTGCGCGGCAGCGGCTCGCAAGCTCCATGAGCGAAAACGGCTTAGTCAGGTAATCGTCGGCACCGCCATCGAGCGCCATC
This sequence comes from uncultured Collinsella sp., assembly GCA_900544935.1. Taxonomy (GTDB): domain Bacteria; phylum Actinomycetota; class Coriobacteriia; order Coriobacteriales; family Coriobacteriaceae; genus Collinsella. The sequence continues at coordinate 21,014 of UQXB01000025.1, forward strand.
ACCTTGTCGAGCTCGGTATCCTTGGCGGTAAGCATCATGATGGGCACCGTCGCCGTCAGGCGGTCGGCACGCAGGCGACGCATAATCGCCAAGCCATCGGTATCGGGCAGCATGATGTCGAGCAGGACGGCATCGGGTACCCGTCGCGCCACGGCAGCCTTAAACTCACCGTCGCACGAAAAGCCCTCGGCCTCGATTCCCTGCTTGCGCAACGCATAGACCGTCAAATCCCTGATGTTGTCATCGTCCTCGACGTAATAGATCATGTTGAACCCCTTTGCGGCCGGCATGACCGCATCTTAACCCTAAAGGTACCTTTATCAGATGGTATCAGCCAAAACGCCCCGTCAAATAATCCGCCGTGCGCGGATCGGTCGGATTCTTGAAGAGTTGCGCGGTGGGCGCGTGCTCCACCAGCTCACCCAGCAAAAAGAATGCGACCGAATCGGAGATACGCGCCGCCTGTTGCATATTGTGCGTAACGACCACGAGCGTGCAGGTCTCTTTGAGCTCGCAGGCCAGCTGCTCCACCACCAGCGTCGACACAGGGTCGAGTGCCGAGGTCGGCTCGTCCATCAGCAGAATGTCGGGCTGCACGGCAAGTGCGCGGGCGATGCACAGACGCTGCTGCTGGCCGCCCGAAAGACCCAGACCCGACTCTTTGAGCTTGTCCTTGACCTCATCCCATAGCGCAGCGCGACGAAGGGAGTCCTCGACCAGCTCATCCAGCGCAGCGCGATCGCGCACACCCATACCGCGCGGACCATACGCGACGTTGTCGTAGATGCTCATGGGAAACGGGTTGGGGCGCTGGAACACCATGCCCACGCGCTGGCGCAAGCGGCAGATGTCGTAGTCGCCCAGGATATCTTGACCATCGAGCGCAATCTTGCCCTCGATGCGGCAATCCTTGATGCCGTCGTTCATGCGGTTAAAGCAGCGCAGCAACGTGGACTTTCCGCAGCCCGAAGGCCCGATGAACGAGGTGATCTGCTTGTCGCGGATCTTGATATTCACGTCCTTGAGCGCCTGGTGGTCGCCATAGAACAGGTCGAGGCCCTCGACATCGATACGCGTCGGCGCGGCGGCAAGATCCTCTGCCGTGGGGCGAGTCGCATCCCCAACCTCGCGCTCGCGCGCGGCCTCGGCCTGCGCTTTCATGAGTTCTTCAAGCTCCGTGGGCTCCACAGCCGCAGCAGCCGTCATACCGCATACCTCCACATCGATATCAATTCAGCAGTATCGATAGTAGGAATCGCGGCTCATATGCACGTGAGCGCATTGTCAAGTGTTTGTAAGGGCACACTGGCTATGCGGCGGGCAGCTCGATGGTGAATATCGTGTGTTCGGGCGTCGATTCACATGCAACGGTACCGCCGTGCGCGCATACGATCTCCTTGGCGATGGCAAGCCCCAGTCCAGCGCCGCCGCGATTGGTCGCACGCGCCGCATCTAGGCGATAGAACTTCTCAAAGATCACCTTGAGCTTTGCCTCAGGGATGGGATCGCCCTGATTGATAAAGCGCACGCACACGCCGCCGCCGTCCCGGCGTCTGGCCTCGATCGTGATGGTCGAGCCCTCATAGCTATAGGCAATAGCGTTTTTCATGATGTTGTTGAACACGCGAGCCATTTTGTCGCCATCCACGAGCACCGTCAGGTCCTCGCGAATATCAACTTGGGCTTCCTTATGCTGCTCGTTGAGGATGGGATAGAACTCGTCAGCCACCTGAGCCAGCAGCAACCCCAGATCAACATAGCCGCGCGTGAGCACGATATCGTGGAAGTCAAAGCGCGTGATATCGAAGAACTCTTCGATGAGCGTATCGAGCCGGTGCGCCTTGTCGAGCGCCACGCCCGTAAAGTGCGCACGTTGCTCAACCGGCAGCTCGGGAGCCTCTTGCAGCAGCGAAAGATAGCCCACCACACTGGCAAGCGGGGTGCGTAGGTCATGTGCCAAGTACGTGACCAAATCGTCCTTGCGATGCGACTCGTCACGCAGAGCTTGCTGCACCTTGCGCTCACGGTCACGCACGCGGTTAAGGGCGCCCTCGACCTCCAAGAAGTCGCCGTCGATGTTATCCCAGGTGTCGGGGTGATCGATCAGGCGATCTTGAATACGAGCGGCCAGCACACAATCGGCATGCTGCTCGCCCTGCTCGTAGCCCTGGTAGTACAGGGCGCGGCCACACAAGAACAGCACGCACGCGGCAAGCGCCAGCACAAAGCCAAGCATGTTGAATACAAAGCCGGCATCGAACAGCACCGGCCCTTCGATGCCGCCGAGCGCCATGGCGCCAATCGCCAACGTCATGGCCCACGCGGCGCCGCCAATCACCACGCAGCGGCACACGATCTCAAATCGATCGATCAGCAAAAAGCCGACAAGCAGCACCGCCAAGATTCCGACGATGCTGTCGATGCCAATCAGCAGCAGGCTCAGCAAAAAGAGCAGCACCGTTGCAAGCGCGCGGTTGTCGACGACCGACCTCACGTATTCAAAGAGCCGATCGGGCACCTCGAACGCTTGCCTATCGTCTTTTGTCATATCAAGATCCTCACAAGCGAAAAGCGTTATTCGATGATGTAGCCGACGCCCCAGACGTTTTTGATAAAGCGTGGCTTTTGTGCGTCGTCGCCGATCTTTTCGCGCAAGTGGCGAATATGCACCATCACCGTATTGTTGGAGCCGGGCATAAAGTCCTCGTTCCACACCGCGCGGAACAGGTCCTCCACGGCCACCACGCTGCCGCGATGCTCGACCAGATACAGCAAGATCGAATACTCGGTGGGCGTGAGGCGAACCGGTGAACCGTCCACTGTCACGGAACGAGCATCGCGGTTGATCTCCAAGCCGTCGAGCTGAATGGTCGGCGACTCAGCCGCCTGTGCACGGCTACCGTAGCTGGTGTAGCGGCGAAGCTGAGCGTGCACGCGCGCGATGAGCTCCAGCGGACGGAACGGCTTAACCACGTAATCGTCCGCGCCAAGCGAAAGGCCCCCGATCTTGTCTTGCTGGGCATCGCGCGCCGTCAGCATGATCACGGGATAGGTATGGCTGGAACGGATCGTACGCAGCAGCTCAAACCCATCGATATCGGGCAGCATGACATCAAGCAGCGCCAGATCGAACTCCTGCTCCAAAATCGCCTTGGCAGCATCGGCCCCGCTATAGGCAATCTGGACATCAAAGCCCTCTTTTGTAAGGTAGATGCCAACCAAGTCGGCGATGGCCTTCTCGTCATCAACTACCAAAATGCGCTCGTTCATGCGTGCTCCTCTCGCGCTCCATTATGCCTGAGGCGACGCACGCCACACACAACAAGCGTGGGTGATTAAGTCGGCCTTAAGCACCCTTGTGCCCGTTCGGGTGCGGATGTGGGCCAAGCGCGCACGCGATGATCGCCGACGCCGGCAAACGATATACTCTAGTTTCAGAAGAGACCATCCCGTCGAAAGCGAAATCTGTGAAGTCCCTCACCTCTTTTGCAAAGCGCTCAGCCCAGCTTGCCGCCGGCTTTGTCTGCGCTATCGCCCTTGCCGCTGGCGCGCCCACCGTCGCCGGCGCCCAAGTGCTCACGACCGACAATGTTTGCGGCAAAACCGCCGATGCGCGCGGCATCACGGCCGAAAACCTGCCCGATATCGATGCGACCAATGCCCTCGTCATGGGCAAAGACGGTACCGTCTACTATGGGCGCGGCGCCGATGAGCAGGTCAAAATCGCCTCGATCACCAAGGTCATGACCGCAATCCTAACCGTCGAGAATTGCAAGATGGACGAGAAGGTCACGGTGAGCAACGCCGCAGCCACCGTGGGTAATTCGACCGCCGGCTTGCTCGAAGGCGACGAGCTTACCGTGAAGCAGGCACTGCGCGGCCTGATGATTCCCTCGGGCAACGACGCCGCCATCGTGCTCGCCGAATATGTGGGCAAGAAAATCGACCCTAAGACCAAAGACGCCGAGGCCACATTTGTGAAGGCCATGAACGAGCGCGCTAAGAAGCTCGGCTGCACCGGTACGCTTTTTGAAAACCCGCATGGTCTGGACTTTGATGAGTGGGCTGGCAATATGCACTCAACCGCACACGACGTAGCGCTGATGATGCAGGAGGCCATGAAAAACGACACGATCCGCGAGGTCGTAGCGAGCGAGGATTCCTGGATCGAAGTCACGGGCGCCGACGGCACCGACCATTCGCATTCCATGGACACGCATAACTATTTGCTGGGCCAAGATGGCAACATCGGCGGCAAGACCGGCACCACCGACGACGCGGGCTATTGCTTTACGAGCGCCTACAACCGCGACGGCGACGAGATCTACACCGTCGTTTTGAACTCCACCACTACCGATCAGCGCTTTACCGATACCGCCACCCTTGCCAACTGGTACTACGGCCACAAGGTGACGGTCACAATCGCCAACACGCAGGAAAAGACCGCCAACGGCAACCCGCTTATGGCGCGCATTAGTCAAACCGACTGGACGGATAAGACGATCGACGCCACGCTCGCCGATCCCACGGCGCAAGCGACCGTGTTTTCCCTTGCCGGCGAGGTGACCGAAAAGGTTAGCTACGACGATCTTTCGGGCACGGTGCATGTGGGCGACAAGGTGGGCAGTGTTACGCTCAAGCAGGACGGCACCAAAATCGCCGTTATGGACCTGGTTGCCGACGAGGAAGGCGCAGGGCCGAATCCCATTGAATGGATACTCGTGAAGCTCGATCGCTTGGGCCGCCGCATCGACAACCGCCCGCTTGCGGCAGAGAGCGAGACCGTAGCCAAGGCTCCTGAGGTGTAGGGCGCAAGAATAATAAGTCCACTGAAAGGAGGCGTCCGAAAGGATGCCTCTTTTTTTGAGGGTTCGAATCCCCAGCCGCCATTCTTGATAATAAAAAAAGGGTCCCAAATGGGACCCTTTTTCAAATTCGTACTGGCGGAGAGCTGGGGATTCGAACCCCAGATGCCCTTTTGGGGCATACTCGCTTAGCAGGCGAGCACCTTCGGCCTCTCGGTCAGCTCTCCGTAACAGCCGTTCTATAGTAACCAAACAGCCAAGGATGGGCAAGAGGAAATTTTCTAATTGCCTAGCATCCTTTCCTCCTTGGAAGCTTCGCCTACCCCAGCGAACGGTTGAGGGAGCCGAGCTCATCGTTGCCCATGGTGCGCCACATTTGAAAGATGCAACCGCGCGCAAGGAAAAAGAAGCCGTTGTCGACCAGTTGCACGGCGGCATCTGCCAGCTGATTCGTCACGGCGGACACTGGCGGCAGCTCGAGTCCAGCCTTGCGGATGGTCTCGACCGCTTCCTCGAACGTCGGAGGCTCGCTGACGCCCATCTCGTTCATAAGACCCTGCATTTCTTCCAGCGCGCTGCTGCCCGATTCCTCACCGCGCGGCACCAGACGGTAGCAAGCCAGCGCCAGGTCGAGCTGATCGCAATTCCAATAGGCAAACGCCAAGCGGTAGAACAGGTAGCCAATTGCAGAACGATCGCTGGCAATACGTAGGCCGTGGCGCGCCACCTCGATAATCTCGTCAAAGCGCTCCAGACGCGCAAGCACGTTGATGAGCGCAAAGTGCGATTGCATGGACGAGCGCGCCAGATCGTAAAGATGGCGCACCTCGGGCAGCGCTCGTTCAAAGTCCTCTTGCTCGGCGTAAAAGCTGCAAATCTCGTGCTGGGCAAAATACAGCGCATCGGGCGCACGTAGGATTCGCACAGAGCGGTCTTCTTCCAACACCGGTAGCACCATGCGCACCAGCTGGTTATCGCAAAACTGCGTTTGAACCGGGCCCGTCGCCAAAAGCTCGGCGACGGCGCATTTAGCCTCCAACTCCTCGACAAGCCGGGAAAAGCCTTCAAAGGCACCTGTACGGTCGACTTTTGCCTGCTCGCGCAATTCAACAACACGCGCCACGTATGGGTCGTCGTCCTCTTCCATGACCTCCAACTCGTCAGCCGTATCGGCAAGCAGCAGATCGCGCAGCGCCGGCGGCAGCGTGCGATGGTCATCACGCGGACGAGTATGAACCTCCGCAGGCTCAATCGTCTCCGGAGCGGTTGACTCATACGCCTCAAGCAAACGCTTGCACGGCATATCGTCCATGTCCATGTTCTCAAGATCCTTGGCGACAGGTACGCAATCGGCCAGATAGGCCGCGCGCCCAAAGAAATACGTTGCAACAACGCGCTCGCCCTGCTCACTGTCGGGAGCAGCAATCTGCACATAGCAGCGAGTGATGCAGGTGCCCGCGGCAAAACACGCTGCCGCAAGCGTGAGTGCCACGCGTGCATCGTGCTCCGCACCCCAGATCGCGCGCGTGTCCTCGTCCAGCTCGCGCCAAGCGTCATCTTGAGCGTCGTATTCACGTTGCGGCATGGCATCAACGACAGACTGCCCAAACCGAACGAGCATAATCCCCTCGGCAACGTTTACTCGATAGGTATAGTCGAGCCGCGTGACCACGTTAAGAGCCTCAACGATTCGCGCAAAACGGGTGCGCACGTCCCACTCGCCGCCCGGCTGGCACGAAACCGTTCCCGGCTTTGCCCACGGGTTATCGCTCGAGGCCGTATCGAGCAGTCGGGGAACATCGTTGGTCGTCTTAGCGATATGCCACGCATCAAAGAGTGCACAGCCTTCAAGGCTCGGCGACGAGGCCGCGGGGGCCAATCCGGCCCCGATGCGCTCAAGGATGCCGGAAAGGCGGTTGAGACGGGACTCGATGGCAAGCAGCATGTCAATCTCGTCCTGGTCCAGCAGGCTACGATCAAAATTGAGATAGAAAAGCTTTGAACGATCAATGCGAGCCAGGCTCATCTCGGACTTGGCAGCGATGGTGCGCAGGCGGGGCAAGTCAATTTCACTCATAAGGGCGGCGGCATAACGCTCGATACCGCTCGGATTCTCGGCATGGTCAACGCGGTAGAGCAGCGTCTCGATAGCGTCAGGTAGCGGTGCCGTGTTAAAGCCCAAAAACAATTCGACCGGCTCGGGCAACTTTACGAGCTTGATCTTGTCGACAACATTTTGCATACCCTCGTCGAGTCCGCCGGCGTTCGCCGTGCTCGCAATGGCATTTTCGGAGTCAGCGAATATCACGTAGCGCAGGAACATCGATGCCATGAACTCGCCGTAAGGAAGGGCGCGGGTCGAATTCCATGTCTCGTGGTCGGATTGCTCGCGCATGGGGCCTTCGGGAGAACCGACAGTTTGCGCACATGCGTGCATTGCACCGTTGGCTTCCCTTACCATAATCTCACCAATACTGGAATCCGACTCGTCAAGGACCAGTTCCATGTCGGGATCGTTGGACAGCGGAGCCTCGCTAACGGGCCGGTCCACCTTGTACACCTCACCCGAAACGCTTACGTAGCCCAAAAGCGACACATGACTTTTACCAACGAATTCGACGACATAACAAGATTCATGCTGGTCCTCGCCAAAGAGTTTCCAGACCACGCCATATGAGCGCCCCGCAGGCTGCTCGGGCATCGCCGGAAAGCGCTTTTTGGGATCGAGAAACCTGAGCTTGTATGTCGGACGCTCTGCCACGAAGTATCACCCTGATCGGTCGTTGAGAGAAGGAGTGGTCGCGAATAAGTCGCGACATCTACTCGGAATCTTACACGAGTCGACGGAAAATCGTCCCTTTGGACGAAAGCACTCAAGCTGGCGCAAAAGAAAAGCCCCCGTTGCCGGGAGCTTTAATCTCAAATGGTGCGGCGTATAGGATTCGAACCTATGACGTTCTGATTCGTAGTCAGACCCTCTATCCAGCTGAGGTAACGCCGC
>UQXB01000026.1:0-28311 GCA_900544935.1 uncultured Collinsella sp.
GGCTCGGCAGTTAGGGACGTTCCTTTTCTGTCGGCAGTATAAGAACGTCTCTAACTGCCGGCTCGGGAACGACAAAGCGCTAGTTTACCTCGATGGGCTTGGCGTCGGGATAGCGCTGCTCAAAGTCCAAGCGGTACTTGTTGTCATTGGTGCCCGCCACGTTGTCGCGCGACAGCGGCGCCACAATCTCGTCCTTATGGTCCGCGGGCTTTGCGTACTTTAGGCTAATCTCCCAAGCATCACAGATCACGTCGATGCGGTGGTCCAGGTCATCGTACAGGGCAATGATGTCTTTCCACGAGCTGTAGTTCTTAGAACTTGTGGGAACATCTAGGTCCTCGACAATGTCGTAATACTGTTCGATGGTGTCCTCCGTGCGCTCGGCGACGTCGGCGAGATTTTGACGGGTGGTGTAATCCTCTTCCAGATAACTGCCATTGAACGCCTCTGCGCAGGCGCGGACCTGGCTATCGAGATCTTCGAGCAGATCGTAGTATTCGCTCAGTCGTCGGTAGAGGTTCTGCTCGGAGAGCGTTGCTTCGCCGCCATCCTCGTCGTCATCGTCGTAAAGGCTATTGGGGTCACCGAGGGGCTTAAAGTCATCGTCATCGATATCGCGGTGCAGCTTAGCTGCTTCGGCAGTTGTCTGTGTGGCAGCGTTGTCGAAAGGCTTGATCACAAAGAAAATGACCAGGGCGATGATGATCACCACCAGCACAACGATAACGGCGATAAGCGGCCCAGTGCTGTTCTTTTTGGGAGTGGCTGCCTGTGGCGAAACGGGTGTGGATGTGGGCACCGGCTGCTGTTGGGGCGAGGTGTTCGCGACAGGCATGCGCTGTGTGGTCTCGACTGCAGCGGCACCTGCGGCAGGGTCGGGACGATAGGAGAGGGGGTCGTCCGGTTTGGCTTGCGGCGTATCGAGGGAACCGGTCTGCTCAAACGCGGGCTGGCTATCGTTCGCGGCTGTTTGCTCAACGGGTGAGCCGCAAGAGGTGCAGAACTTGGCATCGTCCGCAAGCAGCTTGCCGCACGAGGCGCAATACCGAGACATTGCCACTCCTTTCGCCACATTTCAATACAATACGACGATTATACCCAGCGTCCAAAATTCCCCATCATAAGTTGCGGTGAAATAGGGACTGTTTGGCGGTCTCAGAGCTTCAATCAGTCCCTATTTCACCGCAACTTCGGGGATGCCTCGATGGCTAGGTTGTGGGGGTCATTGGGGACGTTCTTAAACGACTAGTCATTCAAGAACGTCCCCAATGACTAGGTGGGGTTTGGGACGCGCCTGCCCCTGGGGTATCATGGCTTGGTTGATATATCTGCATTTACGCGCCTTGTAGGAAGGGGCTGCGCCCATGGCTTTTGAGCCCGCTCAACATAGCTTTATCACGCTCGAGGGCGTCGATGGCGCCGGTAAATCTACGCAGGCGCGCCTGCTTGCCCGCGCGCTCGACCTTGCCGGCTACCAGGTTGTGAGCCTGCGCGAGCCGGGCGGTACCGCCATCAGCGAAAAGATCCGTGCTCTGCTGCTCGACCCCGCCAATACGGCGATGGGCGACACCTGCGAGCTGCTGCTCTACGAGGCCGCGCGCGCCCAGCTAGTGCACGAGGTTATCGCGCCCGCCCTTGCGGCCGGCAAGGTGGTCCTGTGCGACCGCTTCTACGATTCCACGACCTGCTACCAGGCGTTTGCCGACGGCCTCGACCGTCAGATGGTGCGCGATGCCAACAACCTGGCTGTCGCCGGTACGCATCCGGCGCTCACGCTCGTCTATCACATCACGCCCGAGCAGGCGGCGCTGCGCATGGCCGCCCGTGGTGCGGCCGACCGCATGGAGGCCAAGGGCATGGCCTTCCAGGAGCGCGTCTATCAGGGATTTTGTGCCATTGCTGCCGAGGAGCCAGACCGCGTAAAGCTCATCGACGCCACTGCGTCGATCGCAGACGTCTTCGCGCAGACGGTCGAGCTGGTTCGTGCGCACGGTCTCGACATCCCCCAGGATGCCGTCGCCGCCGCGCTTGCCCAGGAGGCTGAGTAACATGGCCCCCGCTCAGGCAAGCCTGCTCGCCAAGCTCGACACCCAGGAACGCGTGCGCGACTTCTTGACCAACGCCATCGCAAGCGGCCGCGCATCGCACGCCTACCTGTTTTTGGGCGCGCCCGGCGCCGGTAAGCTCGACGCCGCATGGGCGCTCGCCCAAGCATTCCTGTGCGAGCAGGACGGCTGTGGTTCGTGCGACAGCTGCGTGCGCGTCGCGCGCCATACGCACCCCGACGTGCACTATTACACCCCCGAAAGCGCTACGGGCTACCTCATCGCGCAGACCCGCGAGCTGCTCGACGACGTGCCCCTGGCGCCTATCCGCGCCAAGGCAAAGGTCTACATCATCGACCGTGCCGAGCAGCTGCGCGCCAACACCGCCAATGCGCTGCTCAAAACGCTCGAGGAACCGCCCGAGGGCGTCATGTTCATCCTGTTGGGCACCTCGGCAGATGTGATGCTGCCCACCATCGTGAGCCGCTGCCAGTGCGTGCCGTTTCGACTGGTGTCGCCCGCCGTGGCCGCGCAGGCCGTGAGCCGCGCCACCGGTCAGGATATTGCGCGTTGTCGCATGGCCGTCGCCGTGGCGGGGAGTCCCACGCGTGGCATCGAGTTCCTCAAGAGCGCCGAGCGCCAGGACGCCCGCCGTCAGATGGTTCGCGCCATCGACTCGCTCATCGCCGCCGACGAGGCCGACGTGCTCAGCCGCGCCAAGTCGCTCATCGTCGCCGTTAAGGCGCCGCTCGCCGAGGTCAAGTCCACGCAGGAAAAGGTGCTCGAGCAAAACGCCGACTACCTGTCGCGTGGAGCATTGAAGCAGCTTGAGGACCGCAACAAGCGCGAACTCAACGCGCGCGAGCGTTCGGGTATCATGGAAGCGCTGGCGAGCGCGCGGACGCTCATGCGCGACGTGCTACTGACGCTTCAGGACGAGGCAGTCGACGTGGTGAACGAAGACGTGCGCGACACGATCGGTCGGCTTGCCGCCGCGACCAATGTTGCGGGTGCCACCCAGGCGCTCGAGGCAGTCGCGACCGCCGAGCGCAACATCGCCAGAAACGTTACTCCCCAGCTGGCCATCGAGGTCATGCTGTTCGATATCAGGAAGGCACTGAAATGCCGTTAGTCGTACCCGTTAAGTTTACCTACGCCTCGCGCGACCTGTGGTTCGACCCGCAGGATCTGGATATCCTCGAGGCCGATTATGCCATTTGCTCCACCGAGCGCGGAACCGAGATCGGCCTGGTTACGGCCGACCCCTTCGAGGTGCCGCAAGATGAGATCGGTCAGCCGCTCAAGCCCGTGCTGCGCGTGGCGAGCGACATCGACCTGCAGCTTGCCGACGACTTGGCCATCCAAGGCGACGAGGCGATGGTCGATTTCCGCCGTCTGGTCAAAGAGCTCGACCTCGAGATGAAGCCGGTGGGCGTCGAGTACCTGTTTGGCGGCGAGAAGGCCGTGTTCTACTTTGCGGCCGAGGAGCGCGTCGATTTTCGCCAGCTCGTCAAGGATCTGTCCTCGACGCTGCACATTCGCGTCGACATGCGCCAGATCGGCGTGCGCGACGAGACCCGCCTGGTGGGCGGCTATGCCCAGTGCGGACAGGAACTCTGCTGCACGCGCTTTGGCGGACAGTTTGAGCCCGTCTCGATTCGCATGGCAAAAGAGCAAGACCTGCCGCTCAATTCCTCCAAGATCAGCGGCGTGTGCGGTCGTCTGATGTGCTGCCTGCGCTACGAGTTCGAGGCCTACAAGGACTTTAAGAGCCGTGCGCCCAAAAAGAAGACGCTCATCGATACGCCGCTTGGCAAGGCGCGTATCCAGGAGTATGACACGCCGCGTGAGCAGCTGGTGCTGCGCCTGGAGAACGGCAAAGTCTTTAAGGTCAACCTAGCCGATATGACGTGCTCGGAGGGCTGCAAAAAGAAGGCCGCCGAGCAGGGCTGCAACTGCCGCCCCGACTGCGTGACGCGCGACGTGCTCGAGCGCATCGAGTCGCCCGAGATGCGCCTGGCGCTCATGGAGCTCGATCGCGAAAACGGCGTCGATGTGGGCGATGGCCTGTCGAGTGCCGACCGTCTGGCCGGCACGTCGATGCCCAAGCGCCGTCGTCGCGATGCTGAATCCGATGCTCGCGCCGGTCAGGGTCAGGGCGAGGGCCGTGGCCGCGGAAAAGGCCGCGGTAAGGCCGAGACACCCGAGGCCGAGGGGGCGGCCGATGGCCGTCGCCGTCGCAAGCGCGCGGGCTCGGGCGATGCTACCGAGGTTGCAGCCGCGGGCAAGAACGCCTCTCGCGAGCGCGAGGTTCAGCAGCCCCAGCAGCAGAATCGCGGCGGCGGCATGAACCCCACACGTCGCCGCCGCCGTCATCTGTCGAGCGAGGAGCGCGAGGACGCCTTCCGCGCCGCAGCTGCTCGCGAGGCCGGTGCCGCTTCCAAGGGCGCCTCGGCCTCCGATGCGCCTGTCGACAAGAGCGGCAAGTCACGTGGCGAGGAGGAGCGCGCGCCGCGTCCGCGCCGTCGCCATTCCTCGGGCGCGCAACAGAAGCCCTCAGTGCCCTCCGTGGCCGATCAGGTCTCGGATGGCGAGGTCAAGGTCACGCGCCGTCGTCCCGGGGATGGCGGGGGAGCGGCTGCCAAGGCTTCGCGTGGCGCCGCTCGCGACGAGCGCGAGCCGCGCGAGAATCGCGGTGGCGAGGGCTCGGCCGACCAGGGTCAAAAGCGCCGTCGCCGTCGTCGTTCCCGCAAGCCGCGCCAGGATGGTGGCGAGGGCTCGACCCCGTCTTCGTCCGCACCACAACCGCCCGCCGGCGAATAACGCCCGCGAGCGGATTTAACCCGCCTTGCCCCGAGCGCATCGGGGTATCATAGCGCCGAATCAACAACCCTCCCTGCGATCGAGCGTAGGGAGGGTTGTGTCTTGAAGAGCCATCTGAACATATTGAGCCGTCTGCAGAGTGCTGGTGCCCTACCGTTTGCGGACGAATTGCTACCGTTTGCCGAGCGCGCGACGTACGAGGCGCTCGAGGCATTGTCGCCAACACGATGTACCGGCTGCGAGCGCGCCGGTGCGCTTATTTGCCAAGACTGCCTGGCCGCGCTCACGCTCATCGACCCACGTCATAGCTGCACCCGATGTGGCGCCCCGTTTGGGGATTTGCTGTGCACTGAGTGTTCGGTCGAGGGCACGTCTTCGGCAATGGCGGAGGCGCTCGACCGCTGCCTGGCGTGCGCCGTCTATGCGCATCCGCTGCCGCACATCATTAAAGCGTACAAGGATGCGGGCGAGCGACGTCTGGCTCCGTATCTGGCGGAGCTGCTCTACGACACCGCCCTGCATGCCCAGGTCGTAGCTCCCGATCGCTACGGAGGCGTGCTTTCCGGTGCGGATGCGGTGGTGTTTGTGCCTGCGACGGCGGCAGCGTTTCGGCGGCGTGGTTTTGATCATATGGAGGCTATTGCGCGCCCATTTTGCGAGCTGTCGGGTGTTCCTCTGCTCGATGCTCTCGTCAAGTACGGGCATGGCGACCAGCGCGAACTCGGTCGTGAGGAGCGCCGCGAGCGTGCCCGAGGTATGTACGAGACGGTTGAGGATGTGCACGGCCGCCGCCTGCTGCTTATCGATGACGTTATCACCACGGGTGCGACGATGGCAGCGGCTTCGGCGGAACTCAAGCGCGCCGGTGCCACGGCCGTTGATGGCCTCGCTGTCGCACGCGTTTGGTAGGGGTGATTCATGTGGCGGTAACAATCAGGTGGTGCAACAAACCGACAAAAGAGCAGCTAGCGGCTTCCGTAATCCTAACTGGCGCCTCGGCGCTACGCATGATGCGCGCCGAGCGCCGGCAGATGGGCTATATAAGCTGGAAGGACCTTAATCCCGATGAAGAGCGCCGTGTGCTGCGCACATCGTCGCCCTCGACCGAGGACATCTATCTTCCCGATTTGGTGCGGATTGGGGCCGCAAGCGGCGAGGCGCAAGAGGATTTGTGCTTGCTGGTAGGGTCTGCAGCGCAGCGCCGCCGTATTCTTGGCGTGAGCTGGTCCGTATGCTCCGAGTTGCCCGCCGGCTCGATTCTAGAGGTGGAACCGGGGGTGTACAGTCTATCTCCCGAGGCCCTTTGCGTAGCCGTCGCGCGCGAGGTCGGCTGCATCCAGGCATTTGCCCTGGCCCAGGAGCTGTGCTCTAAGATTTCACTGAGTGACCGCGGGAAGTATCTGCCTCCCTACACCTCGCCTGTCGTGAACAAATTGGCAAAGGACAAAGACCAGCCGCCAGATGTCGGTTACTTTGAGGTCGAGTCCGTGCTGACACCCGATTGCCTGGTAGATTACCTCGCGGCATGCAAGGGGAGCGCGGCCAAGCAGCTGCGGCGGCTGTGTCCCTATCTGTCGGAAAACCTGCGTTCACCCATGGAGTGCATCATGCTTGCCATGTTTTCGCTTCCGTTTTCCTATGGCGGATTTGCCTGTGGTCCCTTTAAGACCGACTACAAGATCGAGTTCAACGACCGTGCACAGGCGATCTCGGGGATGCCGCATGCGGTTTGCGATGCCTTTCAGGAAGCAGCCCGGTTTGACTTGGAATACAACGGTGAGCTGGGCCATTCTTCTCGGAGGGGACGTATCCATGATGAAAAGCGCAACACGGGCTTGATTACTATGGGAATCGAGGTCGCGACGGTCAACAACGAAATGCTCTGTGACATGGAAGCGATGGAAGCACTCGCATGGCGCATCCACCAGCGTATGGGTAAGCGATATCAGAATCGCGTAGAGGCTCGTCGAAAGAGGCAAGATGCTCTGCTGAATACGCTCCGAGCGTGCTTTGGGCTCAAACCAGCGTAAAACTATGGCTTTATAGGGGGTCTGTTTATATGCTCTGTGCAAAAAACGGCAAATATGAGTACTGTTACTAGATTAGTGACAGCAAAAACAAAGAAACTTGGGCCGATAATCTGGATTCAGCGAAGAGATAATAAACGAATGTGGAATATCTTGGCGCCAAGCAGGCTGTGCGGAACTCAAAAAGGGCTCGTGAGGTGGTAATACGCTGCTACTAAATTGGTAACAGTACTCATATTTGCCGTTTTTTGCACACGGCACCCTAAGAAGGGCGCCCCGGAGCTCCCCGTAGGGGAGCTCCGGGCTTCATAGGGGCACGAATGGTCCGCTCCGACCCGCAAAATCTGTACTCGAGATGCGAATGACGCCCCTAACCTTAAACTTTAGCTTGAACTTAGTTATAATGCGCTTCGTTCCTACCAGGCTGTGGTTGCGGACGGACGAAATGCCCGTCCTAGTCCAAGACAGACGCGGTCAAAGGGATCCACGTAAGCGACCGCGTGCGCGCGGCGCGATCATGGCGCGTCCTAGATGTAAGCCGCACCGTCCGTTCTACTTTCTTTGGGGCAATACCGCCTCGCGGGCGAGCGGGTCAGTCGTGAAGGTGGCTGCGGCCTCCCGAGCAAACACCCCGGTGCGCAAGTGTGGGGTCAAATACCAGGTCAGCTGGTGGGAACAACCTGATATTCCGCGCAACGCACGGATTGTATACGACACAGAAGGCAGGGTAGTGGACATGGTGAGGGGCAGCTTGATGCACGCGGCTCGGTTAGGTGCTGGGACCGCAGCGGTCATCGCCGTTTTGGGCCTGAGCGGATGCGCGTTCAACCCGCTGTCTACGTTCACGACTCCCACGATCGACCAGATCGAGTACGAGACCGTCACGCCGGCGGTGTCGGACGATGCCCTGGTCACTCCCGGAACCCTGACGGTCGCCCTCGATACTTCCGATGCGCCGCAGGCCATGCAGGGCGCCGACGGCGAGCTCACGGGGTATGCGGTTGACGCCGCCCGCGCCCTCGCAAGCCGCATGGGCCTTAAGGTCGCCTTCGTCGATGCGTCCTCGGCAGGTTCCGCGCTCGGCGACAAAAAGGCCGATATCTTTATCGGCGAGATCAACTCCACAGACGGGGACGTTAGCTCGCTCGGCACCTGCCTGTACGATGCCGCTTCTGTGTTCGGTAAAACTAGCGATGGTGGGTCGCTAAGCGTTTCCACCGATACCCTTAACACGTCTACCCTGGGTGTCCAGATGTCCTCGGCCTCGCAGGAGGCGCTTGCTAAGCAGAGCATCACCGCCAACCAAAAGACCTACTCCAACATCAACGAGTGCTTTGAGGCGCTCGAGTCCGGCGAGGTCGACTATGTGATCTGCGACTCCACGGTCGGCGGCTACCTTGCACGCTTGATGAGCGAGATCTCCTTTGTCGGTGCGCTCGAGGCGCCCTCGACGCTTGGTGTTGCGGGCCTCTCGTCCAATGACGAACTGTGCCGTGCCGTGAGCGATGCCCTCGACGACATCACGGTCGACGGTACGCTCGAGGCAGTCCACTGCGTCTGGTATGGCACGATGCCCTACGACCTCACCACTAAGACGGTTTCGGGCGCTAACGTGCAACCGGGCGACTCTGAGTCCAGTGAGACCACGTCCTCCGGCAGCGAGTCCTCCGATTCCAACAATGAGACCGCATCCTCCGAGGACAAATCGTCCAGCCAGGAAGGTGCCATCACCGACGACGACATTAACAAACTCAATAGCTAGTTATTGCTAGGGGTGGTGTCTCCTATACGTTGGAAAGGACACCTCTTCACGGTTTCAACACGCACTGCCGGGCTTCCCCGATGGGGGAGCCCGGCTTTTTCATCCCAATAAAATCAGCAGGTCAAAGCCAATTTTCGGGACCAAATACAAAGCCGTCGGCCCCCTCCTATAGCGCACTTTGCCACAGAAAAGTGCGAGACTTCGGTATGCGGTATCAAGCAATCGTTATTCGGGTCTTTAGGAATCCGCGTGATTAAATGCACGGCAATGGGTACATAGCCAGTACAGTAAGTCCCCGAGGCAGATTGGAGCCACGTATGGATATCAAGGTTTCTGGACGCAAGACGACGGTAACCGATGCTCTGCGTGCGCATGTGGATGAGAAGATCGGCGAGGCGCTCAAGGTTTTCGATATCGAGCCCATGACGGTCGACGTTGTACTTCGCTATGAGAAGAACCCCTCGAACCCCAACCCGGCAATCGTCGAGGTTACGGTTCGTGCCCGCGGTTCGGTGATTCGCGTTGCCGAGCACGGTGCAGATATGTACGCCGCCATCGACCTCTCCGCCGATAAGGTCACCCGCCAGCTGCGCAAGTTCAAGACCAAGGTCGTGGACAACCGCCAGGGTGGTGCCAGTGCCGCGGATGTCGCGCCGGTCGAGCGCGTTGAGGATCTGGCCGACCTGCTGCTGCCCGAGGAGGACGACGACCTGCTCGTCCGCGAGAAGGTCATCGATGTCACCCCGATGACCGAGGAGCAGGCGCTGGTGCAGACCGATTTGCTGGGCCACGACTTCTACGTGTTCGAGAACGCGACGACCGGTCTCATCAATGTGGTGTATCACCGTAAGAATGGTGGATATGGCATCATCAAGCCCCGCATCGAAACACTTGACGAGTAAAATACGTTAACTTGCATGAGTTAACGGTTGGCGGCCATCCCATGCGGGTGGCCGCCTTTTTACGTAAGGAGTCGCTTTGATGGACAAGGCCGCATCCGCCGGTCATTCGAACCGTTGCCGCATCGTCGTCGATACCTGCTGCGACTTTAGCCCCGAGGTCGCCGCGAACCTCGATGTCGATATCCTGGGTTTCCCCTTCATTATCGATGGCGAGGAGCGCACGGATGACATCTGGTCGAGCATCACGCCCAAGGAGTTTTACGACCGCATGCGCGCTGGTGCCCGCGTGTCCACCTCGGCTGTGTCGCTCGGTCGCTATATCGAGTTCTTTACCGAGTGCGCCAAAGAGGGCACGCCCACGGTCTACCTGTGCTTCACCTCGGCGCTGTCGTCGAGCTACAACTCCGCGTGCCAGGCGGCAGATGCCGTGCGCGCCGAGTATCCCGATTTTGAGCTGTACGTGGTCGACAACGCTCTGCCCTGCGCGACCGGCGCGCTCTTGGCGCTCGAGGCCGTGCGCCAGCGTTCGGCGGGACTGACCGCCAAGCAGCTGGTCGATTGGGCAAACGAGGCAAAGACCTACGTCCACGGCTACTTTACGCTCGAGAGCTTCGACGCACTGGCTGCCGGCGGCCGCATTCCGCCCGCGGCGGCGCAGCTCACGGCAAAGCTCGACGTCAAGCCCGAGCTCTCCTACGACCTGGCCGGCTCGCTGTCGCTGATCGGCGTCAACCGCGGCCGCAAGAAGGCGCTCAAGTCCATCCTCAAGTCGTTCCGCGAGAACTACGTGCCCGATCGCACCATGCCCATCGCCATCATGACGGCCGATGCCGAAAAGGATGGTGACTGGCTCGAAGCCGCCATCCGCAAGGAGGAGGGTTGCGCCGACGTCACGATCATTCGCGGCTCCGTGGGTCCCACCATCGGCTCGCACGTGGGCCCCGGCATGGTGGGCTGCGCGTTTTGGGGTAAGAACCGCGCCGACAAGGCGTCGCTTTCCGACCGTATCGCCCGCCGCGTGCGCGGTCAGTAGGCAAGCGCTGCGTCCGTAATCGCCCTCGACTCACAGCCCAAACGCTGGCACCGAGTATTCAACCTGGTAACAACACCCAACCCAAAAGGAAAGGTTTCATGGCAAACAAGCTCTCCGTCGCATTCATTGGCACCGGAATCATGGGTGCCCCCATCGCCGGCCACATTCTGGACGCCGGCTATCCCGTCACGGTCAACAACCGCACCAAGTCCAAGGCGGCGGCGCTTATCGAGCGTGGCGCCGTCTGGGCAGATACGCCGGCCGATGCCGCGGCGAACGCCGATGTCGTCTTTACCATGGTGGGCTATCCCTCCGAGGTCGAGGAACTCTACCTGGCGGGCGACGGCCTGCTCTCGTGCACTAAGCCCGGCGCGGTCTTGATCGACCTCACCACGAGCTCGCCCGAGCTTGCCCGTGACATTGCCGAGGCCGCCCAGGTTTCTGGTCGCATGGCGTTTGACTGCCCCGTCACCGGCGGCGAGTCGGGCGCTATCGCCGGTACGCTCACGGCTATCGTGGGCGCTACCGAGAACGACATCGCGCCGGTCCGCGACATCCTTGCCACCTTTGCGGCAAACATCTGCTGCTTCGACGGCGCCGGCAAGGGCCAGGCTGCCAAGCTCGCCAACCAGGTGTCGCTGGGCGCCTGCATGGTCGGCATGGCAGACGCCATGGCATTTGCCGAGTTGAGCGGCCTTGACCTGGAGAAGACCCGCCAGATGATCCTGGGCGGCACCGGCAAGTCCGGCGCCATGGAGAGCCTGGCTCCCAAGGCGCTCGACGGCGACTACAAGCCCGGCTTTATGGTCGAGCACTTTATCAAGGACCTGCGCTTGGCGCTCGCCTATGCCGACGACCGCGAGCTTGCGCTGCCCGGTGCCGACGTGGCCTTTACGCTCTACGACATGCTCGACGCCATCGGTGGTGCCAAGCTGGGTACCCAGGCCGTCACGGTCCTCTATAAGGAGGAGGCCGACGCCATCGCCGCCGGTCTGGACTGGTCGCAGTATCGTCCCGAGGAGCATGGCGCTCACGAGGACGGCTGCGGTTGCGGCGAGCATGGCGACGATCACGAGTGCGGTTGTGGCCACCACCACGACGAGGGCCACGAGTGCTGCGGCGGCCACGGCCATGATGACGGCCACGAGTGCTGCTGCGGCCACCATCACGGGGAGTAGCGCCCATGAGCTGGACGTTCGTGGTGCTTGCGCTGGTGCTCTTTCTCTTTGCGATCTACATTGGCTTTTTGTGCGGCCAGTGGGCGTGCGAAAAGCGTGTCATCACCAAGCGCGACTACTGGATTGCCAACTTTGCGGGAGCGGCGGCAGTCGTCCTGCTGACCTGGGTGTTCTCACTGTTCCCGCTGGTGCAGTTTGCGCCGATCGGCTGGCTCGGCGGCTTTATCGCCGGCCTTAAGATGAGCTTTGGCGAGTCCGTCGGTCCGTGGCGCAAGCACGACGAGGTCTTTAACGTCAACAAGGCACACCGCGCCGCCGCCGACGCGGGCGATGCCGAGGAACGCCGCCGTGCGCGTCGCAATGGCGCTGCCGACCGACAGCTCATCTCGGTCACCGATGACAGCAAGGGTGCTGGCAAGCACGCTAAGAAATAGTAAAAAGAGGTAACTATGGCAGAAAATAAAGACGAACAGCTCACCGACGAGGAGCTGGCACAGCTTCAGCTGGCAGAGGAGAACGAGAACGCCGTCGATCGCCTGGTCCAGGAGCTCGGCTGCCCCACGCGCCGCATCCGCCAGTTTGCCGCCCGTGTGCTGCACCTGCTCGCCGAGCGCGATCCTCAGCGTGTCGTGCCCTGCGTGCCCGCGCTGATCGAGGCGCTCGACCGCCCCGAGGCTCAGACCCGCTGGGAGGCCCTCGATGCCCTGGCGGCGCTCGCCACAACCTGCCCCGAGCAGATGGGCGATGCCTTTGAGGGTGCCGAGACCGCGCTGTTCGATGAGATTTCCTCCACGCTGCGCTACGCCGCCTTCCGCCTGCTGTGCGTATGGGGCGCCACGAGCGTCGATCGTTCGCGCGAGGCTTGGCCCATCCTGGACGAGGCCATCCAGTGCTACCACGGCGATCTTGAGTATCGTGACATGCTCGGCTGCCTGTACGAGTTTGGCCAGGGCGAGATTGACGCCGAGATTGCCGAGAAGCTCGCGCTGCGCCTTAAGTTCGACGCCGAGAACGGCAAGGGCAGCTATCTCAAGGCCCGTTCGAGCGAGATTTGCGAAATGCTTGTTAAACGTTTCGGCCTGGATCTCTCCAAAAAGAAGAAGCGTGCTAGCGTTAAAGAATCTGACGACGCCGAAGACGAGGAGTAACAGATTATGGCGCACGATGTAGTCCTGATTCCCGGTGACGGTATCGGTCCCGAGATCACCCAGGCCATGCGCCGCGTGGTCGAGGCCACCGGTGTCCAGATCAACTGGAACGTCCAGGAGGCCGGTGCCGGCGTCATGGACGAGTTTGGTACGCCGCTGCCCCAGCACGTGCTCGATGCGGTCGCCGAGACCAAGGTTGCCATCAAGGGCCCTATCACCACGCCGGTCGGCACGGGCTTCCGCAGCGTCAACGTCGCCCTGCGCAAGCATTTTGACCTGTACGCCTGCGTGCGCCCCTGCCTGTCGCAGCCGGGCGACGGCTCTCGCTTCCGCGACGTCGACCTGGTCATCGTGCGCGAGAACACCGAGGACCTCTACGCCGGCATCGAGTTCGACGAGGGCGCTGCCGAGGTCGAGGAGCTTTCACAGCTTGTCGAGCGCTCGGGTCAGAAGACTTTCGCCGCCGATTCCGCTATCTCGATCAAGCCGATCTCCATCGCCAAGAGCCGCCGCATTGTGGAGTATGCCTTTGAGTATGCCCGCCGCTGTGGCCGCAAAAAGGTGACGGCCGTGCACAAGGCCAACATCATGAAGGCGACCGACGGCCTGTTCCTGCGCGTCGCGCGCGAGGTTGCCGCAAACTACCCCGATATCGAGTTCAACGACAAGATCGTCGACGCCACCTGCATGGGCTTGGTCCAGAACCCCAACGACTTCGATGTCCTGGTGCTGCCCAACCTGTACGGCGACATCGTGAGTGACCTGTGCGCCGGCCTGGTAGGCGGCCTGGGTATGGCCCCCGGTTCCAACATCGGTGCCGACTGCGCCATCTTTGAGGCAACGCACGGCTCCGCGCCCGATATCGCGGGCCATGATATCGCCAACCCCACGGCCGAGATCCTCTCTTCTGCGATGATGCTCGATCACCTGGGCGAGAACGACGCGGCCAACCGTATTCGCGCGGCCGTCTCTGCCACGCTCGACGAGGGCGAGCAGGTTACCGGTGATGTGCGTCGTGCCCAGACCGGTTCCGTCGAGGGTGCGGTGGGTACGCAGGCCTTTGCGGATGCCGTTATCGCGCACCTGGCCTAAGGTATGCGCGCTGCAAACGCCTAAATTGTACTTAAGTGTTTGCGTATAACCTAAGAATCAATACGCCCGGCGCTCCGTCGGGCGTATTCTATTAGGGACTATGTTTCCTAACAAGGAGTAACTGATATGGGTCTGATTCAAAAGAAGGACGAGAAGGACGAGATCGACGGCATCCAGATCATCGAGCGCGGCGAAGGTCCCGACGGTGACGAGGAAGAGAAGATCGACCTGGTCGCCGGCACGTCCGCCGAGCACATCGCTGCCGGCACGACTGCCGAGGAGGAAGACGCCCGTCTGGAGGCTCAGATTGCCGCAGACGCCGCCGACGATAACCTGATGCCCGACCCGCAGGGCGAGGACGATGATATCCTGGGCTCCGACGAGGACGACCACGCATCCAAGCACAAGAAGACGATGATCGCCGTCTTTGTGGTTGCCGTCGTGATTGCTGCCGTGGTCGGCTTCTTTATCGGTAACGGTGGCTTTGGCGCCAAGGGCATTGGCTCGTCGACCCTGACCGAGGACCAGCTCGGCTCGACCGTGGCAAGCTATAGCTACAACGGCAAGAAGAGCGACATCACCGCGCGCGAGGCCATCGAGAGCCAGTACAGCCTCGATACCGTCAAGGATAGCGATGGCAACTACACCGCCCCTTCCGCCGACGTCATCCTTTCCTACGTCCGTAACAAGATCCTGCTCGACGCTGCCGAGGACGAGGGCATTACCGTCTCCTCCAAGGAGATGAAGCAGTACGCCGAGAATTCCATCGGCACTTCGGACTACGACACCATGGCCAAGCAGTATGGCGTGTCCAAGGACCAGGCCAAGCAGATTGTCCGTCAGTCCGCGACGCTGCAGAAGCTCTATAAGAAGAAGGTGGGCGACAGCTCCGTAAGCATGCCGACCGCTCCGACCGAGCCTTCCGATGGCAACGAGGACACCGCGAGCAAGGATTACGCCGACTACATCATCAACCTTGCCGGCGATGAGTGGGATAGCTCGAAGGGCACTTGGAAGGACGAGGACAGCACCTACGCCAAGGCCTTTGCCGACGATGCCTTTACCGCCGATAGCGCTACCTACAAGCAGGCCATGACCGCCTATTACACCGCCTACCAGCAGTATTCCTCGCAGGCCTCAGGCGCTAGCTCCAAGTGGACCGAGTATGCTAACGGCCTCTATGCCAAGGCCAACATCAGCATCTACGGCCTGTTTGCGTAAAGATTTGTCTGAGCCACCGAGCGCGTAGCCGAAATATCTGAATAAGCCCGCTAGAACGGATGTTGTTCTAGCGGGCTATTTGCGTTTAGGCGCTGGTGGCTAAATTATGGCTATTCATCTTTAAGCCCAAAAAGGCTATCGGCTTCATCGTCGGATATATATTCCAGTACATCGCCCGGTTGGCAGTCGAGTGCCCGGCATATCGCGTCAAGAGTTGAAAAACGTATGGCAGAAACCTTGCCCGTCTTAATGCGTGACATATTAACCTGGGAGATGCCCACACGTTCCGCAAGCTCTTTGGATGAGATCTTGCGTTCGGCGAGCATGCGGTCAAGCCGCAGAATAATCATGGATTCCCCCTAGAGCAACTCGTCATCTTGTTTTTGCAGGATATACCCGTAGCGGAAGATACTGGCAATCAGGCAAATAATCAGGCCTGCAAAGAGCATGGAGGGCTCGAATAACTGGCCGACGAACGCATCCGTAAAGCTGCCGCCAAATCCTGAGAGTATCATTCCCGTGATTACGGCGCCAAGAAGCCTCACGGCAACGCCGCCGATAAGGAATAAATGTCCTACTCGACGAAGTGTCTGGTTACATTCAAGGTCAAAGGGCCTGCCTTCCTTTTCAATGTTGAAGAAAAGCCTGCGCACGCTTATCGCGATGGTAAGCGCGAGGCATGTCATCAAGAGGCTCCCTATGGCAGTGTGACCATCGTGTGCGACGAGCATAAGTGGGGCCTGCACATCGGTACCGACGATAGCAAGGCACGGCCCTTCGCCGGCTTGAAGTTCTACGGATTGGAGACACGGGCCTTGGGAGAGGCCAGGCAATATGAGTAGAAGGTCAATCGCAATGACTGCGAGGAGCCCCAGAGCGAGCGCGGTGGTAATGCAGATCGTGGCCCATTTGCAGATGCGAGCGAGCTTCCTCAGTTTGGCTATCGTCTGTTCGCGGCTGATGGTTTCATTCGATATAGATGCGTTTTGATGGAGCATAACCCCTCCAATCGGCGTTTTGGATGATACTTGTATCATATCAGAATTAACGATAAACGATAAATAATTACGGATACTGAGTAAGTAATGATTGAAAACGATTAGCGTGAGCTATTAGCTCATTTTGGATGCCGGAGTTTGGCGCGTGGGGGATAAGGACAAATGCCAAAATTTCCTGTGATTGCGCAAGCGCTCCATCGGGTTCCCCTAATTCATATGGGAAAACAGCTGCAAACGATTACAAGTAACCGGTGAACGGTCGAAAACTACCGTTCACCGATAATCTCAAAACTGGTTCTAACTGGTATTAAGTCAAAAAGACCAATTCACATATCTTCACAATGACCTGCATTTTTTCTACACGCTATTTTTAGCCGCCCTGCGTTGTTTAGACACAGGAAAAGATCCGATTTTTTGCCAAAGCATTTCGAAACGGTTTCAAAACCGCAGGTAGAAGTGTTAACGACCGGTAAACGGTCGATTTATCACCGTGAGCGGTGCAAAAACGTTTTACCGTATGAATCAACGAAAGCGACCTCTTCTGGGGTGATATAGTGACAACAACACGTCACGTGGTTACTACCAGTTTAGAAACCACTGGTCTTCAAAGAACGCTTTCTAAGAAGCTTTAAGGGCGAGTGCCCGCTGGCTTCCGAAAATCATCGGACTCAGATCGTACACACCTTCGGAAGGGAAATTTGAATGGTTGGCTTTATTCTTACCGGTCATGGACAGTTCGCACCCGGCCTTGCAAGTGCTATCGCTATGGTTGCCGGCGACCAGCCTGCTTTTACCGTCGTTCCTTTTGAGGGCGACCAGGCCGCATCCTACGGTGAGGATCTCCGCGCCGCTATTACCGCCATGCGCGAGGAGTGCGATGGCGTGCTCGTCTTTACCGACTTGCTCGGTGGTACCCCGTTCAACCAGTCGATGATGATTGCCCAGGATGTCGACAACGTCGAGGTTCTGACTGGCACTAACCTCCCCATGGTTATTGAGCTTCTGTTCCTCCGCGGCAATGCCACGCTCGCCGAGCTTGGCGAGCAGGCCGTGACCGTTGGCCAGACGGGCGTCACCGCCCAGACGGTCGCATCCGTTGCCGGCTCCGACGAAGAGGATATCTTCGGCGACGAGGACGGCATCTAATGGCCGATTTCGGAGCCAACGTCCTGAGCTCCTCGGTCGCCCTTTTAGGCCTGCTTGTCATCATGGGCTTGATTTACACCATCTGGTCGCAAATCAACATGAAAAAGAAGCAGAAGTACTTCAAGGAGCTGCACACCGAGCTCAAGCCGGGTCAGGAGGTTCTTTTCGCCGGCGGTATCTACGGAACCGTTAAGGGCATCGAAGGCGAAAAGGTCCAGATCAAAGTCCGATCCGGAGCCGTCGTAGACGTTTCGCGTTACGCGATTCAGGAGATCAAGTAACTGTCGTCAGCAAATAACGAAAGGAAGCTGATCAACATGGCAGAACCCAACATTCTTCTTACCCGCATCGATAACCGACTGGTTCATGGTCAGGTTGCCACCCAGTGGAACTCCACTCTGGGCTCCAACCTCATCCTCGTCGCCAACGACGACGTGTCGACCAACACCATGCGCCAGAACCTCATGAAGATGGCCGCTCCCACCGGCGTCGCTACGCGTTTCTTCTCCCTGCAGAAGACCATCGACGTCATTGGCAAGGCGAGCCCGCGCCAGAAGATCTTCATCGTGGCCGAAACACCGGAAGACGTGCTTACGCTCGTCAAGGGCGGTGTGCCTATAAAGAAGGTAAACATCGGCAACATGCACATGTCGGAAGGAAAGCGCCAAGTCGCCACCTCCGTCGCAGTTAACGACGAGGATGTCGCTGCGTTTAAAGAGCTGCAGGAATTGGGGGTGGAGTTGGAGATCAGGCGCGTTCCGAGCACGCCTGTTGAGGACACGAGCAAGCTCTTCTCGTAGTCTTCGTGATCCACGTTGTCAGGAGTGAAATCCTGACATTCTGTACGTGAAATCCAAAGTGCGTACATATATTTTGAAAGGAGGAGCAAGATGGAATTCTCGATCATTCAGGTCGCCCTGGTCTTCGTTGTTACGTTCATCGCGGCAATCGACCAGTTTGACTTCCTCGAGTCTCTCTATCAGCCCATCGTCACCGGCGCCGTCATCGGTCTTATCCTTGGCGACCTCAACACCGGTCTTCTCGTGGGTGGTACTTATCAGCTCATGACGATCGGCAACATGCCGATCGGAGGCGCTCAGCCGCCTAACGCCGTCATCGGCGGCATCATGGCAGCCATTCTCGCTATCGCCACGGGCCTCGAGCCCAACGCGGCAGTTGGCCTCGCCATTCCGTTCGCTCTGCTTGGCCAGCTTGGCGTTACCTTGGTCTTCACGCTTATGTCCCCGCTTATGTCCACGGCCGATAACATGGCTCACAACGCGGACACCAAGGGCATCGAGCGCCTGAACTACTTCGCCATGGCTCTGCTCGGCCTGATCTTCGCTGTCGTTGTCACCCTGTTCTTCATCGCTGGCGCCACCATCGGTCAGACCATCGCCGCTGCTATTCCGACTTGGCTGCAGACCGGTCTGTCCGCTGCAGGCGGCATGATGCGCTTCGTCGGCTTCGCCGTCCTGCTCAAGGTTATGATGAACCGCGATATGTGGGGCTTCTTCCTCATGGGCTTTGGCCTCGCGCTCATCACCGTTGCCAACGATTCGCTGGCAACCCCTGCTCTGCTCATCCTCGCTCTCATCGGCTTCGGCATCGCTTTCTGGGACTTCCAGCAGCAGACCGAGCTGAAGGGTGCAGCTGTTTCTGACGGAGGTGACTTCGAAGATGGCATCTAATGAGTATGTGATCCCGGAGCACTACGAGGATCTCACTCCTGCTCCGCAGCTCGACCAGAAGACCCTCAACAAGATGGCTTGGCGCTCCTGCTTCCTGCAGGCCTCGTTCAACTACGAGCGTATGCAGGCCGCTGGCTGGCTCTACTCCATCATCCCCGGTCTGGAGAAGATCCACACCAACAAGAACGACCTCGCGGCTTCCATGAGCCACAACCTGGAGTTCTTCAACACCCACCCGTTCCTCGTCACCTTTGTTATGGGTATCGTGCTTTCGCTCGAGCAGAACAAGGTTGACATCCCCACGATCCGCGCCGTCCGCGTCGCCGCAATGGGCCCGCTCGGTGGTATCGGTGACGCCCTGTTCTGGCTGACGCTCGTGCCTATCACGGCCGGCATCACCTCCAACATGGCCATCAACGGCAACGCCGCTGCGCCGATCATCTTCCTGGTGATCTTCAACGTCGTTCAGTTCGCTCTGCGCTTCTGGCTCATGAACTGGTCCTACAAGCTTGGCACCAGCGCTATTGACGCTCTGACCGCCAACATGCAGGCCTTCACGCGCGCCGCTTCCATCATGGGCGTCTTCGTCGTCGGTTGCCTGGTCGTCACCATGGGTGGCACCCAGATCAACCTCCAGATCCCCAACGGCACCACCCGTGGCCTCTCCGCCAATACCGTGATCGTCTCCGAGAAGGAGGCCGAGAACTTCACCGGTATGGAGGGCATCGATACCGAGACCGCTGAGGCCGGTACCATGGCCATGACCGATGAGGACGGCAACGCCCTCACCGCCACCGATGCCGACGGCAACGCTGTCGAGTGCGGCGTCACCGATTTGGGCAACGGCATGGAGTCCGTTACCTACGGCACCGTCACCGAGGATCCGGTCAACTTCTCTGTTGCCGACACCCTCAACACCATCGTCCCGAAGCTCGTCCCGCTTATGCTTACGCTGCTGCTTTACTACATGTTCGCTAAGCACAGCTGGACCCCGACCAAGGGCATTCTCCTGCTCTTCGTCCTTGGCATCCTGGGCGCTGGCCCGCTTGGTCTCTGGCCGAGCATCTGGTAAGGCTCTAGCTTGAGGGGTGTGTCCCTACGCGGCTCACACCCCGACCCCTTAAGCCATGTGTATGTTAAAAGCCGCGTGCTCGAAAGAGCGCGCGGCTTTTGTTTTCTTGATGATTCGGGTGTTGCAGACTGATAATGCTTAACACCCTAGGTAGTTAGCCGAATTCGAGCAAAAGGGAGGATAGAATGGCGATTGGAGCGCGCAAACAGCCCCTTTACGATCAGCTGGTCGATATTCTGACCGAAAAGATTGACCATGAATATCATGCCGGTGACATGATTCCTTCCGAGCGCGAACTTTCGGAGCGCTATGGTCTCTCGCGCACCACGGTGCGCCTGGCTTTGCAGGAACTGGAGCGTTTAGGACTGGTGGTTCGGCAGCACGGTCGCGGTACCTTTGTGACCGACCGTTCGGCAAAGGCAACCAATCTTATGCAGTCCTACAGCTTTACCGA
Source organism: uncultured Collinsella sp. (assembly GCA_900544935.1). Taxonomy (GTDB): domain Bacteria; phylum Actinomycetota; class Coriobacteriia; order Coriobacteriales; family Coriobacteriaceae; genus Collinsella. Next base: position 20,593 of record UQXB01000026.1, read on the forward strand.
GCAGATGCGCGCGATGGGTCGCGCCCCCGAGACCACGATTCTCGAGTTTTGCGAGATGGAGGCCGATAAGAATCTGGCCGAGCATATGGGATTGCGTATCGGCGATCGCATTTTTAAGCTTAAGCGCCTTCGTTCTGCCGACAACATGCCCATGATGGTCGAACGCAGCTATCTACCAGTTCGTCAATTTCTGTCCCTAAAGCGGCCGCTGCTGGAGCGTAAGCCGCTTTACGATGTGATTGAGCAAGACTTTCAGCAAAAGATTCGCGTGGCCGAAGAGGAGTTCTATGCGAGCATAGCCCGTCCCACCGACGCCCACCTTTTGGGAATTGTCGAGGGCTCGCCTGTGCTCGATTTGGTCAGGACTACGTATAACGAGTCAAACGAGGTTGTGGAGTATACACTCTCGGTTGCTCGCGCCGATCAGTTTAAATACAAGGTTTATCACCAGCGTAGCAACTAGTGTTCGCATGGTTTCCATATGGTGATTCTTTGCATTTAACTGGTTACTACCAGATAACCAACCGAAGTGTATAATTGCACGTCAGAGGTTTACTTCTAGAGAGAGGTATTAGAAATGTTCGAGAAGAGTGTCGAGGAGCTCACCGAGCTCGGCGCCCAGATCACCACGGCCGAAATTGCTCAGCAGCCCGAGCTTTGGCGTGATACGCTCAACATCTATCGCGAGAACAAGGAGGCCATCGAGGCCTTCCTGGCCGAGGCTCGCGCTATGGGCGAGGGTCGTCTGTCCGTTGTCTTCACCGGTGCCGGTACGTCCGACTACGTTGGCGATACCTGCGCCCCGTACCTGCGTCACGCTGGTAACACTGATCTCTACGACTTTAAGCCCATCGCCACTACCGACATCGTGAGCGCCCCGCGCGATTTCCTGCGCGCCGAGGACCCCACGCTTGTGGTTTCCTTTGCCCGCTCTGGCAACAGCCCTGAGAGCCTTGCCGCCGTTGCCGTTGCCAAGGAGCTCGTCCACAACGTCAAGTTCCTCAACATCACCTGCGCTCCCGAGGGCAAGCTCGCTGTCGAGTCTGCCGATGATCCCAACGCGCTGACGCTGCTCATTCCGCGCGCCAACGACAAGGGCTTCGCCATGACCGGTTCTTATTCCTGCATGACCCTGCTCTCCACCCTTATTTTCGACACTGCCTCTGACGAGCAGAAGGCCGAGTGGGTCGAGACCATCGCCAAGATGGGCGAGGAGGTTATCGCTCGCGAGTCCGAGGTCGCCGATTACCTCGCTGGCGACTTCAACCGCGTGACCTACCTGGGCTCCGGCTCCTTTGGCGGCCTTGCTCAGGAGAGCCAGCTTAAGATTCTCGAGCTTGCTCACGGCCTGGTTGCCACTTCTTACGACACTTCCATGGGCTATCGTCACGGACCCAAGTCCTTCGTCGACGATAAGACGCTCGTCTTCGTGTTCGTCAACAACGACGCCTACACCCGTCAGTACGACATCGACATCCTCAACGAGATCGGTGGCGACGAGATCGCTCAGCACACCATCGCCGTTCAGCAGGAAGGTGCCACCGTCTATGAGGGTGAGTCCTTCACCTTTAAGGGCTACGAGGCACTTCCCGAGGGCTACCTTGCTCTGCCGTTCGTGATGTTTGCCCAGGCTATCAGCCTGCTCAACTCCGTGCGCGTGGGCAACACGCCCGATACGCCGAGCCCCACCGGCACGGTCAACCGCGTGGTTAAGGGCGTGACGATTCACCCCTTCACCGCTTAATCGCGTCCCCCTGTAAGGGCGCCCGTCCGCTCATAACGGCGGGCGGGCGCTTTTTGTTTTACGTGTGCTGGGTATAAGCATCACCACAGTCAACTGCTTTAGAAGCAAGGAGTGCATATGAGCACGTACGCAATTAAGGCTGACAAGTTCTTCTTGCCGGCAGGCCCGCAGCTGGGCGGCTATCTTATGGTCGAGGATGGCGTCTTTGGCGCCTGGCAGGCCGACGAGCCCTCTTGCGAGATTAAGGACTACACGGGATCGTGGATCGCGCCGGGTATGGTCGATACTCACATCCATGGCTTCTACAACCACTCAACTACCGATAACGATCCCGAGGGCATCGATATCAGCTCGACCGAGCTCGCCCGTCGCGGTACCACCAGCTGGCTGCCCACGACGTTCACCGATGGCGTCGAGCAGATCAAGGACGCCTGCGCCGCTATCGCCCAGGCGGACGAGGGTCGCGGCCCCGACTTCTGCGGTGCTCGCATTCAGGGCATCTACCTGGAGGGCCCTTTCTTTACCATGAAGCATGTGGGCGCGCAGAACCCCGCTTACCTGATCGATCCCTCCGAGGGGGTCTTCGACCAGTGGCAGGAGGCTGCGGGTGGTCGCATCGTTAAGAGCGCCATGGCGGCCGAGCGCGACGGTGCCGCTGCTTATGCGGCTGCTCTGAACGCCAAGGGCGTCGTGACCAGCATCGGTCACTCCGACGCCACCTACGATGAGTGCATCGCCGCCATCAACGCCGGTGCCAGCTGCTTTACGCATACCTATAACGGCCAGCGCGGGCTGCATCACCGTGAGCCCGGTGTCGTGGGTGCTGCCATGTCCACGCCCGAGACCTACGCCGAGATCATCTGTGATGGCAAACACGTAAACCCTGCCGCCATCAAGGCACTGCTGCAGGCAAAGGGCTGGCAACACACGGTGCTCATCACTGACTGCCTGGGCTGCGGCGGCATGCCCGAGGGCAGCTACACCAGTGGCGGCATGGACGTCATCATGAAGGACAACCTGTGCTGGCTCGCCGACGGCAAGAGCATTGCCGGTTCGGTGCTCACGCTTGCCCAGGGCGTTAAGAACATCGTCGACTGGGGCATCGCCAGCGCCGATATCGCCATTCGCATGGCAACCGAGGTGCCGGCACGCTCCGCGCACATCGAGGATAAGTGCGGCAGCATCATGCCGGGTCGCGACGCCGACTTTGTCGTGTTCGACCATGAGCTCACCCTCGTCGAGACGTATGTTGGCGGCCAGAGCGTCGGCAACGCCTTTACCGAGTAACGATAGAAAAAGACGGCGGGCCCGAATCTGCTCGGACCCGCCGTATGGGTTAAACGCTCAAAAGCACCTTCACAGTTACAGCTTGTTAGCGATCTTCTTTGCCGTGCGCTTAACGCCGGCCACCAGGCCTCCCGCAGGATGCTCCTTCTCGTATGCTAGGCGCTTTTCGCGCTTGGCGTACTCTTCGACGATGATGTCGCCATACTCGTCTTCGATCTTGTCGAAGAAGTCGACGGCGCCCTTAATTTCCTCAGCGGTCGGGTGTCCCTTTTGGACACCGCCGGTGAGTTTGAACGGCCCCCACGTATCAAAGCCGGGGCAGCCGTAGACACCCATAAAGATGGCCTGCCTCATGCGGCAGATGCCATCGATATCCTTGCCGTACCACTTGTTTTTGCCGCCATAGGTCATAAGGCCAAACACCTTGTCCTGCGGTTGCAGCACGTTAGTGAGCACGCGTGCCATATCTTTGTCGATCTCGGAGTAATAGATGCCCGTGGCGACACCGATCAGATGATATTCGTGCAGGTTGGGATACTCGTTTTTGCCGAGCGCCTTGACGTCGAGGGTATCGATCTCGGGGTGTGCCTCAACGATGGCGTCCACGAGCTTTTTCGTATTGCCGTGATGGCGCGAGGCGTAGAGGATGATGGTTCGCATAAGAAGGCCTTTCAGCTGTAATTGCATCAATGTCTGTATGGTACCCCGTTGCATGGCTGGGATACCGGACGCATCGATGAACGTGCGGGTTTGTCCTTTGGTCAGGGCCGAGACGGGTTCTTGCGAGCAAAAAAAAGCAGTTGTTCGAAAGGATGGGCAATGGAATACGCTCTCTCCAACGATTCGATTTCTATTAAGGTGTCCACGGCTGGTGGTTCGTTTACCTCGATTGAGGCCGGAGGTCGCGAGTATCTGTGGCAGGGCGATCCCGCCGTGTGGTCCGGCCAGGCACCGATTTGCTTCCCGATTTGCGGAGGCTTGCGCGACAACAATGCCATGACGTTCGCCGGGCATCATGTAAAGCTCGCTCGCCACGGATTTGCGCGCAAACAGGAGTGGGAGCTGCTGAGCCAAGGCGAGAACGAGCTGGCGATGTGCCTGGCTTCGGAGGATAACGCCGCGCTGCTGAGCGATTATCCGTATCCGTTTAAGCTTGTCGCTCGTTATACGCTTGAGGGAGATGCCGTTCGCGTCTCCTATGAGGTGACCAACGAGGGAACCGAGGACATGCCGTTCTTTATCGGCGGTCATCCCGGCTTTAGGTGTCCGCTCGATGAGGGCGAGGGCTATACGGACTACGAGTTGCGCTTTGAGAAGGACGAGGCTGCTGAGCTTTGCACTGCCGTCCCCTCGACTGGCTTGATTGACGTGACCAATCGCTCCAAGAACCCCATGGTGGGAAAGACGCTGCCTCTGTCACATGAGCTCTTCGATTTTGCGGAGACCATCTTTGACGTGCTCGAGAGCCGTCAGGTCACGCTTTCCAAAAAGGGCGAGGACAAGGGCGTCCGCCTGAGCTTTGAGGGCTTCCCATATCTCATTGTGTGGAGCAAGCCCGAGGGCGATTTTGTGGCAGTTGAACCCTGGGGCGGCCTTTCGACCTGCTCCGATGAGGACGACGTGCTTGAGCACAAGCGCGGCTGCCTTATCGCCAAGCCCAAGGAGACCGTCGTTCGCTCGTTCACGATTGAGATTCTGTAATTCCGTTTTGTCGACTCGTATCGCGAGGCACAAGGAGCCTGCGAGATAAGGAGCTAAAAATGATCCTCACCGTTACGATGAACCCGTCTGTCGATACGCGCTATCAGCTCGATGAGCTCGTCATCGACGACGTCAACCGTGTGACGCCCGAAAAGACCGCCGGCGGCAAGGGCCTTAACGTAGCCCGCGTCCTTGGTCAGTTGGGCGACGATGTTGTGGCAACCGGCCTGCTTGGTGGCCATATGGGCGCCTATATGGCCGAGCTCATGGACGCTAACGGCATTAAGAATGATTTTGTGCCCATCAAGGGCGAGACTCGCATTTGCCTCAACATCCTCCACGCCGGCAACCAGACCGAGCTGCTCGAGAGCGGCCCGACGATTGCCCCCGAGGAGCTCGATGCCTTTACCGCAAAGTTCGCCGAGCTTGCGAGCAAGGCCGACGTCGTCACCATCTCGGGTTCGTTGCCCCGCGGTGTCGAGGCAGACTACTATGCCAAGATCACGGGCATTGCCGAGAACGCCGGCGCCAAGGTGCTGCTCGATACCTCGGGTGCTTCGCTCGAGGCCGCCCTTAAGTCCGAAATTAAGCCCGAGCTGGTCAAGCCTAACCTGACCGAGATCAACGGCCTTTTGGGTACGAGCTTTACCACCGACGATGTGGACGAGCTCCGCGCCGCGCTCGCCTCTGATGCCCGCTTCTCCGATATCCCCTGGGTCGTCGTGTCCATGGGCGCTGCCGGCTCCGTTGGCTTCCACAATGGCCGTGCGTTCCGCGCAAAGACGCCCGATATCCCTGCCGTTAACGCCACGGGCTCTGGTGACTCCACTATCGCTGGCTTCGCGCATGCCATTGCTGCTGGCGCGGACGACGAGACGGTGCTGCGTACCGCCAACACCTGCGGCAAGCTCAATGCCATGGATCCTATGACTGGCCACTTGGTCATGGATCGTTGGGACGAGGTCTACAACGGCGTTGTCGTGACCGAGCTGTAGGAGCTTGTGCTGCGGCCCCGGCATCGCTTGCTAGCTCATGTCGACGACAAGTGCAGTAGCATTATGCCGGGGCACGACTCCGACGCTGTCGTGTTCAGTCCCGACCTTACCCTGGTCGAGACGTATGTGGGCGGCAACAGCTTTGGTAATGCGTTTGCCGAGTAGCCGCCAAGGAAACGATCCGAGAGGGGATTTAGATGATTTACGGTGCATTGGGCGATATCGAGGAGTATCGCGGAATGCTCAAGGGCCTCGACGTGCTGATCGACTGGCTCGAGGAGAACGACCCGGCGCAGCTCGAGGTCGGCAGCCATCCGATTCTGGGCGACAAGGTCTATGCGAACGTCATGGCTCCCACGACGCGTCCCGAGGCCGAGGCTCACTATGAGACGCATCAGCGCTATCACGACCTGCAGATCGATGTCGAGGGTCGCGAGGCCTTTAAGGTTGCCACGGGCAGCCTGACGTTGGTTCAGGAGTTTGACGAGAAGGACGACTACGATCTGGTCGATTCCGACGCTTCGATCGCCGGCGATCTTGCCGACGACAAGTTCGCGCTGTTTGTTGCCGGCGAGCCTCACATGCCCACGCTCGAGTTCCCGGGCGATGGCGCACAGCCGGTCAAGAAGATCTGCTTTAAGCTGCTTGCAGACGCTTACTGGGAGGAGTAGCGCACTGCTCGGCTGAGCTGTTCGTGTTGTGAGCGTTTTCCTTTGGAGGAGCGCGCTTAGGCCCCGCTGATCGCGGTTCCTTTTGGGATTGCGGTTGGCGGGGCTTGTTGTTGAGTGGGGAGTTGCCGGCGGCGATGTGCTTGCATTAGCGGATGTGCGCTCGAAATCGGCAACAAAAAAGCCGCCCGAAGGCGGCTATCTTGTGCAATGGAGCCAGCGACCGGGCTCGAACCGGTGACCCCCGCTTTACGAGAGCGGTGCTCTACCAACTGAGCTACGCTGGCGGCCATGTGGTGACGCAACTGAGGCATCAACGGCTGTCTATGATACGGGACATCGCACATCCGCGCAAGGGTTCTGACGGCTTTTCTCACTTTAAATGCACTAATATTGGAGACGTGATGTCTCGCTCTTACGAGTCTCAAACAGAATGGGACTGCCATGGCTCAACCCAAGATCCTTCTCACGCGTATCGATGACCGGTTTATTTACGGGCAAGACGTTGAGCTGTGGAACGAGGCTATGGGTTCCAACCTCGTTCTAATCGTCAACGACGAGATTGCGGCGGATTCGCGCAAGTGGGCGCCTATGAGGGTCGCGGCGCCCGAGGGCGTGTGGACGCGGTTTTTCTCGGTGCAAAGGACCATCGACATCATTCATACCGCAACGCCGCGCCAATGGATTCTCATCATGGTGGCGTCGCCCGCGGATGCGCTCGCGCTGGTCAAGGGCGGTGTGCCCATTACCAAGATCAGTATCGGTCACATGCAAGCAGGGGAGGGCAAGCGTCCCGCGACGCCCACAGTTGCCGTAGACGACACAGACGTCGCCGCCTTCAAAGAGCTGCAAGAACTCGGCATAGAGCTAGAAATCCGCTACCTCCCCAGCTCCAATCCCGACCCCATTCAACTAGTTGTTGGGGACACCCTTGGCACTTGGGGACGTTCCTTTTAATATGAGCAGGACATTGTCAAGAGGCAAAATCGGGCCTGGCCCCAACGATATGGGGTCAGGCCCTCTCCCTATATCAACCCGTCCGCGGCGACCTCGGCGTGTCTTCCCGACGCTCGTCTTTGCAGTTTAATATCCGCCCGTGGCGATCTCTCGCCGGGCAATCCGTTGCTACGGCTGAGGCTTCTACGTCGAACCGACAGTCTGTGCACGCGTGTGGCGCCCTGGGCGCTCGCAGAAAAGGGACCTGAGGTTCGCCTCAACGGCTTCGGATCCAACCGCTTCCGGGGTGATCGGCTTATGTGCGGGGGACCGCCCCATTACAGTCTGAAATAGGCCATCGATAAATTTCGATGGCGAGCATTCGGCG